>CALANA010000208.1 GCA_937925925.1 uncultured Chloroflexales bacterium | reverse complement strand
CGGGGGCCTGCGGCCCCCGCGCAACCCCGCTGGCGCAAGTCCCCCTGAACGGTTACCCAGTGTGTATTCTGAATACACTGGCTGATCAGATACTTGTCGGCGCTGAAATTCTGTGCTACCATTCACGCCAATAAATAATGGTATCACACTGCTATCCAGGACAGAAGCTGCGTGGTGGTATGGTCAGTTTGCCCTTTCGTCTGCGGCAGTCTTTCTTCCATGCTGTTGCAGACGAAAAAGACGTTGTGTTCGAGCGACCACTTACACCCTGTTTATGAAAAATATCTGTGCTATAACTGTCAGGAGTTATGCGAGGGCGTGTAGTCCATGCCCTTCGTGCCTACGATAACAATCTGGGGCCCAAAACAGATGAAGGGGCAGTGCCCTGTGTCAACCCTTGCTCTGTCAAAGGTAAAAAAGACGTCTGGTTCGAGCGACCGCGTACCTTATGTAACTGTTCACATGTGGTGGCACCAACGTCTGGAAGGGACATTTCCGCCCCGTTCAGACACAGACAGGAATGTCCATATCACTCTCAGTATGAACCGTTGCCTTTTCCTGGGCAGCCGATCTGGTCACCACGACCCCCATCAGCCAGGGTATCGATACTCTGTCTGCCATGTTGGCAATGGACATACCTGGCTGCAGCTTGGCATAACACAACAACACAATACAACGATTGCGAGATCTACGTTACCGTTCTACCGATCCCAGGGAAGGAGACAACCGCTTCCCGCATAATCTCTGCCAAAGGAGGCAATCAGAAATGTCTTTTGGAGATACCAATCAGATTTTAAAAATCTTGCTCGTCGAAGATAATCCAGGTGATGTACGATTGACGATGGAAGCCCTGAAAGATGCCGAGGTACCCAACAAGTTAAGTGTGGTACGCGATGGGGTCGAGGCCATGGAGTTTCTGCGTCGGCAAGGGCAGTATGCAACTGCCATCCGCCCGGATCTCATCCTGCTCGATCTCAACTTGCCGCGCAAAGATGGACGGCAGGTACTCAAAGAGATTAAAGCCGATGATACACTGAAACGTATTCCGGTGGTCGTCTTAACCACCTCACGAGCCGAGGAGGATATCCTCAAAGCCTATGACTTGAATGCCAATTGTTATATCACGAAACCGGTTGATCTTGATCAATTCACACAAGTTATGCAAGCGATTGAGGTATTCTGGCTCACGGTGGTGAAGTTACCAAAGTCGTAGGACGCAGATTAACTCGATATCCGCATCGAGGGCACTACATTCTGGCTCACGGTGGTGAAGTTACCAAAGTCGTAGACCTGAAAGTACCAAAATCGTAGACCTGGCTGGCGAGCAGCCAATAGCGGCACCAGTGGTACCAATCCTTACGTAGACGATTCGTCAGTACCAGGGCAATCATGGTATTTGTAACCATACCGGGAGGTATGGTAACCGAGCGGGATCACGCCAACAGCAGGAGCAAAAAGACAATATGGAGCGCTATATTTGTATTCATGGACATTTCTATCAACCGCCGCGCGAGAATCCCTGGCTGGAGGAGATTGAGGTGCAGGATTCGGCCTATCCCTTTCACGATTGGAATGAGCGGATTACAGCCGAGTGTTATGCAACAAATGGCGTTTCCCGTATTCTGGATGGGCAGAACCGCATTATTCAGATTGTCAACAACTATGCGCGCATCAGTTTTAACTTTGGCCCAACCTTACTCTCGTGGATGGAAAAGAAAGCCCCGTCAGCCTATCGCACGATCCTGGCGGCTGATCGCGAGAGCCAGAAATATTTTGGTGGGCATGGTTCAGCACTGGCGCAGGTGTATAATCATATGATTATGCCCCTGGCGAACAAACGGGACAAATATACCCAGGTATTCTGGGGTATCCGCGATTTTGAAAAACGCTTTGGGCGTAAACCAGAGGGGATGTGGCTGGCCGAAACAGCGGTCGATCTGGAAACACTGGAGATCCTGGCCGAGCTTGATATCAAATTCACGATCCTCTCACCCTATCAAGCCAGGCGCGTTCGGGCACAGGGTAGTAAACAGTGGCAGGATGTGGTGGGTGGTCATATTGACCCAACTATGGCCTACCTACAGAAACTGCCATCCGGGCGCACGATCAATCTGTTCTTCTATGATGGCCCGATCTCCCAGGGCGTGGCCTTTGAACGCCTGCTCTCCAGCGGTGAGCGGTTTGCCCATCGTCTCACCGGTGCCTTTTCGAATGATCGGCACTGGCCGCAACTGGTGCATATTGCAACCGATGGCGAGACCTATGGGCATCACCATCGCTTTGGCGAGATGGCGCTGGCCTATGCGCTGCGCTATATTGAAAGCAATAATCTGGCGCATATTACGATCTATGGCGAATATCTGGAGCGGCATCCACCCACATATGAAGTGGAAATCCTGGAAAATACGTCCTGGAGTTGTTTTCACGGCATTGAACGCTGGCGGAGCAACTGTGGCTGTAACTCTGGTGCTAATCCTGGGTGGAACCAGGAATGGCGTGCCCCTCTGCGGAACACGCTGGACTGGCTCCGCGATGAAATGACGCCCGCCTATGATGAAACAGGTCGTCAATTGCTGCACGATCCCTGGGCCGCACGCAACGACTATATCGCGGTTATTCTCGACCGCTCATCTGAGAGTATCGCTCGGTTTCTGGAAAAACATGCCATCCGCAAGCTGCGCGATGTGGAAAAGGTGACCGTTCTCAAGTTGATGGAACTCCAACGCCATGCGATGCTGATGTATACCAGTTGCGGTTGGTTTTTTGATGAGTTGTCGGGAATAGAAACCGTGCAGATTATTCAATATGCTGGCCGAGTGATCCAGCTCGCCGAGGAACTCTTTGAACAGGCGTTTGAGTCACCCTTCCTTGATCGACTCGAACAGGCACGCAGCAATATCCCGGAATATAGCGATGGGCGCTGTATTTATGAACGCTTTATTCGTCCTTCAGTTACTGATCTGTATAAGGTGGCCGCCCATTTTGCCGTCAGTTCCCTGTTTGATACGTATAACGAGAAGATCAGTATCTATAGCTACACGATAGATCATCAAGATATTCGTATTATCGAAGCCGGCCGACCCCGTATTGCGCTTGGTCAGGCACAGGTAACATCGCAAGTCACCTGTGAGTCGGCATTGCTCACGTTTGGGGTGCTGCATTTTGGTGATCACAACCTGACCGGTGGGGTTCGTGATTTTCAGGGTGACGAGTCATATACCCTCATGGTACAGGAGGTAACCAATGCCTTTGAACGCGCTGATCTACCGGAGGTTATTCGCCTGCTGGACAAGCATTTTCTGGATTTGACCTACTCACTGAAGTCCCTCTTCCGTGATGAGCAACGGAAGATCTTGAATGTTATTCTGACCTCAACCCTGGAGCAAGCCGAGACCGTGTATCGCCAACTCTACGAGCAGAATGTGCCACTGATGCGTTTCTTGTCCGATCTGGGAACGCCACCGCTTAAGGCCTTTCGCACCGCAGCCGAGTTTGCGATCAACAGTCACCTGCGGCGGGCACTGGAAGAAGAGGATCTCGATCTGGAGCGCATTCGGATCTTGCTGGAAGAGGCACGTGTGGTACAAATTGCCCTGGACGCAGAAACGTTGGGGTATACCTTGCAGCACAATATTGAGCAGACCATGGAGCAATTCTTTGGCAACCCGGCCGATATGACGCTCCTGCAACGCCTGGAGTCTGTGGTCAACCTGGCACGTTCACTGCCATTTGAAGTGAATCTCTGGCAGACCCAGAATGTTTATTATGGCATGCTGCAAACATTCTACCCCCATTTTCTGAAAAAAGCGGAGCAGGGCAACCAAAGCGCCTGGCTGTGGGTTGACCACTTTCGTAACCTGGGTGACAAATTACTCGTGCATGTGGTATAAATCATCTATAATATGATAGGAGCGACATGGTAGCATCGTTCGTTCGTCTTTTCGTCTGCGGCAGAGCGGTTCTGGCCAGCGTTGGAACGTTCCAACGCTTCCCTGCGGCTGCAGGCGCAAAAGACGGGTTTGTTTGATCAACCGTGTGACTTCTATACGGTGATGAACTACGCAGACGCTCTGCCTAACGCTGTTGCCAGTCTATGGCAGCGTGGCAGAGAATGTTTTTTGTTCTCATATTTTCGCCTGCAACAAAAATGCAGGTACAGAACAGAGAATACTATCGCATTGCCGCAGAGAAAATTCGTTTTGCATGTTCACCTTCACCGCATCCTGGCGCTGCGTTGACCCAGGCGCTCTAGAGTATGGATGAAAACCTGATAGATACTCACAACCCTTGCGAACTGGCAGATCCCATGTTTCTGGAAAATGAAACGCTCTTTCGTAACGTGTTTGAACAGAGCGCTGGTGGTATGGCCCTGGTGGATTGCAATGGCCGCTTGCTCCGTGTCAATCACGCACTGTGGGCCATGCTCGGCTATACCGAAGCCGAGTTATTGGCAATGACGTTGCCAGAACTGCTGCATCCCGATGATCACCAGCAGTATTACACCAATACGCAGACACTGCTGGCGGATGCGGTTCAAGTCGATCACGCCGAGTGGCGTTACTTGCACAAACAAGGGTATCATGTCTGGACACTGGTGAGTATGGCTCTGGTGCGCGATGCTATCGCGCAACCAACCTGTTTTGTGGTACAAATTCAGGATCTGCGTGCGCATAAGGAACGTGATGTTGCAGACGCAGCACATGCGCAGGCCTTGCACTTGTTGTTTGAACACTCCAGCCAGTGTATTATTTTACTCGATCCAGCCGGCATAGTGCTGGAGATTAACCAGGCGGCGCTAGACTGTGCCGGATTGACCCGTGCTGAGGTGGTGCAGTACCCATTCTGGGAGATGCGCTGGTGGAGCATTACTCCCCAGACACAGCAGCAGATCCAGGCCGCCATTGCCCAGGCGCAGCAAGGGCACAGTATCGCCTGCGAGATTGATGTGCTGGCGGTGGAAAATCAGGTAGCGACGCTCGAATTGTTGCTCAAACCGGTGACAGATAGGACGGGTCAGGTTATCATGCTTATAGTCGAAGGGCGCGACATCACCGAGGCGAAACGCGCACGTGCGGCCCGCGAACAGATGGAAGACCGCATTCGTGATGCGTTTGATTATGCAACCATCGGGATGGCACTGCTCACACCTGATGGGCGCTGGCTCAAGGTAAACCAGGCGCTCTGTGATATGGTGGGCTATGCCGAGGCAGAATTACTCACGATGAACTTTCAGTCGATCACCCATCCTGATGATCTGGCAGAGAATCTGCATTATGCCAGCCAGTTGCTGGGTGGTGTGATCCGTAACTATGAAATGGAAAAGCGCTATATTCACAAACGCGGTCATATTGTGTGGGTCTCATTGAGCGTCTCGCTTGTGCGCGATGCCCAGGGGACACCGTTGTATACGGTTGCGCAGACCCAGGATATTACCCGGCGCAAGCGCACTGAGCGCGAATTAGAACGTCAGACGAGCGAGCTAACCCGCTCGAATGCCGAGTTGGAACAGTTTGCGTATGTAGCCTCACACGACTTGCAAGAGCCACTACGCAAAGTAGCCAGTTATACTACCTTGCTGGCACGACGTTACAAAGGTCAGCTTGATCCGGGGGCCGATAAATATATTGATTATATTGTGGACGGTGCTACCCGCATGCAGAACCTGATTAGCGATCTGCTGACCTACTCCCGTGTTGGGCGCGAGCAACTGGTGATGGAGCCAGTACCACTGCGCGAGATTGTTGATCAAGTACTGTCAGACATCGGGGCGACAGTGCGGGAGAGCGAGGCAGTCATTACATACGATGTACTCCCCACCGTTTCCGTCAACCGGCAACAAATCGGTCAGTTGTTTCAAAATCTCATCGCCAATGCACTCAAGTTTCACGGCCATGCACCGCCACGTATTCATATCACAGCGGAGTTACGTAGCGATGCATGGATCATTGGTGTGCGTGATAATGGCATTGGGATCGAGCCACAGTATGCCGAGCGTATCTTTGCGGTATTCCAACGGTTACATTCCCGCACCGAGTATCCAGGCACCGGCATCGGGTTGGCGATTTGTAAAAAGATAGTCGAACGTCACGGCGGCTCGATCTGGATGGATTCGGAACCAGGGCAAGGTTCAACATTCTATTTCAGCCTCCCGCTACCCTAGCGGGCCAGGAATTGTGGATACCATGGCACCGGTAAAAATGTTATTGATCGAAGATGACCCTGGCGACGCAGATTTGCTGTGGGAGTTACTCTCTGAAGAGAAACACTTTGCGTTTGTTGTCGAATGGGCCGACCGACTCAAAAAAGGCCTGACCTACCTCGCGCAGGGCGGGATTGATGTCGTACTGCTGGATCTGTCACTGCCCGATAGTCACGGTATGACGACTTTTACGACCGTGAATATCCATGCACCGAACGTCCCGATTGTAGTGCTGACCGGCTTTGACGACGAGACCCTGGCCTTAGAAGCGGTACGCCTCGGTGCCCAGGATTATCTGGTCAAGGGCCAGGTAGATGGAAAAATGATCGCCCGTGTAGCCCGCTATGCGATCGAACGTAAACGGGCCGAAGAAGCGCTGCGCGAGAGTGAAGCTCGCTTTCGCAGTGCCTTTGACCATGCAGCGATTGGTATGGCCCTGGTTGCCACTGATGGCCGCTGGCTTAAGGTCAATAGCGCTTTTTGTGAAACGGTGGGCTTTACCGAGAGTGAACTGTTACGTATGACGTTTCAGGATCTGACGCATCCCGATGATCTGCCCACCAATCTGGGGTATTTCTATCAACTCTTGTCCGGCGATCTCCAGTATTACCACCTCGAGAAGCGTTATGTCCACAAATTAGGACACGATGTGTGGGTGCGCGACAGCGCCTCGGTGGTCTGGAATGTTCAACAGCAACCGCTGTATATTGTGGCCCAGATCCAGGATATCACCCGACGAAAGCATGTAGAGGAAGAACTCGCGCACCGGCTCGAGGAACTTGCACGCTCCAATACTGAGTTGGAGCAGTTTGCCTATGTTGCCTCGCATGATCTCCAGGAACCGTTGCGCATGGTTGCCAGCTATACCCAACTGCTGGAGCGCCGCTATAAAGGGCGGCTTGATGACGACGCCAGCGAGTTTATCGGCTATGCTGTCGATGGGGTCATGCGCATGCAGCAACTGATCAATGATTTGTTGAGCTATGCACGTGTTGGCAAGCGCGGCAAGCAGTTTGAGCCAACGAACTGTGAGACAGTACTGGCCGACACACTGGTAGATCTACAGGCCGCAGTGAAGGAGAGCAATGCGCGGATTACCCATGATCCGTTGCCCACGGTCATGGCCGATGCACCACAACTACGACAGGTTTTTCAAAACCTGATTGGCAACGCTATCAAGTTTCGTAGCAACGCCCCGCTCCATATCCATGTTTCGGCGGTGCGGCAGGGGGCTGAATGGGTTTTCTCGGTCAGGGATAACGGGATTGGCATTGATGCCGAATATGCCGAGCGGATCTTCATTATCTTTCAACGCTTGCATGGCCGAGAGCAGTATATGGGCACCGGGATTGGGTTAGCGATTTGTAAAAAGATTGTGGAGCGCCATGGTGGGCGGATCTGGGTCGAAGGGCAATCTGGACAAGGATCAACGTTTTACTTTACAATTCCGGCAACTGGTGGCCAACGACCACGGATGATCTGGTGATCAGAGGGTCTATCGGTAACTATGGGTGAAAAGACCATGAACACGAAACCTGTCAACATTCTATTAATCGAGAATAATCTCAGTGATGCCCAGCAGTTGCGTGCAATGCTCACCAACAGTACGACGGCTCAATTTAGTGTGACCCACGTGGAACAGATCGATGAGGCACTACACGTGTTGCAACAGGAAACGTTTGATGTGGTGCTGCTTGATCTGTCCTTGCCTGATGATGATCATATTGAGCCATTTATCACCCTGCATACACAGCTACCTGATGTGCCAGTGATCGTCATGACCGATACTGACGATGAAATCCTGGGAATCAAATTAGTCCAGATGGGAGCGCAGGACTACCTGGTCAAAGAACAAATTCACAGCACGTTGTTGATTCGTTCTATACGATATACTGTTGAACGCTATCGGATGCAAATCGAATTGAATGCCATGCGTCACCACGAGCAGCAAGAGCGTGAAATGCGTTCGTTGGAGCAACTGTCGCGCTCAACGGGCACCACCATTACGGCGCGCCTGTTTGGGGCGACGCCGTTACGGGAATCGTTACCGGACTTGTTCAACGAACTGGTACAAAGCTATGGCACACTGCTTGATCGTGCGCTGGATCAACGCACCTATAAAGTCGATCATAAAACCTCCGACGAATTACGCCTGATAGCTGAACAGTTGGGTTTTTTGAAAGCCAGTCCGCGCGATGTGGTCAAAATTCACAGTACCGCGCTGAAACAGAAAACCGATTATGCGGCACCGCAAAAAGCGCAAGCCTACGTCGAGGAGGGGCGTATGCTGGTATTGGAATTGATGGGTTACCTGGTTTCTTATTATCGTAATTATGCTCTGGGTGTTAGTACGAAAGCCCCCACGAAGCCCAGGGGTAAAGTACAAGAAGGAGGAGGGGCATGATTAACAAGTATATTCTCAGATTATATATTACCGGGCAAACCCCAAAATCTGAGCGTGCAATTGAAAACTTGCGCCGGATTTGTGAAGAGGAACTCAACGGTCAGTATCAGATGGTCATTATTGATGTGCTAGAACGACCACAACTGGCTGAGGACGAGAAAATTTTAGCGACGCCAACTTTGATCAAGGAACTCCCGCCACCGTTGCGGCGGATTATCGGAGATCTTTCTGATGCCGAGAAGGTATTGCTTGGTTTAGAGTTACGTCGTTCTGTTTAGTTTGTACAGCCAGGAGTGAGTGCTATGTCAACCGGAGGCGGTGAGTCACAACGTCATATTGACAAACTAGAAACGTATATCCCCGGCTTTGATCTTGTCGCGCTGGGTGGATTACCACGTGGTCGTACCACTCTCATTTCCGGTACAGCCGGGAGTGCCAAAACGGTGTTTGCCTGCCAATTTCTGGCAGAGGCCATTTTGCAAAAGCAAGAGAGTGGCGTGTTTGTGACATTTGAGGAGTCAACCAGCGATATTCGCAAGAATGTAATCGGCTTTGGTTGGGATATTCAACGTTGGGAACGTGAGAATAAATGGGCTTTTGTTGATGCATCGCCACAGCCAGGAGCTGAGCCGATCATTATTGGCGAGTATGATCTGGGGGCTTTGTTGGCCCGGATTGAAAATGCAGTGCAGAAAATCAATGCTCGACGCGTCTCGCTGGATTCGCTGGGGGCGATTTTTACTCAGTTTACAGATACGAATGCGCTGCGCCGTGAGTTGTTTCGCGTTGTTTCGGCGCTCAAAACCATGGGCGTGACTGCGATTATTACCGCCGAACGTACTGAGGAGTATGGCGATATTGCCCGCTATGGGTTTGAAGAGTTTGTCACCGACAACGTTGTCATTCTGCGCAATGTGATGGAAGAGGAAAAGCGCCGTCGCACACTTGAGATTCTGAAGTTTCGGGGTACATCTCATCAAAAAGGGGAATTCCCCTTTACCATTATGCCCGATCAGGGCATTGTGGTTATCCCGCTGTCAGCGATTGAGCTGAAACAGAAGTCCACCGATATTCGGATCACGGCCGGGAATGCCGAACTGGATAAGATGTGCGGGGGCGGGTTCTTCCGCGACTCAGTCGTACTGGTCTCAGGAGCAACGGGTACGGGCAAAACGTTGATGGTCACAAGCTTTATGGCGGGGGGAGCCAACAATGGTGAACGCTGTCTCCTGTTTGCGTTTGAAGAAAGCCGTGAACAACTCTTCCGCAATGCGATCGGCTGGGGCGTCGACTTTGAGCAGATGGAAAAAGAAGGTAAACTGAAGGTGGTGTGCGAATATCCCGAAACGACCGGCATTGAAGATCACTTGATTCAGATGAAAAAAGTGATCGAAAAGTTTCAACCCAACCGGGTGGCTGTCGATAGCCTCTCGGCCCTCGAACGGGTATCCACGATCAAAGGCTTTCGCGAGTTTGTGATTAGCCTGACCTCATTTATCAAGCACCGCGAGCTGGCCGGTCTGTTTACATCTACTACACCCACCCTACTGGGCGGCACATCGATTACCGAGGCCCATATTTCGACCACCACCGACTCGATTATTCTGTTGCGCTATGTGGAGATTTATGGCGAAATGCGGCGCGGCATTACGGTACTCAAAATGCGCGGTTCGATGCACGATAAGGAGATTCGTGAGTTTACCATTGACGGGAAGGGCATGCATATTGGCAAACCATTCCGCAATATCTCCGGTATCCTCTCCGGTAATTTTGTACACCTGGCACCCGCTGAGATTGATCGCATCGGTAATTTGTTTACAGAAGATGATGCCTTAACGGATGAATAGGAACAGTTGTACATAAGATTGTGCCCTTTTTATTAAATGTCAGTCTTATAAAACAATCATCAGAAAACTATGTCATATCAGTTTGAAATGCACCATACAAGACCCGTACCTGCAAAGGTTTTGTTGATTGAAGAAAATCCTGATGATGCCCAGATGGTACAGGTTGCACTGACCAATAACCATAGAGGTCAATTCGATCTGGTGCATGTCCGTTATGTGATGGAGGGATTATCGATTTTATCACACACACCTATTCAGGTCATTTTGCTGGCCTATACGCCAGTTGTCGGGCATGAATTTGAGCCATTGATGACCTTGCAAGCGCATGTCCCAGATCTGCCCATCGTTATTCTCGCCAATGTGGACGATGATATGCTGGCCGTGCGGGCGATGCAGAGCGGTGCCCAGGGCTATTTGATCAAACACCGCCTGGATGCGACGGCGCTGGTGCTGGCCCTGCGGCATGCCATTGAACGCCAGCGTATGCATACCGAACTGGTACAATCAACCCGTGATCTGCAATCAAGCGAGGCGCGCTTCTACAAACTGGTGGAGAAAATTGCCGATAGCATTATCGTCGTGAATGACAAAGGCATTGTCCGTTTTGTGAACCCGGCGGCCGAGCAGCTTTTTGATCGCAAGGCCGAGGATTTCCTGGGAGAAATGTTTGGCTTTCCGGTGGTACTCGGCGAAACGACCGAGCTGGATATTATTCGCCGACACGGTGGCACAGCAGTGGCCGAGATGCGCGTGGCGGAAATTACCTGGGGCGGTGAGGTGGCGTATCTGGCGTCGCTTCGTGATATTACCGACCGCAAGCGTGTCGAGGAGCATGTCCGCCGCATCAATGCTGAACTGGAGCAACGGGTCAACGAGCGCACTGCAGAACTGAAACGCTCCAATGCCGAACTGGAGCAGTTTGCCTATATTGCCTCCCACGATCTACAAGAGCCGTTACGTATGGTCGCCAGCTATATGCGCTTGCTCGAACGTCGCTATAAAGATAAACTGGATGCCGACGCCAATAAATTTATCAACTATGCGGTTGATGGCGCGATGCGCATGCAACAACTCATTAACGATCTGCTAGACTATTCCCGCGTCGATGCCCGTGGCCGAGATTTCACTGCTGTCGATTTTAATATACTGGTGGAGCAAACGCTCACCAATCTCAAAGTGGCAATTGAAGAGAGTGGGGCCACTATTACCCGTGACTCCTTGCCAACAGTGCAGGGTGATGAGACTCAACTCGGCCAGGTGTTGCAAAATCTGATCGGAAATGCGATTAAATTCCGAAGCGAGCAGCCATTGTATATTCATATCTCCGCCATCGCACGCCCAGGCGAGTGGGTTTTTCTGGTACGCGATAATGGCATTGGCATTGAACCCGAACATTCCCAACGCGTCTTTGAAATTTTTCAACGGTTGCATGGGCGTGGCTCATACCCTGGCACTGGCATCGGGTTAGCAATCTGCAAAAAAATTATTGAACGGCATCGCGGGCACATCTGGGTCGAGTCGCAGCCGGGACAAGGCTCAACATTCTATTTTTCGATCCCCAATAGCTGATACCGTTTCGCTGTGACCCTTCCGCATGGTCGTGCCAGGCGTCCTCCCACGCGCCGGCGTTGCGGGGCGGCGCAGGGGCCTGCGGCCGCCGCCCCACACTCTCTCTGTAGGGGGGCCAGGGGGGTGTGGCAAAGGAGCATTGCATGCAACGTCCCTCTGCCCCGCGACAGCTCGTTCCAGGGGAAGGCTCGTGGTCGTAGGAGCAAGCCTCAGACGAACCAACGGATGCGCAAGGTCGAAGGCACATTGGTATGAGAACCGCGAATGTTCTAATACCGTTTCGACGTGACCCTTCCGCATGTGCTTGCCATGCGTCCTCCCACGCGCCAGCGTCTCGGCTTCTGGTGCGGCGCGGCTTCGCCGCGTCGCACCAGAAAGGGGATGTTGGCGGAGCGGCGTTGCATGCAACGCCGCTCCGCCCCGCGATCGCTCGTTCCAGGGGACGTCTCGTTGTCGTATGCGCAAGCGGAAGACGAACCAACGGATGCGGAAGGGCTACGTCACATTGGTATGATACCCTACAGGGAATGAATGATGGAGCAGGTATGTCTACACCCCGAACACGCACGCGCCCGGATGCTGCCAAAGCAACAAAGATCGCAAAAGATGAGATCCGCAACTATAAACTGCAGGAGCGGATCGGGCAGGAAGAATTAGCGACCGTGTATCAGGCCACGCACCTGACGTTGGATCGTCCCGTGCAGATACATATCCTGCGGCGGGCCGATTGGATCTCAGCCAGTCGCTTTCAACTGTCAGCGCGTCTCTCTGCCCGTTTGAGCCATCCCAACCTGCTGCCCGTAATTGATGCCGGGCATGATGACCACTTTGGAGCCTATCTGGTAACACCTATGCTCCATGCACGCCTCTTGAGCGAGATCCTGGCAGATGGCCCGCTCGATCCCATGCTGGCGTTGCGCATCACCACCCAGATTGCCTCGGCACTCGATTACCTGCATAGCCAGGCCGTGGTGCATCGTGATGTTCAGCCCGCTAACATTCTGGTGACGCCCCAGGGGGTAGCCTATCTGACCAACTTGAGCCTGGCGGCCAGTCCCGATACTCCAGATTTTAGCAGCATTGACGAAGCCGATTATCTGACCCCCTATTCAGCGCCTGAACAACGTTTTGACCAGGGTGAATCGGCCCCCAGTCTGGATGTGTATGGTCTGGGTGCGGTTATCTATCATATGTTCAGTGGAGAGTTGCCTCCCCCACCTGAGATCGATGTGCCAGCACTGGCAGAACGCGATCCAGCGCTTGAAGGTGTTGATCGTGTCTTGCAGCGTATGCTGGCGCTGCAACCTGCGGCACGGTTTACCAGTCCGGTGGCTGCGGCCACCATGCTGCGCCAGGCGCTCCGCCTGCAGATCGATGATGCAACCGACGATATGGAGGAGTCACAGTGGACGCCCAGCGCCGAGTGGCTGGAGAATCCGCTGGAGACAGTCCTGGGCGAGATGCTTGATCCAGAATTTATCAGCCGTAGCCGCAAGCGTGCTGATGACTTGCACCGGGCGCATGTGTTGCGACGCTTGCTCAATCGTTGGTCTCGCAAAGGCTATTTTCGGCGTACTGCCCTCGGTCAGATGGTGCAACCCGAACAGATAGTCAGCTATAACCTCTACACCTACAGCCTGCGCACACTGTATGAAACCCGCACTCCACCCGAACCACGCCAGAGACCGCAGCAAGAGCATGAGCGGGCTTCTCCTCTGCCTGTCCCACCCCTCTGGGATGTGGTGGTACCCGATGTGCCCCTGTTTAGCGAGGTTAAACCGCAAGAATTGATGCTGCCCAACTCAACGCTCATCCTGGCTTGCGCTGAATGCGCTGGCGTCGGCATGCTGATCTGCAAGACGTGCAATGGCAAGGGTACCGTTGAACGCATGCGCAAGATACGTAATGCCGACCAGAGCGTGAGTGAGGTGCCGATTACGGTTCCCTGTCCAGACTGTCGCGGCTATGGGAAGCTTACCTGTCCCCACTGTATGGGCAGTGGACATCTTGTAGAAGAACAGGTCTTCACCTGGTCGCGCCAGGCACGCCTGTGGGAGAATACAGACGATATGGAGGGCTTACCTCAGTCAGCTATCACGCGCTCTACTGAAGCCGTCTACACCGCTCCGATTAACGTGTATGAGGGCCACTGGCATAGTGTGGCTCCGCTGGCTGAACTGCTCCGTGCCGCAATTGAAAATGTAGGTGATAACACGCGCCTGATCGCGGCTGAACTCTCTATTCATGGCACTCCGCTAACCGAGGTAGATTATCAGTTGAACGATACCACCCATACCCTCTACATTGTCGGGGTTGACAATCAGATTCTGGGAGATTGGACGCTGCTGAATCTGGAACGGATCGCGCTGGCGACGATCTTCCTGCTCCTGGTGCTGGGCATTGTGCTGGCGCTGGTGTTGTAGACCTACTTCCTGCCAAACCTCAGGGGCGTTACGCCGAACAGAGCTACTGTCGCCAATGCCGAGCAATATGGGCCGCGTCTATGATTGCCCTGCCTCATAGCGAAAGGTCGGTCGTGTCCTGTCTTTTCCCCAGGGATCAGACGGCCCCAACAATTCGCAAAGCGTCGGATCGGCAAACACCTGTGCCGGTGTGTCGGCAGTAACCACACGCCCGGCTTCCATCACGACCACCAGATCGGCCCAGTGACGCGCAACATTTAGATCGTGTGTGGCAAGCAGGACGGTGGTGCCCTCGGCAACCAACTGGTTGAAGATGGTGAAGACCTGGTGTTGCATCCATGGATCAAGACCGGCTGTCGTCTCATCGGCCAGAATAACCTGAGGCTCCATCGCCAGCACACCCGCGAGCGCGACACGTGTTTTCTGTCCTCCGCTGAGCGCATGGGTCGGGCGGTCAAGCAGATCGCTCACCCCACAGCGCACAGCGACCCGGCTTACTCGCTGCCGTGTGGCGTCTATGCTCAGCCCCATGTTCAACGGGCCGAAGCTGATATCCTGGGCAACACTTGCGCTAAAGAGCTGATCATCGGGATTCTGGAAGACCAGACCAACCTGATGCCGTACGATGCGAAGACCGCGCTGACTGTAATCCAATGGCTTCCCAGCTACACGCACCGTGCCCGCTGACGGTCGCAGAATCCCGTTGGCGTGCAACAACAGTGTACTCTTCCCCGCGCCATTGCGCCCGAGTAAGACGACGCGCTGTCCATACACGAGGCAGAGCGACGCGCCACCCAATGCAGGCATAGAGGCACCGGGAAACGTGTAGTGTACATCGTCCCACTCCAGAACTGACAGCATTACAGTATTCCTACCACAACCAGACTCACACCAAGGGTCGCACCAACCCACCATGCCCGTCGGTCATAGACATACTCGAGTGGCAGCATACGGAGTGTTCCCTCAATCCCCCGACTCTTCAGCGCCGTTTGCATGCGCCGGCTGCGCCGGTAGGCATCAAGGAAGAGCTGACTCCCAAGAAGTGCTGTACTCCGCAGCGCACGACCGGGGCTACTATAGCCCAGGCGCACGGCCTGGGCTAACGCCATCCGTTGCATGCTCTCTAGCAACACAAAGATTGTGCGGTAGATCAGCGTCATCAACTCAATCAGTGTCTCCGGGACATACAGACGACGCATCAGCTCGATCAAGTCGGTTAGCGGCGTCGTCAGGATCAAAAAGTTCAAAGCTGCCGCACAGCCGAGGGCGCGGGTGAACAGGTGATAAGCCACACGTATGGCTTCATGGTCAGTGCTTACCCAAAGCCCTCCGATATGCCATACGATGCGATGTATTTCCGGAGGATTCAGGCTCACACTGATTGCTACGCCCATAACCGAAAGGATGAGAAACAGTCCCTCTGCCAGAAGGGTACGCCCAAAAACGTGGGACGGTACCCGTGCCCATAGTGCGGTGAGCGCGAACATCCAGCCCAGTGTCACCAATCCGACGGTTGGCCGATCAAGGAGCAAGCACAGGATGATAGCAAGGACGGTCAGTCCACCCTTCTGGGCCGGATCAACGCGGCGCAGGGCATTGCCGTAGGCATAGTGGTCAATAGTATGCACCGGTCGTCTATGTTCGCTCTGGTGCGGATTGTCGTGAAACCATAGGCGTCGGGTGTTCAGCGTTGCGCGCCTTGCGCTGCCCAACCTTCAGCCCAAAGAAGAAGCCGATCAGCCCGGCACCAAGACCAGCCTGAAGCGCAAACAGCAGGCTCTCCGTTTCACCACCAGGCGGCTCGATCAGTGGAGTAAACCAGGGTTCATAATCTGGTGCTATCTCACTTATTGCGTCAACTGCTGCACCATCGGCACCCTCAAACTCCGAGCCTTGCACCAGGAGCAGCGGGACGATTGCCAGCACAATCACGATCCCAAGCAAGAGAAGGGAGGTCGACCATCCGAAGGGTTTATTGTTCACGATCATGCTCCTTTCAACACATCCAGCGCCATAAGCTCGGTCTCTGCATTCGTTTGTAGTGCGTTGAAGATCAGTACCGTTAAAATACCTTCGCTGATCGCCAGTGGAACCTGGGTAACCGCAAAGATCGTCCCGAACTTGATGAATGCGGCAGTGAAACCACCTGTAGGATCAGGATAGGCAAGCGCCAGTTGCAACGACGTAACAACATAGGTAGTAAGGTTGGCTATTGCCGCCGCACAGAACACAGCCACCCAGATCGATATGCGATCCTTAAGGCCATACCAGATACCCCAGGCGACCAGAGGGCCAACAATAGCCATTGCAACGGCATTCGCGCCCAGGGTCGTCAAGCCGCCGTGGGCCAGGAGCAGGGCCTGGAAGAGCAAGACGATCGTGCCAAGGATGCTCATGACTGCTGGCCCAAAGAGGATGGCACCCAGGCCTGTGCCGGTTGGATGGCTGCTTGATCCGGTGACACTCGGTATCTTCAGCGCACTGAGTACAAAGGCAAAGGCACCGACCAACCCAAGCAGCATGCGCGTCTCTGGCTTCTCGGTCATCAAGCGATTAACCCGGCGAAACCCGATAACCCAGAAAGGGATAGCGACGGCAAACCAGAATGCAGCCCACAGCGGTGGCAGAAACCCCTCCATAATATGCATCGCATAAGCAGGGCGGCCCTCCAGCAGAACCAGCGCAAGCGCTCCTATCGCAACGATCAACCAGCGGTGTGTGCGGCTCATAGGTGTTCCTTTCGTGTGTAAGACAAGATACGGCTTGTAGATACGTGCGCAAACAAAAACCCCGATCTCATACGAGCATCGGGGCGAAAGATCTCGTTACTGTCCTGTACGCAAAGGCGCACAGAGGGTAGCGATCACGTTCATCCTCCCTGGCTCGAGAAGGCTTGAACAACTTCGTCGCGGCAGGCATCCTGGCTTCTGATGCTCCTGTTGGAACAACCAGTTACAGTTGCGGCACAGCGCTGGACTCACACCAGCTTCCACCTTTTAAGCCCTGGCATCCGGGCGAACGGGTCACCGCGACAATAGAGAATATAGAGCAATCTTAAATCAATTGTGAAGACCGGCGTCCCGGCTTCACACTGGGAGCGCTTCGTCCAGGCTAAAGCCTGGATTCCTGTTCACAGGCTAAAGCCTGAATTCCTGTTCACAGGCTGAAGCCTGGATTCCTGTTCACAATTGGAATAGAATTGCTGTAGAGTTTGATAAATACAAGAACAAGCACCAGTATAGCACATCGGTGCATTATTGGCAACCATACGCCATAGCGTAACTGTTCACACTCAAGGGCACATGCACACCAGGGAGCGCGGCAGCAATGGAACACAATTGTTCGATAACATTTCAAGGGCACATGCACACCAGGGAGCGCGGGCAGCGTGCCCGCACGTGCGCGATAGCGGGCGGGACGCCCGCGCTCCCTGGCGCAAAATAAACGCTGGCGACAGCGCTTCCCTCCAAAGTCGAAAAGAGGTGGAAGATCGAAGTCACATTGGGATAAGTCCCGTCTCACTCGCTCATCACCCCGCTGTAAGGCGCAGAAAGCCTTTCCTTTCGTTTGCATGGATAGACGATCTATGTGTTCCCTGTATGGGGCTAGTTTTCTGCGAGGTCAACTATGCATACGCGCTCTTCACGACTGATTATCTTGCTTACCTGTGGGCTATTGCTGCTCTTGCTCACTGCTTGCACGCCAGCAGTTGCGCTGGACACACCTGGTGGCGCAGTTCCGACGGCGGTGATTATCAGTGGCCCACCTGACCCGGAGCCGATTGTGCTGATACCAACCGCTACCCCGGATCAGACGGCGACGGCGCTGGCGTTGCGGCCAACGGCGCTATCTGCAGTTCCATCCGCGCCGACACCCGTGGCGCGCCTGGGGCCAGGCGATCTGCCCTATCCTTTGAGCCTGTCACGCCTCAACTTCGGTGTCGTGGGCCATCTCTACTACACCGACCGCTACACCGCGCTCAGCAAGACCCGCGAAGCCGGGTTCGAGTGGTTCCGCCAGCAGATCCACTGGCGCGATATTGAGGATCAAAGCGGCCAGTTCTTCTGGGGTGAGTTAGACGAGATTGTAGCCGACTGCCATGCACGAGGAATTTTGCTGCTGATCAGCGTGGTGCGTTCACCGACCTGGTATACCGCCAATGGCAGTGACGGCATGCCTCACGACCCGGCGTCGCTGGCACGCTTTGTCGGCGCACTGGCGGCACGCTATCAGGGGCGCGTGCAGGCGATTGAAATCTGGAACGAGCAGAACCTCGCCTACGAGAACGGTGGGCGGGTTACACTGGAAGATGCCGGACATTATGTCGAGTTACTGGCGGCGGCCTACCAGAGTATCAAAGCCGTTGATCCGCGCATCATTGTGGTTGCAGGTGCGCCTTCCTCAACCGGCATTACCAATCCCGACATTGCGATCGCCGACCAGGATTACCTGCGGGCAATGTATCGCTACAAAGACGGCATGATACGCGACTACTTCGATGTGCAGGCGATCCATCCCGGTGGCTCGGCCAATCCACCCGACACGCTGTGGCCCACTGATCCCAGCCCGGCCCAGGGATGGACGGATGACCCGACCTTTTATTTTCGCCACGTTGAAAACTCGCGGCGACTGATGGAAGAAGCTGGCCTGGGACAGCATCAGATCTGGATCACCGAGTTTGGCTGGGCCACGGCCAACAACTCGCCCGGCTTCGAGTTTGGAAACCAGATCTCGTTTGAGCTACAGCGCGACTATATCGTCGGGGCGATGCACCGCACCTATGAGCAATATCCCTGGATCAGCAACATGTTTCTGTGGAATCTCAACTTTACCGTGCTTCAACATGAACATGGCGTCGATCCACTACACGAGCAAGGCTCGTTTAGCATTGTCAATGCCGACTGGACACCGCGCCCGGCCTTCTTCGGTATTCAGGAATTTATTGCGCAGACACGCCTGGCGGAGGGACGGTGAGCGTGCGCAGGGAGCGGAGCCGATCGCCGGCAGCCTGGATCGTCTCCAGGCGCTTGGCAAAGCAGAAGCGCGCCAGTAGCGGGCGGTCGTGCGCCACCGTTTCCAACCCATATGCACGGGCATAGAAGGCTGACGGCGGAATGGCGGCCACGCCTATCTCGCTGGTCAGCCAGCGACAGAAAGCTACGTCATCGGTAAACCCAGTGCCGCCGATGTCGGCCAGCAAAAAATAACTGCCCGCGACCGGTAATGCCGGCAGACCGGCCACCCGTAGCACTTCCGCCAGCAGATCGCGCCGGGCAACATAGTCTGCTCGCAGTTGAGCGTAGTAGCCATTATGCGCCGCCTGCTCAAACGCCGTCGCCAGCGCTTCCTGAAGCGGCGTCGCCGAGGCGAAGGTAATCCACTGGTGTGCCTGGCGCAACGCACGCATCAGGTGCGGTGGCCCCACCACATACCCAACTTTCCAGCCCGTCAGGCTAAACGTCTTGCCGGTACTGTTGATCGTCAGCGTGCGCTGCCACATCTCCGGCAACGTGGCGAGCGGCAGGTGTTCGCGCCCATCATACACCAGCCGGTCATACACCTCATCACAGAGCGCCATCACATCATACTGCTGACACAGGTGCGCTATCTGCTGTAGTTCATTGCGGCAGAAGACTTTGCCGGTGGGGTTATGCGGCGTGTTGACCAGGATAATTCGTGTGCGTGAAGTGAAAGCCGCCGCCAGTTCAGCCGGATCGAACCACCAGTCACCCGAATATGAGTCAGCCGCTGATGTGTTCGCAGCGACGACGGGCGGACGCAGGCATACAAAGCGCGGAACGCCACCCGCCAGCAGAATATCCGGCACATAGGCATCGTAGAACGGCTCGAAGCAAATGACCTCATCGCCTGGATTGACCAGCGCCTGCATTGCGGCAAAGAGCGCCTCGGTAGCACCACTGGTGACGGTGATCTCGACCTCCGGATCGATGGTGCGCCAGCCGCGACGTTCCCATTCGGTAGCGATTGCCGCTCGCAAACGCGGCACGCCGCTGGAGGGTGCATACTGGTTATGATCCGCAGCGATCGCCATAGCTGCCGCCTGCTTCACCCACTCTGGCCCGGCAAAGTCGGGAAAGCCCTGCCCCAGGTTAATCGCCTGATGCTGCACTGCCAGCATGGTCATCTCAGAAAAGATCGTGGTACCAAAGCCATGCATGCGGTTCGCACGCCGATCTGCATCTATTACGGGTGACTGGTGCTTAGACTGATTGCTCATTGATCTCCGGCAAATCTTGATGATCGAGGCTGATAATGCCTTGCTGTATAGCCATACGGATCGCTGCCGCTCGTGAACGCACTCCCAGTTTCTCCAACAGGCTGCGCACGTGATATTCAATCGCTTTCACCGAGACCGCCAGGTGCCTGGCAATTTCACTGTTGCGCAATCCAGCCACCAACAGACGTAGCACCTCTAATTCACGGTCAGTGAGCGCAAGAGCGTTGTTGCGCAAACATGTCTGGAGCAATTGCGTCTCAATCGCGGTTCCACCGACCGCCACCTTCCGTACCGCATCCGCCAGTTGCTTGCCGGTTACCGTTTTGCGCAAACATCCACGTATACCCATCTGCATCAACATGCGCATGGTTGCCGTATCGTCATAGCCAGAGAGCGCCAGGATGTTCACGGTCGGAAAGGACGTACCAACCACGCGTGCCACCTCAATTCCGCTCATATCGGGGAGACGCACATCAAGGACGAGGACATCGGGCGGGCATTGCGCAATCACCTGCAGCGCTTCACGACCAGAGCGGGCGGTTCCAATAACGTACATATCGGGATTATGCGCCAGCAGCGCGTGCATTCCTTCCAATGCCAGGGGATGATCATCCACCAGCACGAGATTTATCAACGGCGTAGCACCATCATCATCATCTATCATTATCGTTTCACCAACTTGCACGCAATCAGAGACGCGGCAACCCGGCTTCTCTCTTTCCGCTTGCAGATCTCCTTCTACTTCTCTCTGCATACTAAATCAGAACGAGACAGCATGTCAATAATTTTTCAAAAATAGGAAATTTCGCAAGTCGTTGATCGCGCCAGCATCTGGACTTGATTGACCAGCGCCGGTAACACGGCCACCACTGCTGGCGATAGCGCCTGGGTATGCGCACAGGAAACTCCGGTCACGGTCAGCACCAGCGCCACCGGAGACGTTCCATACAACACAGCAGCATACATCAGCAATACCGCCGGTACCAGATGATGCGAGCAAGCACTGATGGCTGCCGACCAGTCTGGTGCCACTCGCTGACAACGTATGCGCCCGTATTCTGGTACTGGTGGCGCAGCATCGGCATCCTGACACGGTGCATCGGCATCAATAAAAATCACCCGCCGCACCTGGCTCACCGGCTCGGCCAGATCGGGCGTGAGCTGGTGGCAGGCGCGAACACAGGCTACCGTTGCAGGCATAATCGCCGCCAGGTGCTGCGCTACATACCAGCCTACGCCATCATCACCACGCAGGGGATTCCCATAGCCGATAATCAACGTTGCTGGCGTGGCGCTGATCATCCGCGCCACACCTCATCTAGCACGGTTCCATCTGATCCCAGCAGTTGCACGTGAAGCGGCAGCACACCCTGCGCATGCGTCGAGCAGCTTAAGCACGGATCAAAAGCGCGAATCACCGCCTCCACCCGATTAAGCGCTCCCTCGGTGATTGCAGTGCCACTCATAAAATGGCGCGCCACTTGCAAGACCCCCCGGTTCATCGCCAGGTTGTTATGTCCAGTAGCAATAATCAGGTTGGCCCAGGTAATCAAGCCCTGCGCATCAATCTGATAGTGATGCAGCAGTGTACCGCGCGGTGCCTCGGATACGCCAATCCCCTCATAGTTATTTGGCCCGGCCAGTGCCCGCACATGGTCGCTCAAGATATCTGGATCGTTCAGCAACTCGGCGATGCGCTCAATCCCAAACAAGATCTCAACCAGGCGCGCATAGTGGAAATAGAATGAACTGAGAACCGAACCGCGTTGCAACGAGCGAAACTCGGCCCATTCTTGATCGGCCAGCGGCGTACCACAATGATCGGCAATATTGAGTCGTGCCAGTGGCCCGACGCGATAGATGCCGTGTGGATACCCGGCTGGTTTGTAGTAGGGGAATTTCAAGTACGTCCAGTCTTCCACTGCCTCTTCCACATAATCCTGATAGCGCGTTGCATCGAGTTGATCGGCCACAATAGCACCGGTCGCATCGACGATGCGCATATACCCATCATAAAATTCCAACCCACCCTGCTCGTTGACCATGCCCATGAACAGCGAGGGAAAGTTGGCAAAGCTCTGGATCTCCTCACGGTAGCCCTCCAAACTGCGCTTAAACCAGTCCAGGGATCGCTGGATGATACGCAAGGCTTCAGGAATGGTCGCCAGGATCTGGTCACGACGTGACGCCGTAAGCGGCTCATTGACGCCACCAGGAACGACCCAGGCCGGATGAATGCGTTTGCCACCCAGCCACTCAATGATCTGCTGCCCAAACTGCCGTAGACGGATGCCATCACGGGCAAGCTGCGGGTGGGACTGCAACACTCCTGCCAGATTGCGCTGCGCCGGGTCACTATCCATCCCCAACAGCAGGTCAGGCGCGGCGAGGTAAAAGAAGCTCAGCGCGTGCGACTGTACAATCTGGGCCAGATTCATTATTTGGCGCAGTTTGATTGCCGTGGTCGGAATACGCACCGCCAGAATCGCATCACACGCCTTGGCCGAGGCAATCAGGTGACTGACCGGACAGATCCCGCAAATGCGCGCCATCAATGAGGGCATCTCATAGAAAGGGCGTCCCTCACAGAGCTTTTCAAACCCGCGAAACTGCGTGACATGGAAGCGCGCATCATTGACGATCCCGTCGTCATCAAGATGAATAGTAATTCGGGCATGACCTTCAATGCGTGTCACGGGATCGATCAGAATACGTTGTGCCATCACTTCCCTCTTTTTATCATGCCCCAAAACGAGATTGGCCGCTGAGATCGGGCATCCGCCCTGCCAGCAGTTCTTCTAGAACGAACGCTATCGTATCAGCGGCTGGCGGACAACCAGGCACAAAGACATCCACTGGAACCACTTCGTGAACCGGACGGGCATGTGGGAGCAACGCTGGTATATCAACATGCGGCACCTGGGGATGCACTGTAGCATTCTCTTGATAGGCGCGTTCCAGCACAGTTTCCACCCCAAAGTTATTGCGCATTGAGGGCACGTTGGCCGTCACCGCACAGTCACCCAGTGAGACCAGAATGCGAGTATGCTGGCGTATCTTGCGCATTTTCTCCAGGTCTTCGGTGCTACTCACCGCACCTTCTACCAGGGTGACATCGACAGCGTCGGGAAAGGACTTGAGATCGATCAATGGGCTATGGACCAGTTCGACCCGTTCAAGCAGATCAATCAACCGCTCATCCATATCCAGGAACGACATATGGCACCCCGAACAGCCATCTAACCAGACTGTTGCCAGACGTACTTTGCTCATACATGTTCCTCGCGCATGAGTTTTAAGTAGGGCAAAAACTGGCGCTTTTTCAACATTTCTGCCACCGATTTGCCTTTCTCAAAGAGAGCACCGGTGGGACAGACATGCACACATTTGCCACAACTGGTGCAGGTATCGGAGGTACCCCAGGGTTGATTCAGATCAGTAATCACCTGCGCCTCAATCCCACGTCCCATCACATCCCATGTATGGGCACCCTCAATTTCATCACAGACCCGTACACAGCGCATACACAACACACAGCGGTTATGGTCAATCACATAGCGTTCGTGCGAGGCATCGACCTTCAACTGTGGATAGAGGTAGGGGAAGTGTACATGGGTCATGCCAAAGGATTGCGCCAGGCCTTGTAATTCACAGCGCCCATTGGATACACAGACTGCGCAGATGTGGTTGCCTTCGGTAAACAGCAACTCGAGATTCATGCGGCGATACTTCACAATACGCTCCGAGTTCGTCGTAATCTGCATCCCCTCTTCGACCCGCGTCACACAGGCCGGCACCGGACGTGGAACACCACGCACATCAACCAGGCACAGCCGACAGCCCCCAACAGCCGACAACCCCTCCAGGTAACAGAGGGACGGGATGTCAATCCCATTTTCACGCGCAACCTCAAGGATGGTCTCATCTTCACGTGCGCTCACATCACGATCATCTATTTTGAGAGTGCGCACCCGTATCGGTAACGTCATTGTGTCGCAACCCCTTTCGCCATATGCGCCAGATATTCATTGCGGAAATAGCGCAGGGTACTGAGAACTGGATTGGGCGCCGACTGCCCCAACCCGCACAAACTGGTTTGTTTGACTAGATCACACAGTTCTTCGAGCAGTGTCAAATCCTCGGCAGTAGCGCTGCCCTCGGTAAAGCGCCCCAGCAAATTGGAGAGTTGCACTGTCCCGACGCGACAGGGGACACACTTGCCGCACGACTCGGTCTTGCAAAATTCCATAAAATAGCGCGCCACATCTACCATGCTGGCCGTATCATCGATCACGATCATACCGCCAGAGCCCATAATGGTACCAACCTGGGCCAGCGAGTCATAACCGACCGGTAGATCAAGATGCTGTTCTGGCAAACATCCGCCCGATGGCCCACCGGTCTGAACCGCTTTGAAGGCATGGCCTTCGGTCATCCCACCACCAACCTCGAAGATAATCTCACGCAGAGTCATACCCATCGGCACCTCGATCAAGCCCGTGTTACGCACGGGGCCAGTGAGCGAGAAGACCTTGGTGCCCTTGCTATGGTCAATCCCAATCGCGGCAAACCAGTCACCGCCATTGCGGATAATAGGCGGGATGTTCGCCAGCGTCTCGACATTGTTGATGAGGGTGGGAAAGCCCCACAATCCATATTCAGCCGGATAGGGCGGGCGTGGGCGGGGATTACCACGCTGGCCTTCAATGGTGGCAATCAATGCCGTTTCCTCACCACACACAAAAGCGCCAGCTCCTAACCGCGTTTCGAGGTGAAAATCGAAGGTGGTACTGCAAATACTCTTGCCCAGAATACCCAGACGTTCGGCCTGGCGAATAGCTGTCTTAAGGCGCTTGATTGCCAGATCATACTCGCCGCGCACATAGATAAAACCCTCGCTGGCACCAACTGCATAGGCCGCCAGTGCCATGCCCTCGATAATGC
This sequence comes from uncultured Chloroflexales bacterium, assembly GCA_937925925.1. Taxonomy (GTDB): domain Bacteria; phylum Chloroflexota; class Chloroflexia; order Chloroflexales; family Chloroflexaceae; genus CAKZQX01. The sequence goes on along the minus strand of CALANA010000208.1, from coordinate 26,795 downwards.
GGTGCGGGTCACTCTCTAGCACACTGCGATCCATAAAGGCACCCGGATCACCTTCATCACCATTGCAGATCACAAACTTGCGCGTACTCCTGACTTTGGATACGGTACTCCACTTCAAGCCGGTCGGATATCCTGCTCCGCCCCGTCCGCGCAGACCACTGCGCACCACCTGTTCAATCACTTCCGAGGGCGTCATCTCGGTCAACGCCTGGATCAGCGCCGTGTAGCCATCGGCGGCAATATAGTCCTCAATATGGTCGGGGTCGATCTGGCCTGTGTTTTCCAGCACAATCTTGTGTTGGCGCTGAAAAAAGGGAATATCAGTTGGGCACAACAGGTGATCGATGGGCTGAGTATCCAGATGGTCGATAATCGCAATGGCGTCATCAACCGTCACTCGCTGATACAGGGTAGACTGCGGCTGGATTGCCACGAGTGGGCCAAGCGCACAGAGGCCCATACAGCCCACTCCCTTGACGGCGCAGCTTTGTTCGAGACCGCGTTGCTTGATCACGCTGGTCAAACTATCCTTGAGGTGATCGCTGTGCAGCGCCAGGCAACCAGTGCCGGTGCAAACCCGTAATTGATGGGACAACGCCTCCTGTTCGGCACGGGTCGCAAGCGCTATTTTTTCCAACTCTTCAGGTATCATGGGCTACCCATTTCTGTATCCAGGCGATCGCAGCGTCAGCAGTAAACTTGCCCATCACTTTGCCGTCTAACACCACTGCCGGTGCCAGACCACAGGACGCGAGACAGCGGGCGGTCAACAGCGACACCTTGCCATCGGCTGTGGCACCACCGGGTTTTATGCCTAACCGTTGCTCCAGTTGTTCGAGGATCGTGGTGGCTCCCTTGAGGTGACAGGCCGTACCAACGCAAATAACACAGGTATGATGCTCACCTTTTGGTTTGAGCCGGAAGAACTGGTAAAACGTGGCAACACCATAGACCCGGCTCAACGGCAAACGCAGCGTAGTGGCAACATAGCGCAAGGCATCTTCATCCAGATAACCAAAAGACTCCTGAATGCTATGCAGGGTCTCAATTAAGGCATGATGCCCATAGCCCATACGGCGCATCGTTGCTCCGACGACGCGCCAGCGCTTATCGTCTGAAGGTGGAGCAACTTTTCGCATATCCATCCGTCACCGCACCTTCTTTGTCTATGTTGATCGAGGCGGAATGACCCGGTGTGAAAATTCAGACCGTTCATTATACGACGAGAGTACCTTAATATAGTTCGCCCGCTCAAATGCCGACGGCTCGGCGACTGACTGCTGACTCATGCTGCCCCGCATTTGCAAGATCGACTCATATTCGTTATCTTCCATCCAGAACTGCAACTCTTCCTGCAATGTTTTCACCCGTCGGGGGCCATTGCGCAACAACTCTGAGGTCATCATCGTCACGCTCGCGCCAGCCATCACTGCTTTGATAATGTCTTCAGAGGTATGCACGCCGCTGGTCAGTGCGAAGTCAGCCTTGACTTTACCATAAAGCAGAGCGATCCAGCGCAGGGGCAAGCGCATTTCATACGACTCGCTCAAAATCAGGTGCGGCACAACCTCCAGCGCTTCGAGATCGAGATCGGGCTGATAGAAGCGATTAAACAACACAAACCCGCTGGCCCCTGCTTCAACCATACGCTGAATAAGATTGGGGAGCGCGGTGTAGTAGGGACTGAGTTTGACCCCAACGGGAATCGTGATACGGGCACAAATATCACGTACCAGGGTAATGTCGGCCTGTTCGATCTGGCTACTCGTCAGATCCGGGTCGGTGGGCAAATAGTAGATATTCAGCTCCAGCGCGTCGGCTCCCGCATCTTCAATTTTTTTGGCGTACTCGATCCAACCGCCAGTCGAGACCCCATTCAGACTACCGATAACCGGAATGTTGACAGCCTGTTTGATCTGATACAAATTCTCAACATACGCCTCCGGGCCAATACTATAGTTCCCAATGTCTGGAAGATAGGACAGCGCCTCGGCGTAGGTATTGGTGCCGCGTGTCAGGTAGTAATCCAGTTCCAGACTTTCGTGAATGATCTGTTCTTCAAAGAGCGAGTACATTACAATCGCTGACACCCCGGCCTCTTCCAGGCGGCGGGCACTGTCAACTTTTTTGGAAAGTGGCGATGATGAGGCCACAATCGGGTTTTTCAGCTCCAGGCCCAGATATTTCGTCGTCAAGTCAGGCATCTTCACTGCTCCTTCCCGTACTGTTTTGCACGGGTATGATCCATAAGCCACCGTACCCAGGTATTCATGATACGAGTTACGCGGTGGGCTATCCACCGACCATTTTCGTCTGTGATAGCTTCGCAGAAACGTTTTCTTTCACTCCACCTTTTCGTCTTCAGCGAAAAGGTGGGGCGAAAAACAAGAACAGAACCGCGTAACTGGTATTCATTATACAGGTCAAGCACAAAAATGCACACCGCTCGTTACGCACCCTTGCTCCCTATTGTCCATACACACTAATCGTTGTCTTCCGGCTCTAATACCGCAACCATATGCCGATAGTGATCCCAACGACTGCGCACATCACGCTGGGCCTGTTGCATTAACTCCTCGGCGCGATGTTCATTGCTCTGTACGAGCATGCGATAGCGCGTTTCATTGTAGGCGTATTGATCGACTGGAATAGTCGGCTCTTTTGAGTCCAGTGTCAACGGATTCTTGCCCTGTTCAATCAGTACCGGGTTGTAGCGGTAGAGCGTCCACAGCCCGGCCTGGACTGCCAGGCGTTGCTGATCCAGACCCTTGCGCATATTGATGCCGTGGGCAATACAGTGGCTGTAGGCAATCACCAGCGACGGGCCATCATAGGCTTCGGCCTCACGCAAAGCTTGCAACGTCTGAATGTCGCTATAGCCCATCGCAACCCGTGCGACATAAACATAGCCATAGGCCATAGCGATCATCCCCAGGTCTTTCTTAGGCAAACTTTTCCCCTGGGCAGCAAACTTGGCAATCGCCGCTCGTGGAGTTGACTTCGACGCCTGACCGCCGGTATTGGAGTACACCTCGGTATCTAGCACCAGCACGTTCACATTCCGCCCGGAAGCCAGGACATGATCCAGGCCACCATAGCCGATGTCATAGGCCCAGCCATCGCCGCCAATGATCCACACACTCTTCTTGACCAGTACATCGGCCAGACTGAGCAGATCACGCGCTCGCGGGTGATCAATACCGGCCAGACGCTGCTTGAGAATAGCGACACGGTCGCGCTGGGCTTTAATCCCGGCATCATCATGTTGTTCAGCATGCAGCAACGCATACACCAGATCAGCATCAAGCTGACCGGTGAAGCTCGGCAATAGCTCACGGGCATATTCCAGTTGTTTATCGAGCGTCATACGCATCCCCAGGCCAAACTCGGCATTATCTTCAAACAACGAGTTTGACCAGGCCGGGCCACGCCCATCTTTGTTGACCGTCCAGGGTGTGGTAGGCAAGTTGCCGCCGTAGATCGATGAACATCCCGTAGCATTGGCAATAATCGCTCGATCACCAAACAGTTGTGAGACAAGCTTGAGATAGGGCGTCTCGCCACAGCCGGCACAGGCCCCGGAGAACTCAAACAACGGCGTCACCAATTGTGAATTGCGCACCGTGCTTAGACTGATCTTCGTCCGATCAACTTCGGGCAACTGCAGGAAAAAGTCCCAGTTAGCTCGCTCCTGTTCGCGAAGAGGGGGTTGCGCCGCCATATTGATCGCCTTACGTCCCACCTGGCTCTTATCTTTGGCCGGACACACCTCGACACACAGACTGCACCCGGTGCAATCTTCGGGTGCCACCTGTATCGTATAACGGGCATCCCGAAACTCTTTGGCCCGCCCAACCGCACTCTTAAACGTTGGCGGTGCCTGGTCAAGCAAAGCCGGTTCATACACTTTGGGCCGAATAACCGCATGCGGACACACAAAGGCACACTTGCCACACTGAATACACAGATCCGGCTCCCAGACTGGAATTTCGAGTGTAATGTTCCGTTTTTCCCATTTCGTTGTGCCCGAAGGATAGGTACCATCGGCTGGTAAGACACTGACGGGCAACATATCACCATCGCCAACGATCATCTGGCCCAGCACATCACGTACAAACTGAGGGGCTTCTGCAGGTACCGGTGGGCGACGAGAGAGCGTACTGGTGACACGATCTGGCACTTTCACCTCGTACAGGTGTGCCAGCGTTTCATCAACCGCCCGATAATTCTGCTGTACTACCGCCTCGCCACGCTTGCCATAGGTCTTCTTGATCGTCTCTTTGATCTTGGCAATCGCCTGATCACGTGGTAACACGCCACTGATCGCAAAGAAGCAGGTCTGCATGACCGTGTTGATCCGCCCACCCATACCCGTCTGGTGAGCCACTTCGTAGGCGTCGATCACATAAAAACGTAACTTTTTAGCAATAATCGTCTCTTGCACCTCACGCGGCAAATGATCCCAGACTTCGTCGGGGCCATAAATGCTGTTCAGCAAGAACACCGCACCCGATACTGCCGGGCGTAATACATCCAGACGCTCCAGGAAGCTAAACTGGTGACAGGCAACGAAGTTGGCATTATTGATCAGATAAGGGGCACGAATAGGTTCAGGCCCGAACCGTAAATAGGAGATCGTTACCGAGCCAGACTTCTTCGAGTCGTAGACAAAATGCCCCTGGGCATAGTTGTCGGTTTCTTCCCCGATAATCTTGATCGAGTTCTTGTTGGCCCCCACGGTACCATCGGCACCCAGGCCCCAGAAGACACACTGGATGGTTGAGGGATCCGTAATATCAAAATAGGGGTCGTACTCCAGGCTCGTATGCGAGAGGTCATCAACAATACCGATCGTAAAGTGGTTCTTAGGGCGGGCCTTCTTCAGTTCATCGAACACACCTTTGACCATTCCGGGCGTAAAATCTTTGGAAGAGAGGCCATAGCGCCCGCCGATCATATGGGGTTTCGTGCTGAAAGTAGCCAATCCCTGGGCCATTCCTTCGTCAATAGCCGTAACCACATCCTGATACAACGGCTCACCTGCGCTCCCAGGTTCTTTGGTACGATCCAGCACCGCAATCGCCTTCACCGTAGCTGGTAGTGCCTGCACAAAACGTTCGATGGAAAATGGCCGGAACAGACGTACCGTCACGACACCCACTTTTTCGCCGCGTTCAACCAGATACTTGACAGTTTCCTGGATGACCTCGGCCCCGGAACCCATGGCGACCAGGACATACTCCGCATCGGGAACACCAGTATAGTCGAACAAATGATACTGACGACCAACCAGTGCCGCAAACTTGTCCATGGTTTTCTGCACAATGGTCGGGCAATGATGATAGAACGGATTAACAGTTTCACGAGCCTGAAAATAGACATCGGGATTCTGCGCTGTACCCCGAATGAAGGGACGATCCGGCGACAGCCCACGCTCCCGGTGAGCGCGCACCAGGTCATCATCAATCATCGCCCGGAGATCATCATCATCAAGCTGTTCGATCTTGTTCACTTCGTGCGATGTCCGAAACCCATCAAAAAAGTGAATAAAGGGGACACGGGCCTCAAGCGTTGCCGCGTGGGCAATCAAAGCCAGATCCTGGGCTTCCTGGACAGAACATGAGGCCAATAACGCAAAGCCTGTGGCACGCACGGCCATGACGTCTGAATGATCGCCATAAATGGATAAGCCCTGTGCGGCTAGCGAGCGCGCCGCCACATGTATGACAACTGATGTCAATTCACCTGCAATTTTATACATGTTCGGGATCATCAACAACAATCCCTGCGAGGCAGTAAACGTCGTTGTTAACGCACCCGTTTGTAGAGCCCCATGCACCGCACCGGCTGCACCACCTTCCGACTGCATTTCAATAACGGAAGGCACTGTGCCCCAGATGTTGGGATTACCAACGGCTGACCATGCATCAGCCAGTTCGCCCATCGGCGTTGACGGAGTGATCGGATAAATCGCAATCACTTCGCTCAACCGGTGAGCAATGCGCGCAGCAGCCTCATTGCCGTCAATGGTTGCTCGTATGCGTGTCATAATAATGCTTCCTCCCGACATATTTCACCGCCACTCCCTGGCAGACAAAAGCATACACCTGCTGAATTCGCAACGCTGGAACTAGTCGTCTGATATATTTATCACTATCGAGCGATTAGCTATCGTACTCTTCGATCAGCCTATTGTTCCAGTATAGCGGGCTATGCCGAAGAACGGCGGAAAGGGAACACTACACTACGTTATCATCCTACAACATTCATATACATTTCAGGGCAATAATTATTATTAATCATAACTGTAAGATCTAGAATAATCCGACCGGTTGATCAGCCAGAACCGGCCAGAAGCGCCGTATCGAAGGGAGTATAACTGCGCCTGGATTCTGCACACCACCCGGCGCACACTGGACTCTCTATTACCAGGTATGCCTGTGTTATGCTGGCGCACAATGTGCTTGGATCATCTCCAATTCCACACGGCATTGCCTGCTGTTCAGGTTTCACCACACTATCGCTATGATCTCCACCCTGTAACTCCGCCGTAACTATCATGAGGAGACTGATATTGAGTCTTTCTTCACTAATGACTCAGTGCTGTGGTTTCTAAGTTGTAACCCGGCGTCACCATAGCGCAGAAGCAACGACCAGTGTCCACATCATAACCAGCGACAGGGCTACCGTTCTTCGTTATCGTTACGACGATCTGGTAGGGACGTGCGTCGTGAGCAGGCATGAAGGACACCTCTCGCTCGCTATTGGAGCGATGTTGACAGACCGATAAACCAATCTGGATCTGTGTTTTCTGGTCGTTACTGGAACCAGCAGGGCGGTTACCTGCATTCCTGTTACCAGTGGTTATCCATGCTGTGCATTGACGTTGGGTAATAGCGATAATGGCAAACAGGCAGAGATACCTTGACCCGTCGAGGATGTTGATTGATACCTGTTTGCGATTACATATAAAGGTGATCAACGTTGCTTTCTTTAACTGATATTGAACACATTTTGACATTCTATGCGCTAGGGAAGCTCTATGGCGTTACCCAGGCGTACCGTGGTTTCGTGAACGAGACGGCTTTTATCCAGACCAGTGCCGGGCGTTTTGTGGTACGGCGGAACCATCGCCGCTTGAGTGAATCCGCGCATCGGTATCGCCATGCATTGATCAACTGCCTGGTTGAGCATGCATTTCCAACACCAGCATTAGTACCCACCAATACAGGCGATACGCTGCTCCATCTTGATGGGCGGTTGCATGAGATCATGACCTATGTGCATGGCAGCGATTATGATCCCCAACGGCTACAACAGTTGACAGATATTGGGGCTACTCTGGCACAGTATCATCGCATTGTGCAGCATTTTCCACCACCAGCCGAAAACCCTGGCACGCGCTACAGTGCATCGACCATTATGGCGTTAACTGAGACGCTCATCATGAACGATATTATGGGCGATCTATATGAACCACTTACCTGGTATTCCAACCGGGCTGCGCAGTTACGTACCATGCTCAAAGACAAAGAATATACCACACTACCGCATCTGGTTATTCATGGCGATATTCACCGTGATAATTTGTTGTTTGAGCATGACCATGTCGTCGCTTTGCTCGATTTTGATCAGGCGGCCTATGATGCACGCATTGTCGATATTGCGGATGCCCTTGTCGCTTTTGCTTCCACCAAGCCAGCCAATAGCCCCATATCCTGGGGTTTGTTCCAGGGACCACTGGATGAAAAGCAGGCAGTACGCTTTATCTCTGCCTATGCCCGCGTCTTCCCGCTCACATCGGCAGAAATAACGGCATTACCGGTCGTTCTGGAAGCACTGTGGCTGCAAGGTGAACTGGGCCGGGTGATTTCAACTCCGGAAGGGGCACCAGATTATCACCAGTCGGTGCTAGATCAAGGCCGTGAGCTATCTCTGTGGATGCAGGCCCACAGCAAACAATTGACGATGCAGTGGAATGACGTGAACACCCAGGCGCAGATCGAGGGGCAAAAAAACGAGCTTGAACCAGCACTCGCGGCATAGCAACAAGGGTACGTTCATTCTACCGCCCGCGCCATAATCACACGCAGGGTGCTTGCACGCACAGACATCTAGGACATGCCTCCACGGTGTTCGCCCTCCCGCGCCTGGTTATGGCGCGGGAGGCTTGTCAGAGTCTTTTTTGCTCTAGCGCCGAGGCATGCACCTGGGGGTGGTGGATTTACAGGCGTACCCGCTCGCGGAATCCTCTAGGTAGGCGCTCCAGGATGCTATTCTGTTTATTGACCTTCCGCATCGACACGTCCTCTTCAGCCATAATAATCATCCGAAAGAGATCGCTTTCGGTAATCATACCCACAATCTGACCATCGGCTACGACCGGAGTGCCACCTATTTTGTGTTCCAGGAGCAACTGGGCAACCTCGATCATCGGCGTATCGGGTGTCACTGTAATCACCTCGCGGGTCATAATTTCTGCCAGCGGCAGATTACTGACGCGATAACGCAGGTCATAGTCACGCACATCGGTATCCGGTGTATCGGATACCCGGTGAATATCACCCCGCGATACAATGCCCACCAGTTGTCCCATGACGTTGACCACCGGCAAGCGGCGGATCTGCCGATCATAAAGCAACTGCCGCGCTTCAGGCAGTAGCATCGTCTCCAGGGCCACAATTGCCGGACTGGACATCCAACTCCGTACAGTATCCATCGTGTGCGCTCCTTCCTTGGGTTACAGCATCATTGTCAGCCGCGCGATACGCTCTTGTGGATCACTCGCGCAGATTGTCACCAGAACATGATAAATACCTGATACATCTTTGAGATAAGTGTACAACGTAGGCTGGCGAACCGTCAACTATTTTTTTTCTTTGATACGTCCTAAGTTGCCGAACCTGGCCCTCCATCAGGACTCCGTAAAAATACCAGGACAGACAGGGCGCAGCGATGCGATTCTGCAATCTTCTCCTGGTATCCTCTGGGCCACCGTGGTCTATAGGACATACGCGGTGCGCCACCATCGCCCGACGCTTCCACGTCCGGGTACACGCGACTGCGTCCTTCGTATAAGATGTACGCGGTCGCTCAAACAAACCGTCTTTTTCGCCGGCAGCAGTGTGGAAAAAACGCTTATTTCTCTCCCAATTTTCGCCTTCGGCGAAAATTGGGAGAGAAATAAAAAGAAAGTACCACGCTGCCGAAGGCGAAACGGCGAACTGACTATACTACCGCAGACTTCCTATCAATTGACCGGAGGTGCGCGGTAGGATCGCCCGGCCCGTGAACCGGCGGGCAACCGGTAAGGCAGGCCCGCCAGCGCGGGCTGACGCGCCGGACGCATCGGTCAGTGTGCCACTGTCACCCGACGCTTCCATGTGCGGGTACACACCAGCGCGTACATCCTGCCGAAACCGTCACAAACCCGAACACGATGCCTTCACGCTCGGAGGCAGAACCACGGATGACGCAGCATAGAAGCTACACCAGAAGCGCGATCTTTGTGGTAACATGGTGGCGTGCCAGGAAGGAAACCGGCAGACAGTGGATAAACAGACAGAGGCCGCGATGACCTTTACCAACTTTTCGACGGATGGATTGATCGGCTTGCCACCAGAACTGTTTAGCACAGTAATACCCACGATCACGCTGCCGAGTGAACTCAAGGTAACGCTACATATGTTCTATCGTCTCAGCCAGCAGCGCACGGTTCCGCGTCGTCTCAGTTGGGATGACCTGGCCAATGATCAACTGCTCAGTCGCAGTCTGCGAGCCATTTCAAAGGTACGGCCAGTCGCCGAGTTGCTGGATGAAGGACTGAATGCGGCGGTACGACGCACCACGATACTGCATGTAGCCCTACCCGGCAATGGGCGGCTCGTGAACTGGTACCTGATGCATACGGCATCCAACCGGGCATGGATCGAACAAGCCAGGCAACTCCAACTGATGTTGGAACCCGGTATACCTGCCGCAGAACAACGTCCCTCGTTGATAACGCTCTACGAACAAAATATTGGACTGGTGACACCTTTACTGGTGGATGAGTTACGAGAGGCGGAGGAACGGTATCCACCAGATTGGATCGAAGCCGCAATGCGTGAAGCGGTGCAGGCCAATGTTCGCTCATGGCGATATGTACGGAAAGTCCTGGAGAGGTGGGCCACGCATGGAAGACAGAATGCGTCCGATCGGTTTGAACGACCTGTCGATGTTGAAAAATATACCCGAGGCCGTTTCGGAAATTTATTCCGACTTGGAAGCGACGAAAGCGACCTCTAGCACGCAGAGATATAATCCAGCGCCTGATATGGTCTGCCCTACCTGTAAAGGAGCGGGGTATTATCTGCTCGATGTGAAAGTGGGTGATCCCAACTTTGGGGTCTTGATGCCCTGTGAATGCAAATTGCGCGAGAAAGAGCAACGTGCATCGAGTGAGTTGCGCCGGTTGAGCAATCTCGAACCATTTTTTGACAAGACGTTTGAGAATTTTGATCCAGATATCCCAGGGGTGCGACGGGCCTATGTGCGTGCCCGTGAATATGCGCGCCGGCCGCAGGGCTGGTTAATCTTTTTTAGCACACATCCTGGTTGTGGCAAAACACACCTGGCGGCAGCGATTGCCAACGAAGCACTGGAGCGCCACTATCGTGTTCTATTTGCGATCGTGCCCGATCTGCTCGATCACTTGCGTAGCACCTTTGGCCCCAATAGCGATATTGCCTATGACGAGCGCTTTGAAACCATTCGTGATGTGCCCTTATTAATACTGGATGATCTGGGAACCGAAAATACGACTCCCTGGGCGCGTGAAAAACTTTACCAGATTATTAACCATCGTTATAATTATAAACTACCAACGGTGATTACGAGCAATCGTGATCCGGAGGAGATCGAGGCCCGGATTCTATCGCGGATGTACGATACCGTCCTGTGCCCGGAGCGTATTATGATCAATGCTGGTGACTATCGCCAGTTGACTGTTGAGCAACGGATTCCGTTTGGGCGCCGCCGCCGGCTCTAAACCGATGGCACAACTCCCAAACCGTGTCACACTGTCCCTCTGTAGTTTGTGATTCTGGAGCCAGAAAGTTGATGCCATGGTGACTCATTATCTATCTGCGGCTGATCTCTCCCGCTCGGAGGCGGAAGCGCTCCTGGAACGGGCGCAAGCGTTGAAGGCCGAATGGCACAACGGTGGGCATCCCCAACCGCTGTTGCACGGGCAGACGCTGGCACTGGTGTTTGAGAAGCCTTCGCTGCGCACACGTGTAGCCTTTGAAGCTGGTATGACCCAACTGGGTGGTACGGGCAGCTATCTTTCGGCCAACGATATTGATATGGGTGGTCGTGAGAGTGTACCGGATGTGGCCCGCAATTTGAGTCGCTGGGTACAGGTGATTGCGGCCCGGGTCTTTAAGCACAGTACGGTGGAAATCCTGTCTGAACATGCGACTATTCCAGTCATTAACGCCCTCTCAGATCGTGAGCATCCCTGTCAGGCATTGGCCGACATGCTCACGCTCCTGGAACACCGGGGCCAGTTGCAAGGTACACGCCTGGCGTATGTGGGTGATGGTAATAACGTTTGCCACTCACTCCTGCTTCTGGGTGCTATTCTGGGCGTGCATGTGACCGTCGCCTGCCCACCGGACTATCGCCCTGACCCGGATGTACTGGCTCATGCCGAACGTCTGGCATCCACCTATGCGACTGAAATTCGGATCACAACAGTACCCGCCGCAGCGGTAGAAGGGGCGGACGCGGTCTATACTGATGTCTGGGCGTCGATGGGCCAGGAACACGAAGCCGCTCGACGCCGACCTATTTTTCAACCGTATCAGGTCAATGCGGAGTTACTCAAGCTGGCGCAACCCGATGCACTGGTCATGCACTGCCTGCCTGCGCATCGCGGTGAAGAGATTACGGCCCAGGTGATTGATGGGCCGCAGTCCGTGGTGTTTGAACAGGCCGAGAATCGACTGCATGTCCAGAAAGCGCTCGTGTTAACCCTGCTGAACTGTTAATTTCGCGCATCCTAACAGTCTAAAATCGGAGTCGTTATGTCAGGCAATCGCGCTATTTACAATCGTGCCATGGAGCAGAGCCGCGAAGCCGCTCGAAAACAGCGGTGGGACGAGGCCCTGAAGGGTGCGGTACGTGCGCTCCAGGAGTTTGCTCAGGATGTTGATGCCCGTACCGCAGCGGCGGTCGCGCTCTTTCATACCGAGAAGTTCGCCCAGTCGCTGCACATTTTTGAGGAGCTACGTGCTGCCGACCCGGACAATCCGTTTTTCCTGGGGTATATTGCCCGTGCGCATGAACAGCAAGGCAATACTGACCAGGCCGTCAAATCGTATCTCAGCCTGGCAGACCTGCACGGACAGCAACGCGCTGTAGCGCGTACCATTGAGGCGTTGCGCGATGTGTTGCGGATTCGCCCGGATCTCGATGATCAACGCCAGCGTCTGGCCCACATCCTGGAAGAGGCAAATGCCACGCGTGAAGCGGCTGCGGAATATTTTAAACTGGCGGAACGATATTATGAACAGGAACACCTGGATCAGGCCGCCGAGATGGTTGAGACTGCCTTGCGCCTGGATGCCAGCAACCGTGAAGCAAAAGAGTTAACCATCGCTATCCGCGAAGCCATGGCTCAGGCAGCACATAACACGCCTCTACCAACTCCTGACACACCAGCGGCGGATGTACGACTCTCGATCGGTGGTGAACTGCGTTCGCAGCAGTTCGCGCTGGAAAAAATGGTAGCGCTGGCAATCGAAAAGCAAGAGGCCGGGGATATTGATGGTGCGGTAGAACACTACGAACGCGCAATCAAAGGTGGCCTGGAGCGCGCTGACGTGTTTTATAGCCTGGGTCTGCTCTACCAGGAACACGGCAAGCATCAAGCAGCCGTGCAGGTATTGGAGCAAGCCGCTCGTGATCATGAATATGCGCTCTCGGCCCATTTTGCGCTGGGTACCTCCTACAAGGCGCTTAACATGCTCCCGCAGGCAGCACAGGAGTATGAGCAAACCATTGGTCTGGTTGACCTGGAGTCGATTGGTAAAGCCGAGGCCGAAGATCTCATCCAGATGTATGAAAGCGCTGTCGAGATTTATCAGCAGATTGGCGACATTGCGCGGGCCGCATCACTCTTCTCAACCCTGGCCAGTTTTTTGCAGACGAAGCGCTGGGGTAAAGATCGTGCTGCGGAGTTTCATCGCCGCGCCAAAGAACTTACCGAACGCAATATGTTTGCCAAGCTACGTACTCTGGGTACCGGCGCACTTACTGCCGCTGAAGAAACCGAGCCACCGCCGCCGGTCGAACGGGGCACCTTGCCCGCTACCTGGGGCAAATTGCGCTCCATTACCGACTTTCTGCGCACCGATGGGCAACCAGTTTCCACCAATGCGCTGGATGTTACCGTGGAGGCACCGGTAGCGGTTGACCCGCTCACGCTGTTCGAGCAGTTACCTGCTCCCGAACAACCAGTTTTTGCTCCCGTTACCAAACTGGATACGACTGGGCTGGATCAACAGACGGAACGCTGGGTGACGTTGAGCGAAAAATACATTGAGCAGAATTTGATCGATGCAGCGCTGGACGCCTGCCACGAAGTTATCAATCTGAATCTGGACTACCTGCCGATTCATCTGCGCATGGGTGAAATCTACGAACGGCAGGGACGCACCGAAGAGGCGCTGATGAAGTACCAACTGTTGATCGACACCTATATGGTGCGTCAAGAACCGGAACGGGCCATCGACGTCTACTTTCGGCTGATCGATCTCTCTCCTGATACCATTAACGCTCGTTCACGGTTGGCCGATCTGCTGAAACAAGCCGGGCGTATTGACGAAGCTGCCGAACAACTGGCCCAGGTTGCCAGTACCTATTTTCGCATGGGACAAACGAACCGGGCGCTGGAAGAATATCGGCGGTTGCTCCAATGGACACCCAAAAACAAGGAACTGCACGGCCAGTATGGGGTCGCCCTGTTTAAACTGGAACGCTATGAGTCAGCCTTGATCGAGTTTCGGCGGGCAGTGGAACTCGGCGCAAACGATGCGGTGGCTATTGCCCGTCTGAATATGACTCTGGCCGTCATTGGCGAACATGCGGCCACCATCTGGGACTCGCTCGCAACCTTACTCGATCTGATTCAGCATGATCCCCAGGCCACCGATGCAGTACAAGGAGAATATCGTACCGCGTTGCTGGTGGCCGATACGCCGATTTTGCACTATATTCTGGGGATTATTCAGCAGCGTGCGAACCAGCATGCATCGGCGCTGCTGGAATTCGAGCAAGCCCAGACACTGCTGGAATCGGAACCCGATGCACTGCTGCACCCGGTACTCATCCATCAGGCAATGGCCGATAGCTATATTGCGATTGGTCAGGCCGAAGCGGCACTCGAACAACTACGGCGCGGTCAGGCTGTTGCCGGTTCGGCAGCATCTGATCCGACGATCAAACATTCCTTTGCCGTACCACTCTCAGCAGGCGACCTGACGCGGCGCATGGCCGAAGCCTATGCCGCCAGTGATGATCTGGCCGGGGCCGAGCAAGCGCTGCTCCAGGCGCGCCGCCTGCTACCTTATGATCGTACCATCTATACCAAACTGGCCGATGTCTATTTCCGCCAGGGCAATCTGAACGAAGCCCTGACCCAACTGGAAGACCTGGCATCACACTATGAACATCGCCAGGAACTTGACCAGGCGATCGAAACACTGGAGTATGGCCTGAAACTGGCACCAAACAGCACCCAGGTTGGTGGTCGCGTGGCCCGTCTCTATCTACGGCGCGGTTTTTTGGAAAAAGGACTGGACGCACTCATCCGGGTGGCTGAGCAGCAGCGCAAATCGGGGCAGTTGAAAGATGCGGTTGCCAGCTTGCAACAGGCGGCTGATGTCTACTGGACACTCGGCAAGCATGATGAAGCACGCAAGCTGTATGATAAAATCACACAGATTGCACCCAATGATATTGAAGCCCGCCAGTGGCTGGCGCTGATGTATACACTCTCGTTCCGCACCCGCGATGCGATTGCAGAGAAGAAACAGATTGTACGGATCTTAACCCAGCAGCGCGATTATAAGAATGCTATTGCTGAACTGCATCAGATCATCGGTCTTGATCAGAAAGACCTTGACGCCTACTTTCTTCTGGGCGATATGCTGATGCGCCAGGAGGAATTTGCCCAGGCGGTGAGTCTCTACAATCGCATGTTGAAAATCGATGGGGCCGATACCGAACGTATCAGGGCATTGTCAGTCGCTGCCCAACGTATGCTTGCCCAGCAGAAGTCCCACGCATGATGAGTTACCGGCAATAGGGGATAGGGAGCAGGAAACAGAGTAGGAGTGGGGATAAAGGGACGGGAACCGAGATAGCGCTACCGGATGTTTGTTATTGTTCTATCCTCGTTACTCACTGCTTAACCTATAAAGACGCCTCTGAGTAATACGACTCAGCGTCATTTGTTACTGTTAAATGGTATGCCTGATCTGACACGCCTTTGGGAACGCCTGAATCTCTTTACTGACCTGGCGGTCATTCTCGATATTCTGGTGGTTGCGCTCTTTTTTTTCTGGCTCCTGAACGTTATTCGGGGGACACGTGCCGTACAACTTCTGCGTGGCATTGGTATTATTCTAGCGATTGCGTTCTTTATCACCTCGATTACGCCCGAGTTGAAAACGTTACGCTGGTTACTGGGAAATTCCATTCAGCCCTTACTGATTGCTATTCCGGTTCTGTTTCAACCAGAACTGCGCCGTGCGCTGGAGCGTTTAGGACGTACGGGCAATCTCTTTAACCGGACGTTTGGCACTGCACGGCGCACCGAGTTGCTCGAGACAGTAAACGTTGTGAGCAAAGCCGCAGCCCAACTCTCGCAGGAGGGTATCGGTGGCATCATGGTGATCGAACGTGATACACACTTGCAGGAATACGCTGATCGCGGCGTTATTCTGGACTCGCGGCTGGCAGTCCCGCTGCTGCTCAATATTTTTTATCCGAATGCTCCGCTGCACGATATGGCGGTGATTGTACGCGATAATCGTATTCTGGCAGCCAACGTGGTATTGCCCTTAAGCGAAGATCTGCTGGGGCCACGACGGTATGGCACCCGCCATCGGGCGGCGAAGGGCATTAGTGAGCAGACCGATGCAGTTGTGGTGGTCGTTTCAGAAGAAACCGGGGCGATCTCACTGGTCAATGACGGGCGACTGGTCGGCTATTTGAATGAGACGCGGCTGCGGCATATGCTGGCGCGACTGCTGAAAGTCCCACTGGCGGAGGATGGACAGTGACCTGGATACGTACCAGAGGCTTGAGTTTTCTATTGGCGCTGGGATTAAGTTTTGCGCTCTGGGTGTTTGTGTCCTTCAGCGAGAACCCTGATACCCTCAGCGATCCTTATAACGTTCCGATCACAGTCGTCAATCTAAGCGATGGCCTTGTGATGGTCGACCAGAACGGTCTCCCCCGCACCGACCTGCCTACGGTGAGCGTGGTGATTATGACCGACGAACGCACCCTGGCTCGTCTACGTTCTTCGGATCTTCAGGCCACAGTAACGCTCAACGGGCTAGGGCCAGGAGAACATGTGGTACCCGTTGAAGTACGAGTAGAGAGTGAATTCACTCGCCGTGTTCGCGTGCAATCGGCTGATCCTCGCAGCTTGAATGTGCGGCTGGATCAACTGATCACCCGGACGGTGCCGCTCAATATTGAGGTACAGGGGAATCCGCCCTTTAGCTTTGAACGAGGGAATCCGCGGGTCAATGGGAGACCAATCAATGAGATCAATATCCAGGTGCGTGGACCGGAAAATCGGGTGGACGATGTGGTGATTGCCGGTGCCACGGCGAATGTCAACCAGTTAAGTGCCAACTATAGTTCACGGTTACAACTGCAGGCGCTGGATGCGAATAATCAGCCCATCGAAGGCGTGGAGCTAGAACCTGCCACCGTCAATGTCACCATTCCGATTCGCTCGGTGGTCGGTTTGAAGCGGGTGCCGATCATTGCCAACGTAGTCGGCATACCCGCCAGTGGTTATGTCATTGTGGACATCCAAAGCGACCCGCCGCTGATTAATCTTACGGGCAGTTCGGGCACGCTGGAGGAGATTGACCAGGTTGAGACATCCCCCGTGGACATTGATGGGGCTACAGGTATTATTACCAGCACAGTTGAACTGCGTATTCCACCCGGTACACTGCCCCACGCAGGTGAGCCACGCGAGGCCATCATTACTATTCGCATTGAACCGCTTACACGCCCGATTCGGGTACGCGTACCGATTCCAATAACGGTCGTTGGCGCTGGCACCGAAGTGATTGCCGTGCCAGAACCACTTCTTATTCAAGTGGAGCTATCCGGATCGGCGGAAGCTTTTATGCAATTCGATACCTCTGTGCTGGTCGCTACCGTTGATGTTAGTGGGCTAAGTGAGGGCAGCTACACCTTGACACCACAGGTGGACGTGCCAGCCAGTCTGAGGATCGGGCCAATACCAGACGTGCAGGTGGTGTTGCGTAATCTGCCGCGTCCCACAGCACTGCCAGACCCGCCGACCCCGGAACCGCTACCAACGGCAACACCGCCAGAACCAACCGCGACACCGCCGGAACCAACCGTGACGCCTGAGCCACCATCACCAACCCCTACCGAGACCCCGATTCCACCAGTGCCATCGGATGAGCAGGCAGTACCAGAACCACCGGTTGATATGACACCAGCGAACGAAACATAAGATGTGGCGTACCGCATCTTTGCCTTAGCACCCTGGCACGTTCTAAAGTTCTAACACTTCGTCGCATAGCGACGGGCAAAAAAAGATTCCTGGCGGGAAGGGTCTTCCAACCCTCTCCTTCTTATACCGTTTCGACATGAACCTTCCGTATGTTTTTGCCATTCGTCCTCCAACGAGACTGCGTTGCGGTGGGGGGCGGGGGCCTGCGGCCCCCGCCCATGTTCCCGAAGATGTCGGCGGAGAGGCGTTGCATGCAACGCCTCTCCGTCCCGCGACCGCTCGTTCCAGGGGACGTCTCGCGGTCGTATGCGCAAGCGTACGACGAACCAACGGATGCGGAAGGGCAACGTCACATTTGGTATGAGACCGCTTCTCACACAACTATGCTATACTTGCAGGCGTTCGTCTGACAATGAATGATGGATGACGAGCAACGATGGTTTGATACTAGCAGTCGCTATGTTCCAGATCCGCCCTGGTGGTGGGGTAAGAACCAGGGGTGTCTGGAGGGAGGTACTATGTCCACACTGATTGAAGAGATTTTTGCGCGCGAGGTGCTTGACTCACGTGGTAATCCGACGGTGGAAGTGGATGTGCAGCTGGAGAGCGGCGATATTGGACGGGCCATCGTGCCAAGCGGTGCATCGACAGGTGCGCACGAAGCGCTGGAGTTGCGCGATGGTGATAAGACACGCTATGGCGGCAAGGGCGTGGTCAATGCGGTGCGGAATGTGAATACCGAAATCGCTGAGGCCTTGACCGGTCTGGATGCCGCCGATCAGGTGGCAATTGACCATGAACTGCTCAAACTGGATGGTACACCGAACAAGAGCAAGCTGGGTGCCAACGCGATCCTGGGTGTATCGCTGGCATGTGCCAAAGCTTCAGCGGCTGCGCTGGGACTACCGCTCTACCGCTACCTGGGTGGCGTGTATGCGCACACATTGCCGGTGCCGATGATGAATATTTTGAACGGTGGTAAGCATGCCCAGAACAGCACCGACTTCCAGGAGTTTATGATCATGCCCGTGGGTGCGCCAACGTTCCGCGAAGCTCTGCGCTGGTGTAGTGAGATTTACCAGAGCTTGAAGAAGGTACTCCATGATCGCGGTCAGGGCACCAATGTCGGGGACGAAGGCGGCTTTGCGCCCAGTTTACCCACCAACGAGGCTGCGCTGGAGGTGATTGTCGAGGCGATCGACAAGGCGGGCTATAAACTGGGCGACCAGATTTTCCTGGCAATGGATCCCGCCTGTACGGAACTCTACCGGGATGGCAAATATCACCTGGAGCGCGAGGGTCGCTCGTTAACCAGCGCCGAGATGGTGGACTACTGGGCCGATATTGCCAATCGCTATCCATTAATTTCACTCGAAGATGGTCTGCATGAGGATGACTGGGAGGGGTGGGCGCTGCTGCGCCAGAAGATTGGCGACCGGGTGCAGCTCGTGGGCGACGATCTGCTGGTGACGAATGTTCAGCGCCTGAAGCGGGCGATTGACGAGCAGTCTGCCAATAGCATTTTGATCAAGCTGAACCAGATTGGAAGCCTCACCGAGACGTTGAGTGCTATTCAGATGGCGCAGCGGGCGGCATGGACGGCGGTGATTTCACATCGCAGCGGCGAGAGCGAGGACGTGACGATTGCGGATCTAGTGGTGGCAACAAACGCCGGGCAGATCAAGACTGGCGCACCTGCCCGTACCGACCGTATTGCCAAGTACAATCAGTTACTGCGCATTGAGGAGGAATTAGGCGACGCGGCGGTCTATGCTGGTCGGACGGCGTTCCAGGTTAAGCTGCCGTAGCGCAAAGCGCAGAGCGGCACAAGCGTGGAGCGCAGAGCGCAAAGCGCAAAGCGGCACGTATAGGGGGGCACGGCGGTGCCGTGGCCCCTGGCCGTATCGCCGCAGATCGGAACACGGCACCGCCGTGCCCTACGTGCATCACGTTAAGCCTCCGCTGGGGGTTTAGGGGCCTACGGCCCCCAAGAATTGCGCAACGAGTTTTAAAGGCTGCCGCCCTTAAAACCCGTTGCGCATAACACGGCACCGCCGTGCCCCTACCTACCTACTGTGCCCAGAGCGACCAGCGATCATGGGCAGTGTTGTTCGTCAATCGCGTCAGCCCTGTGCCATCAATGTTCATGACATAGATTTCGTAGTTCCCATCCCGGTCGCTGGCAAAGGCCAGTTGGCGACCATCAGCCGACCAGGTAGCGGCTTCGTCCTCGGCCGGGTGATTCGTCAAGCGCCGCTGGTTGCTCCCGTCAATGTTCATCAGATAGATTTCACCATTGCCATCGCGGTACGACGTAAAGACGATGCTCCGCCCATCGGGTGAAACGCGCGGGAAGCGATCACTGCTGGTAGTACTGGTCAGTTGCCGCTGATTGACCAGTTGTACGTCGATATAGTCGCGGCTGTCATACTGGTAGACCAGATCCGCACCATAGATCTCAAGTTGTCCACTGCAGTTGTTGACCCAGTAGAGCGAACGACCATCGGGCGACCAGGCGGGACTTTCGTTCACGCAGCCATTGGTGGTGAGCTGAATCGGGAGATTGCCACTGGCGGGCATGATAAACAACTCCGGGTTGTAGTAGCGATCTGAAATGAAGGCAATCTTCGTGCCATCCGGCGAACAGGATGGGTTATAATCGTTGGCCGGGCCATGTGGTAGATAGCCGGGATAAGGGCCAGTTGGCGGCGGCACCGTGCCATCGCTGTAGGTCAGCCGGCGTACCGTGGCATTGATCTGGTGCGAGCCACCATACAGCACTGCCGGGTCAAGCTCGTAAATCTGGCGGTGTTGCTCATTGCCGCGCCGCGAGTCGATCAATATGCGGGTCTGGTTCGGCTCATAGCTGCGGCGGTAAGACATGGCCACGCTCTCAGCATTGTTTTGTGTCACCTGCACCGGCCCGGTCTGATAGTGAATGTGCAGTTCCCAATGGCTGCCCGTGGTCAGGTTCGAGGCATAGACGATTGGTGGATTGGGATCAGGTGCCGTCCAGGGTTGCCCCAGATGCGGGTAGCGCCACTGGAAGTAGTGCTGGCCTACGTTGCCCATCTCGACCTGGTAGCCGACCGGGTTCGCCGGTGTATAGGTCAACACGCGCCGTTCAAAGAGTTGCACCAGCACATCTTGTTCGCTGCCGCCCACCCGTGCGCGTGTCCAGTAGGGATCGCTAATCGGCAACCCCATCGCAAACAGCCAGTCCACCAGCGGGCCGGTGGCGACCAGTGCGCCATCTTGAATGCGCCCCTGCAGATTCATAAAGTCCCAGAAGATACGCGGGATGTTGTGCCCGGTCACGCTGTTGTACTGCACAATCTCGGTTTCGGGCCGCGCCAGATCGGGGCGCAGGCCCAGGTTGCCGCCGCGATCCAGAGTGACGCTGACGCGCTCGCCCAGGCGTTGCGGGTCGCGGTAGTCGTTGTCCAGCGTGGCAACGCCCGCAAAGGCGACATAGCCTGGCGCAATTGGATTGTCCAGCCGCGGATTGCCCGCAACCGGTACGTCGGCAGCCTGGCGAACATCAACATCATACGGATTATCGCCCAGTTGCATGCGCCCGCTGACCAGTTCCTTGACCAGCAGGCCGTTGGTCGCGCCCTGCCAGGCTCCACCGCGCTCGGCAGGCTGGTTGATCTCCATGCGCGCCTTATCAAAGTACTGAACAGTGCGTAACCCGTTCGGGCTTTCGCGATAAAACTCGGCGTAGTCGAACCAGGGGCCAGGCCCCCAGTACCAACTGCGCCCACCACGCACCCGCTCGCCATCGGTGCGTGTCCAGACCCGATCAAAACGGTCGTCGGCGAAGTTCTGCCGCTGCCCATCAAAGGGCGCGGCCTGCACGGTGGCCATGGAAGGCAGCATAAGCGCTGCCAGCATCGCCAGCGCTACGACGACCTGCGTCATACGTTGCACTCGTTGCGTTCTCATAAGAGTGCCTCCTTCCACACGTGAATGTGTATAATATTCCGGCAAGCGCCTGGCGCGATCCCGGTCGTGGTGGATAGACGGGACAACGCTGTGCGCGTTGCGCTCCTGGTTGGGGATAGTTCACAGTTATTTGCAGTTCGTGAATAGTTTCACTTACTAGTATACGCCTTTCTGATACACAATGCAATGAAACGGCGCTGGATGCTAACTGACGCTGAGATGAGACAGGTCACCGGTCACCGTTCACAGCGCCAGCCATTTCTGTCCCCTATACTCTATCTAGCGGTCAATGGACAGGACGTGCGCAGTGATATAGTCAGAGGTCGTAGCGCGGATTGGCAACCCGCGCTACCAGTATCAGTTCAGATGAAACTACTACCATGGTCAGATAGTCTTTTTGCCTACGGCAGAGCGGTACGTTGTTTCTATTTCCCTCCACCTTTTCGCCATAGGCGAAAAGGTGGAGGGAAACAAGCGTTGCTGCCACGCTGCCGCAGGCACAAAAGCTTGTACTGAGTGAAGGTGAAGGGACGTGGTGTTCACGCGACTGCGTACGTCCTGTCAATGATGAAAGAGAAAGCGAGAGAGCGTTATGGCGACGTTGAATGAACTGGTTGAGGATTTTCTGGCGCAGAAACGAATTGCAGTAGCTGGTGTTTCGCGTAGCGGCGAGGGGACGGCTAATCTGATCTATCGCAAGTTGCGCGACTCCGGGTATCAGGTGTTTGCGCTCAATCCTCATGCAACAGAGATCGAGGGTGATACGTGCTATCCTAACCTGATCGCCATTCCGGGCGGAGTGGCGGGGGTAGTAGTGGCTACTACGCCAGAGGTGACACTTACGATCGCGCAGGAGTGCGTTGATCTGGGCATTTCGCGCATCTGGATGCACCGCTCGTTCGGGCCGGGCAGCGTGTCAGAGGAGGCAGTGGCGCTGTGTCGTCGGCACAATATGCAGGTGATTGACGGTGCCTGCCCAATGATGTTTTGCCAGCCGGTCGATATGGCCCACGCTTGCATGCGCTGGGTGCTGCGCGTGACGGGCGGCCTGCCGAAGGTGGGATGAGGATGCGAGGATGCGAGGATGTGGGGAGGCGAGAGGCGAGGATGCGGGGAGACGGGGACGCGGGCATGGCGTCGCAGCGCTCCCCCCATGTCATGGCGGGGCATGACGTCGCAGCGCTCCCCCCATGTCATGGCGGGGCATGGCGTCGCAGCGCTCCCCCCATGTCATCCTGACCGAGCGCCAGCGAGGGAAGGATCTCACTGCAACGGCATTGTGGCTACGCTCACCATGACATGGGGGGACGCTGCAGGGGCACTGCCAGGAAGCGATGCCCCAATACCCCTCGATGTCATGCTGACGCAGGAAGCGAAGCATCTCGCGGCAATGGCACTGCAAAATCAGTGGAGGCATGACGGGGCGCAGCAGCGGCAAATGGATACTGGCTGCCATCCCGTATCCTCCCGCTGCTGCGCCCAGCTGCCTGCCAACCCCTGACACGGCGTGAAGACGTATCTACTATCCCATATCGCCCATCGTTCACCGTTTACATAGGGGAGAACGGAATCTCCATCAGGGGAGAGAACATAGGACATAAGGGCGGGCATAGAGGGCAGGAAGCTCTATGCCCGGGGACTGATCATCTGTCACCCACTTCAAACCATTGAAGGCGGAAGGTTGCTTGATGCCTACCACCCTATGCAAGATGTGGTATGATGACAAGAACTAGATGACTGTCACCCCCCGCAACGCTGAAGGGTTTGGAACCTGAATCTGCGGGGGGGTGACAGTCACCTCCCCGGGCACCGGTTGACACCGTTGGCCCGCCAGCATCCTCCAAACCTTTTGTCAAGGGTTTGGAAACATAACCAGGAGAGCCATGACATGCACAGACGCACGATCACCAGGCTGGGCATAGCAGGCCTGCTGCTGACTGCGCCGGGTATGCTGGGACTGAGGCAGGCGCGGGATAGCCGTAAAGTCCAACGCCTGTGGCGGTCATTGCTGATCAGCGGTGGGCACACGGTATTTACGACCGATATGGTAGCCGAGTTGCCGGAACTGGTGCAACGCTACTTCCTGCATGCGCTCAAGCCCGGCACACCGCTGGCAGCATCGGTAGAGTTGACTATGCGCGGGACGATCAAGCTCGGCCAGGCATGGCATCCCTTTCGGGCACGACAGATTTTGACGCCCGGTTGCGGCTTTGTGTGGCGTGCCAGTGCAGCGATGAACGGGAGTCCCATCTTTATCCGGGGAGCCGATTACTATGCTCAGGGCGAAGGGCGCGTCCGCTTTGCACTCCTCAGCCTGCTGCCGGTTGTGCAGGCCACTGGCCCTGATGTATCGCGCTCGGCTATGGGGCGCTTCCTGGGCGAAGCGGCGCTCTGGTTGCCCGCCTGCCTTTTGTCGCAGCGGAGCGTCGCGTGGCAGGTGCTTGACCATGAGCGGTTGCAAGTTACGCTCTCTCTCCCTATGATGAACAACAGAATGCCCCAGGTCGAACCGTTGCCGCTTCGCTTTACCATTGATGCCGAAGGCCGTGTGCGCGAGGCGATATTTCCACGCTGGCATGACACCTTGCACGAATTCATTCCGTTTGGGATTGGCGTTGAGGCCGAACGTACCTTCGGTGGCTATACCATTCCGGCCCAGATTCACGCTGGCTGGTGGTATGGCAGTCAGCGCTATCAGTCGGAGGGAATGTTTTTTCGGACGACGCTCACCTCCGCGCTCTTCCGATAACTGTTATCTATGCGAAAGGAAGCCATGATGCTTTTGCGCAGAATGCGATCTATCAGCCTGTTGAGTATGATCAGTGCGTTATTCCTGGCTGGCTGGCCGTCCGGTCAGGTACAGGCGCAACCGGGGCAGCGCTGTTTTGACCAGACCGGGTACTGTATGGCCGGACGCATCCGCGAATTCTGGGAACAGAATGGCGGGATTGACGTTTTTGGCCTGCCTATTACCCCCCAGCAAGCCGAACAAGTTGAGAGCCAGACCCGCCAGGTGCAGTGGTTCGAGCGCGCCCGACTGGAACTGCACCCCGAAAATCCGGCCCCATTTGACGTGCTGCTCGGACACCTGGGCACTGAGCGCTTGCGGCAGACGGGCCGCGACTGGTTCGCTGCGCCCCGCAATGAACCACGCGACGGGTGCCTCTTCTTTGCCGAGACTGGTCAGAATATCTGTGGCGACATGCTAACCGCCTGGCGTGCCAATGGCCTGGAGCTCGATCGACGGGCCGGCAAAAGCATTCCCGAAAACCTGGCGCTGTTCGGGTTACCGTTGACTGACGCACAGACCGAGACACTGAGTAACGGGCAGACCTACACCGTGCAGTGGTTTGAACGCGCCCGATTTGAGCTACATCCGGCCAACACGCCGCCCTACAACGTGCTGCTGGGGTTGCTGGGAAATGAGTTGCGTGGACGAGATACAGCGTCAGTACCGATCTCCACCGTGCGGTTCGAGCCGAATGCCTGTCCGTTCGGTGTGCCGGGCGATATGCGTGTCGAGTGCGGCTATCTGACCGTCCCCGAAGAACGGGGGCATCCCACCGGGTCAACAGTGCAACTGGCAGTGGCGATTGTGCGTACCGGCAGCGCCAATCCTGCGCCTGATCCAGTCGTCTACCTGTCAGGTGGCCCAGGTAGTGCGGCACTCATGGGCACCATTGGCCTGGCCCGAGGCTGGTCGCGCTTCCTGGCAAACCGCGATTTCATTGTACTCGATCAGCGTGGCACCGGCCTGTCGCGCCCGGCGCTGACCTGCCCCGAAGTGTTTCAGGCCAACGACGATATGCTCCAGCGTCAGGTGAGCCGCGCCGAGAAGGTGCAGATCGAGACGGAGTCGCTGCTCCGCTGCCGCAATCGGCTGGAGCAGGAAGGCGTCAACCTGGCTGCCTACCACAGCGCCGCCAGCGCGGCTGACCTGGAGGATTTGCGGGTGGCGCTGGGCTATACCCGGTGGAACCTGTTTGGAATTTCCTACGGCACGCGGCTAGCATTGACGGCCATGCGCGATTATCCGACTGGCATCCGTAGCGTGGTACTCGACTCGGTCTACCCGTTGCAAGTCAACCTGTACACCGATATGCCCGCCAACGCCAACCGTGCCTTTACCACGCTGTTCAACGGTTGTGCCCGTAATGCTGGTTGTAACGCTCGCTACCCCAACCTGGAAGACGTATTTTATGCGACGGTCGAGCAATTGAACGCCAATCCGGTGACGGTGTCTATACGCAACCCTCGCACAGGCGGCAATATGCCGGCCGTATTTGATGGCAGCCGCTTGATCAGCCTGCTGTTCGGTATGCTCTACAACACCGATGTTATCCCGCAACTGCCAACGCTGATCTATGACACGTATCAGGGCAACTATGCCCTGTTAACGCAACTGGAGGCACGGCGCTTAGGGCGACAGGGCGGCTTCAGCCACGCCATGTATTTCTCGGTGCAGTGCAGCGAGGAAATCGCGTTTGCCACGCCGGACGAGGTATACAGCACGGTCGCCGCTTTTCCACGGTTAAGCACGTTTTTCAGCGGCATTCTTGAGAATACGCCATCGATCTTTACCCTGTGTAGTGCCTGGGGGGTATATCCGCCCGACCCGATTGAAAATGAGCCGGTGCAGAGCGATATTCCGACACTGCTGCTAACGGGTGAGTATGATCCGATTACACCACCCGAGTGGGGACACCTGGCAGCGCAGACATTGCGCACCGGGTTTCACTACAAGTTCGCAGGTACCGGGCATGCAGTGGTGACGCGGGGAGCCTGTCCGTATGGCATGATCCAGGCCTTCTTGAACAATCCCACTGTCGCACCGGCCGGCGAATGCGCCGCTGCATTGGGTGGGCCACCGTTCTAGCGGACGTTGTTGCCAGGTACCATGTGGTACATAACACGAATTCAGCAGGATTTGGTACCGCCACCCTCACCCGCCTGGTCGGCGATCGCGTTGATCTGCTAGTGCAAGAGGGCCTCAACACCTCCCTCGTTGTCTGTCATCCTGAGCGGAGGCATAGCCGACGCGCATGGCCTCCTGCGCGACGCGCATGGC
>CALANA010000207.1 GCA_937925925.1 uncultured Chloroflexales bacterium | reverse complement strand
ATAAACCATATTGTTGTTTCTGGTGAGCAGTGATGTAACCGTTCAGGGGCACGTTCGCCAGCGGGGGCCGCAGGCCCCCGCGAAACCCTTGTTCGGCCCATTTTGGGGGCAAAGCCGCCAAAATGGGCCGAACAAGAACCTCCTGGAGCGGGACTGCCCCTCCAAACCAACCCGCCTGAACGGTTACGCATACTAACATACGAACGTGGTTATTGGAACATGTACTATTACTTTATACGTACCCACAGCCCACTCACTCAAGGATAAGCGCCGGGTCATCAAGTCGTTGATCGCACGGGTACGTAACGAATTTAATGTCTCGATTGCCGAGGTTGATGCACAGGATGTCTGGCAACAGGGTGTGCTGGCCGTGGCTTGCGTTTCCACATCCCAGAAATATGCACACGGGCAACTCGAGGCGGTGGTACGCTTTATCGAGGCCCAGCGCCCTGACATCCCGCTGGTCAGTTATGAGATTGAGATGCTGTAACATTACCGCACTATGGACGATCTATTGCCATTTCCGCTGCTGGCCATTGTTGGTCAGCCGGAGCTAAAAACGGCCCTGACACTGGCACTGGTCAATCCCCAGATCGGTGGTGTGCTATTGAGTGGGCCGTATGGTGTGGGCAAGACGACTGCCGTGCGCGGTTTGCTGGACATTATGCCGCTGGTTGCGCAGGAGACGCAGGATGATGCGGGCCAGGTACAGTCGGTGCAGATACCAATGCGCCTGGTAGAACTCCCGCTGAATGCCCGCATGGAAGATGTGGTCGGTGGAATCAACGAACGTGTGGCTCTGGAACAGCACAAACTCTTGCTGGAAGAGGGCGTGCTGTCACGAGCGCACAGGCATGTGTTGTATGTCGATGAGATTAACTTGCTCGACCCGCAGGTGGTCGATGCCATCCTCGATGCAGCCGCCCAGGGGCGGACTCTGGTGCGACGCGGGGCGATGACGCGCCTGTTCCCCTCGCAGTTTGTGCTAATCGGGTCAATGAACCCGGAAGAAGGCATGTTACGACCACAAATCCTGGATCGATTCGGGTTGCGGGTGTGGGTAGCGCCGCTGGCTGAGGCACAGCAGCGACTGGAAGTCTATCGACGGGCGCAGGCGTTCCGGCTAGATCCAGGGGCATTTCGAGCGCTATATACCGAACAGACGGCTGCGTTACGCGAGGAAGTGGCAGCAGCACGTGAAATATTGCCGCATGTTGTTATTCCGCACCACATCGAGTCGGCAGCGATCACGCTGATCCAGGCGCTGAACATCCCTTCACATCGGGCCGAAATCGCTTTGTTCGAGGGCGCACGAGCGCGGGCAGCGGCAGATTTCCGTAGCGAGGTGACCATCACTGATCTCCAGCGTATCGCGCCGCTGGCGCTGCGGCAACGGCGTAGCGCAGAATTGACGACCTATACTGAACGCATGCAGCACGAGAATATGGAAATCGAGCAGGCCCTGGCAAGCATTATCGCTCCGACAGCATCTCGCCCGGCCACAGATAGCAAGCGACACGGCAAAGTGCGTGAGCTTGAATCCGAAGCACCGGCGGAAGAGGCGTAGTATTACAACACGAAATCTGTCAGAGCATAGTCGGTGCAGGATGGCTCTTGGATAGTGCCAGCCGTGCCAACTCCGCACTGCATAGGCATCCAGTCCGACCTCTTGTTTGCCTTGCTCAAAGGTCACCTCCACCGGCCAGCGCATGCCCAGGATGCGTGCCAGCTCCGCCTTCGTCATCACTTCGGGCGCGTTACTCGGGTCGTAGCGCTCATTGATGGCTGTTGACCATCCATCTGTATTTGCGATGAGCTACACCCTCGACTCACGGCGTCTGATTGCCATTCACAACCTGTCCGCTGAAACCATCAAGGTAGAAGTTGACACCTACGCTGAGACGAATGCGCTGATCGCTCTGCTTGATGAACACTGGAGCGCCTCAATGGACGATGATGCCTGCACCCTGGAGTTGAAGCCGTACGACTCACGCTGGTTGCGGGTGCTAGAGCAATGCTATATGAGTGCAAACAAAGCTTCCGGGAAGCTCTAGGCTTCCCGGAAGCTTTATGCTAATCATAGGGGCCAAGAAAGCGCTCACCATCAAAATGAATCATATGGGATGGAGCCTCCGCGATCCATACTTCTGTCTCCCAGGAAATATCAGCAAAATACTTTTGTAACGATTTCCGATCTAAAAATGCAGTAATGTAAATCAATCCTACGGTTACATTTGCAAAAAGGCGGTGCAACTCATCACGACGTTTGCTATCAATTGGCCCATGTGATGTTACTGCTTCAATGAGAAAAAGCCATCGTCGCTGCCGGTCAAACAGAATAACATCTGGCATTTTGCCATGTTCGTCAATAGTGACATTGAGTTCTTCTAATTCATCACGCTTGACCAAAGCAAGCTTATTGCCAGCATCGCCAACATACAGAACATCACCATCAGGTACAAATTGTGGACGAAAGACTTCTACAATCCGCTTCACCAGTTCATTTTGTCCACCCGGTGTGAGATACAAGATTCTTCGGCTATCTGAACCTCAAGGCGTCGTGCTGCACGTTCACGTGCATAGCGTTCGCGTAAGGTCTGCGTTGTATTAAGGTATGCTTGCAGTTGAGCTTCCCACTGATCTATATCATGCATTTGTAGCACTGTCAAAAGGTTTGGCTCAATTTGATAGACTGCTCTGGGTGAGTTTACCGGGCGATCTGGTCGATCAGGGTTCGCTACAATAAATCCAGCTTCAAGAAATTGATGCACTGTTTGTCGGCGCACAGTCTCACGGGTATTCGGTGCATATTTGCGTCCATAATGCGTCTCGAAGAATTTTATCATCGGAGTAATACCGCATAGTGGTGCCTCTGCTTCAGACCAGGGTGTATCAGGTTTTAGATTTAGCAGGGCAAGTAGCGTCAAAGCTGAACGCTCGTTCTGCTGCCCACGAGGAAGTCCTAGTCGTTTAAGAATAGTCAGGGCTTCGTGTATACGTCGTGCCTTCTGCGTCGGGTCATCTTGCTCAGTCATGCCAAATACCTCACGTGCCACAACGGCATCAATACTTTGCTGATCTGCATCAGGACGTATGCTGCGCCCTAGTGTGATCAGTTGTTCACGGGTAGGGTAGCGAAGCATGCGCAGATCGGTAGCATTGACCTGGGTATGCCCATTAAACTGACGGAATGCGATATCAACCAGGGTCGAATTTAGAAAGACACTCAGCCCACAGGCAAGGTCAGGTTCAAGTCCACGACCCTGCATGTGAAAATAATTCAGATGGTTTTCAAAAGCAACAACCTCTCCAGGCACTGCCTGCGGCAGGAAAAGAGTTGCAACAATACGTCTTCGTTCTTCCTTTGCAGAAAAACGTTTAACCAGTACATATGGCTCATTTGGTATCAACAGATCCTGAGTGGCTACATTAATAGCTAATGCGTTAGGCTTTTTACCTGACTTTGGCCAGACAACCTGACCACGCTCGCAGTGTGTTGGATAAAGTAGTGCTGCTGTTTGGGCTTCCGGGCTAGTTCGTAAATGTGTAGCTGCACGAAAATCAACGACACGCCCGGTGGACACACTAAGCCCAAGCGTTGCCAGTGTGGCTGGCAGTGCCTGCATTCGAGTCGCCACTATCTGCCCTTCTTGATGGGGAATGAGATGAATAAAGCGCTCTGGATCATGTGGGTAAACCACTTGCTCAAAGGCGACTTCTTGCACGGTTGGCATTTCATCAGCAGGACTGTGTGCTGTGATCACCTGAACAGATGATAGTTGCGGAACCCCGGCAATAGCACTGGTAATGATCGTTTCTTGTAACACGGCATCATCACGAAAGGCCTCTTCACGGTTGTCGAAAAGATAAAAGCTACGTAGACTTGCTTCGGCAAGCAGTTGTTCACGAAAGAGACGAAAATATGGCCCATTGCAAAAGCTACGGGGTGTGATCGCTATGAACTGCCCACCTGTTTGAAGCAATTTGAGACTGAGGGCCATAAAGCCTGCATAGAGATTTGAGACCTCAATGCCAAGACGTCTCAAGATGCGTCGTTCACGTGATGCCGTCTGAATTTTGCGATAGGGTGGGTTGAGGAGCGCAAGGTTGTAACGAGTAGGTGCCTGCGTAAAGATTGGCTCAAGCTGACTCGCTGCAAATTCTAGAAAATCACCCTCAATAATCTCGGCTTTGAAAGCAATATCTGCTGCTGCGCATTGTCTCGCACATAGTGCCATGGTCGCCTGTAGATGCGGTATAAGCTGTGGATTCATTTCGCATGCTGTGATGCTGATGTGATCGGGGGGAGTTGAGCGGCCGCATAGGCCCGCGACTGCGGCCGCACTGAGCATACCAATGCCCGCTCCCGGGTCAAGCAAGGCAACGGTGTTGCCGGGTTGCTCAACCAGGCCTGCCATGAGACGTGCAAGCGAGGCCGGAGTGAAAACTTGCCCCATTGTTGTGCGCACCTGGGTGTCCGGCGTTAAACGCAGGCGCATCAAATCTACCTGCTCAAGCAGGGTGTCAGGCTGCATGAAAGCCATGTCTGGCCTTTCAGATATCACTGCGCAAGACCTGTAAGTGCCTCACCTGGCAAGTCGCCAGAGAACCCGAGGCCCTATTTAGGGACGGCTAAGAATTACCAGCTAGTTACGTACACTTGTTTTAAGTGTAACACACGGTTTCGTGTGCGTCAAGCTTGCCTACAAAGCGCTTGATCGGCTTCGGGCGCGATGGGCCAGGCCGGGTCAAACATCAGGTCATAGGCTGCTTCAGGGACGATGATGAGTGCGACATGGCAGGTGGCAGCCGTAATCTGCTGCGCTTGGACGCCAAAGACCATGTCGCGTTCGGCGGCAATGACGAGCATCGGGGTGATGTTGCGAGCCGGGCGGAGTCGCAACACCACATGTGCTTGTTATGTCCACGCGGTACGCGGTCGTTTCCCCCTCCGCAAGGACTCTGTTGGTTGAACCTGTTCTTAACCTGGGCAGAGCCCGCTTTGGCTGCCCAGGTTAAGCCTGAAGGCCCTGGCTTACGCCGCTAGAACCACCAACATGTCCTGGAAAGTGGTTAAGAAACCCTTTAACTAACAGAGTCCTGCAAGGGGGGAATGGACTTTCACACGTGTATGTTTTTTCATTACATCGCATTGGGATGCGGCAAAACGTCCTTGCTATCGTCATCGTTTTTTTTGCCGTCCTGATGCGGCAAAACGGACGTTTGCGCAAAAAAACCTACACGTGTGAGATACCGCTGGTTTATTCTGCATGAGCGCCCTTCTCTCAAACGGCCCTTCCGCGGAAGATGGGTTCGGTCGCGTAGTGTGGCGATGACGGCTTCAGCTATCGGCTCAGGACGCACGTGACACGGTTTTTGGGACTGGGACGACCCGAAACGTACCGTACGCCGCCTATCGAGAATAAACCAGCAGTATCTTGTGAAAATAGGGGGGGGTGCCTTCGGCAGAGCAGTACTGTTTCTCTTTTTGGTTCCCCTTTTCGCCTTCGGCGAAAAGGGGAACCACACGCGAGTCCCGTTTCCACTAGACCCAGGCGAAAGCCGGGACTCCGGTTTTTTATAACTCAGCATGTCAATACTGGATGCGACGGTACCCGGTTCTCCCCTGATGACCTGTACACCAACACCTGCAGTTCGTGCTACAATATAGAAACCTTTTGCTATCAATATGTCATCAGATACAGGGAGGAACTAGGGTGAGTGAGCTATCTGTGGGGTTCATTGGTCTGGGCACGATTGGTGAACCGATGGCGGCAACGCTGCTCCGTGCCGGTTTTCCGTTGACGATCTGCGCCCACACCAATATGGCACCGGTGGAACGACTACGAATGCAGGGCGCACACGTTGTCGCTAACCCGCAAGCGGTTGCGTCCGCCAGCGAATGTATTGTCACCTGTGTACCCGATGCGCCGCAGGTGGCCGAAGTCTGTCTTGGCGCACACGGGATTATTCACGGCGCAGCGCCGGGTACTATCGTGATCGATTGCAGTACCATCGCTCCCACCGAGTCGCAACGCATCGCTGCGGCACTGCGTGCGCATGGGATTCAAATGCTCGACGCACCGATTAGCGGTGGCCCGGCACGGGCGGCAACGGGTGAACTGGCGATTATGGTCGGTGGCGAAGAGGCAACCTTTGCACAAGCACGCCCGGTGCTGGAGGCGCTGGGAGCCAGCATTACCCACGTCGGGCCGAACGGGATGGGCGAGGTCGTCAAACTGGTCAACAACACCATCCTCGGCAGCCTGATGATTGCCATTGCCGAGGCGTTTACAATGGCCGTCAAGGCTGGCGCTGATGCTGCCACGGCCCGCGAAGTTATTATGCAGTCGGCTGGCGCGAACTTCTTGCTCGATCAGTGGCTGAAGGAGCGGATGCTTAAGGATAACTATGATCCCGGCTTTGCCACCAGCCTGATGCAGAAGGATCTAGGGGCAGCGCTGGAGACGGCACGGGCGTTGGGGGTGCCGATGATGATGACAGGACTGTCCTATCAACTCTACGAACTGGCCGAGGGTCAGGGGTATGGTCGTCAGGACTATTGCGCTATCAGCAAAATCTATCAGGATGCGGCCAATGTGACGATTGCGACGGGTAAGGCGCGAGACGCACGGCGTGAGGTGATTCAAAGCGTTTAAGCGTTCAAGCGTTTAAGCGATGCAAGGCTTGAACACTGAAGCAGCAAAGAGGCGCAAGGCGGGTTTCCGATCAAACCGTGAATAATGCTTGAGAGCTATGGAAGCTATGGAAAGGAAAAATCAGTGACGACAGAGACGGTCTCTCCCGATACCCACCGCAGCGATCTACCGCTGATTGGGTTTAATGGCAAAGATGTGCCCAGTGATGCAATAATTAATGCCTGTGTGCATTGTGGACTCTGCCTCTCCTCATGTCCAACCTACCGTGAAACGGGCGTTGAAACATCGTCGCCACGTGGCCGCATTTATTTAATGAAAGCGGTCAGCGAAGGACAGATTGGCCTGGAGAGCGCGGTGTTTCAGCATCAGATGAGCGAGTGCCTGAACTGTCGTGCGTGCGAGGCCGTCTGTCCAAGCGGCGTGCAGTATGGAGCGATCCTGGAAGCGAGTCGGGCGCAGGTAACACAGGCACGTATACAGGCCAGCCAGAATGGTGCAGCCAGCAATGGAACGATCAAGCCCTATATCTGGTGGCAGCGGGCACTACGCTGGATTGTATTCAACCAGTTGTTTCAGCATATGACGCTGTTTCGAGGTTTTGCCCGGATTCTATGGTTGTATCAGCGCAGTGGGGTACAGTGGTTGGCACGGACGAGCGGCCTGCTGAAGCTGATGGGTATGCAGGATATGGAAGTACTGCTACCCGCAATGAGCGATCAGTTTGTTGTGCCCCAGGGCCAGGTGTACCGCGCCGAGGGCGAGCGGCGGCATGTCGTGGCACTGGTCACGGGCTGTATTATGAGTACGTCTGCCGCACATGTCCATGAGGCGACACTGCGTGTGCTACAAAAGAATGGCTGTGATGTCATTTTACCCCCCGGTCAGGGGTGTTGCGGCGCACTGCATACCCACGGCGGCGATATGGACGGTGGACGGAACCTGGCACGGCGCAACATTGTGGCCTTCGAGAAACTGGAGGTTGATGCGATTATTGTGAATGCCGCTGGATGCGGCAGCACCCTCAAAGAGTACGGGCACTTGCTGCACGACGATCCGCACTGGTATCAGCGAGGAGTGGCATTTTCTAATCGGGTCAAGGATATTCACGAATTTCTGGCTACGATTGATCTGAATCAAGCCGCACTGGGATCATTGCCACTGACCGTGACCTTTCAGGAACCGTGCCACCTGGCTCATGCGCAGCGGATTGCCACGCAACCACGGATGCTGCTCACAGCCATTCCCGATCTGCAACTGCGCGAGATGCAGGAAAGCTCGCTATGCTGTGGTAGTGCAGGTGTGTACAACATTACCCAGCCGGAGATGGCGGCCCAACTGGGATCACGCAAAGTCAACCACGCCCTGGCAACGGGTGCGCAGGTGATTGCCACTGCAAACCCTGGCTGTGCCTTCCAACTGGCGGGCGAGTTGCGGCGACGCGGCAAGAACGTGCAGGTGCGCTATATCGTAGAACTGCTGGACGAGGCGTATCGGCGGGGTGAGTCGCTTCGGAGCGCGGAACGCTGAACACGAAGCGCGAGACGCGGGGCGTACTACCGTTTCGACGTGAACCTTCCGCATGGTCTTGCCATTCGTCCGCCACCGAGACTGCGTCGCGGCGGGGGGGCGGGGGCCGCAGGCCCCCGCCCATGTGTGGATGTCGGCGGCGGGGCGTTGCATGCAACGCCCCGCCGCCCGGCGACATTCCTTTCCAGGGGCGGTCTCGTGGTCGTATGAGCAAGCGTACGACAGACCAACGGATGCGGAAGGTCGAAGTCAAAGTGGTATAAGGCGCTACGAAAGACGGAAAGCTGATCTGAAGGTTCAGCAATGTGTCCGATACCATCATAGATTCGTACGAAGAACGTCATGAAGGCCGATTTAGGCCATTAGGTTCAGCAATGTGTCCGATACCATCATAGATTCGTACTGATGCTGACGCTCTGCGTCGGCATCAGCAATACTCCCTGGCAAAAGCCACCGTGTTGTATTGTCCAACCAGCATTCGCTTGCAAAGCTTCACCAACCCAAACCGTGCGCGATCAGATGCGAGCAGCAACATAGCATCAGCCATATTCTCAGATTCGGCACTGCGTCCGATCAGTGCCGCTCCGCCTTAAGTCGGAGATCTACTCCGAGATTTGTCCAGGTCTGCATTCAAGCTCTGTGACGAGGTACAGAACGGCATCTCAGCGTAAAATAGAGCCATACGAATGAAGATCTTTGTAGGCATGGTGAATGGTATGACCCGGACAACACTGGCAATTGAAACAGCAGGCCTCTCGCGCAGCTTTGGGGCGCGACAGGCGGTACAGGATATAACCCTGACGATTCCCCAGGGGGCCGTTTTCGGTCTACTGGG
Organism: uncultured Chloroflexales bacterium; assembly: GCA_937925925.1. Lineage (GTDB taxonomy): Bacteria > Chloroflexota > Chloroflexia > Chloroflexales > Chloroflexaceae > CAKZQX01. The sequence goes on along the minus strand of CALANA010000207.1, from coordinate 18,843 downwards.
GCCAAATGGTGCGGGTAAAACAACCATGATCCGCATACTGCTGGGCTTGATACGTCCTACCAGCGGTAGCGGACGTATCCTGGGGCATGATATTGTGCAGGAACGCGCCGCAATTCTGCCGCACATCGGCGCGATTGTCGAATCACCGGCCTTTTATCCCTACCTTTCGGGCCGCGATAACCTGCTGGTACTCATGCACACTAGCGGCAGCAAAGATACGCACCGCGTGGCGGAGGTGCTGAAACTGGTTGACCTGACGCAGCGGGCGGATGATAAGGTAAAAACCTACTCACTGGGTATGAAGCAACGGCTGGCACTCGCCGCCGCCTTGCTTCATCGTCCACATGTTATCTTCCTGGATGAGCCGACTAATGGCCTTGACCCGGCGGGCACGGTTGAGATCCGCGAACTGATCCGTCGTCTGGGGCAAGCAGGCCATACCATTTTCCTCTCCAGCCATCTGTTGCACGAGGTGGAGCAGGTGTGCAGCGATGTGGCAATTATCAACCAGGGACAGATGGTAACACAGGGTCGCGTGGCCGACCTGACAGGGAATGGGGCGGGCGTACTGATTGAGGCCGAACCATTGGCGATTCTGCAGGCGGTTGCCGAACGTATGGATGCCCCCCTGAAAGTAATTGGCCCACGCACCGGCAGCCTGCACCTCGCGCCTGAACTGGCCCCGCGCCTGGTAGCAGCGCTGGTTCATGCTGGCGCAGAGGTGCATCAGGTTACGCCGCAACGCTCATCGCTGGAACAACGCTTTCTGGAGTTGACCCGTATGGATAAGCGCTGACTGTCAGCCGTGAAGTATTGACAGGTGCAAACACATGGTATCTCAGTCTTTCTATTTCCCTGCGTCCTTTGCAGGAAGAAAATCTCGTTGTCGTCGTAGAAACACGTAGAGAACTACCAGAAACGACGAACATTGTTGCGATAGACCCCTAAGCGCTCAATATGAAATTTCAAGCAGGCCAAAGGAGAAATAATTAATGGTAGCATTACTACAGGCCGATCTGTTAAAAACACGCAAGCGCCCTATGAGTTGGGTCATGTTCGGCATTGGACTGGTGCTGATTACGATTATCATGATCGTGATGGCTTTCTTGTCTGGCACGAATCAGGACACAGGCATGACAATGCGCTTTCCAAACGGACTACTCTTTGGCCCGCAGATCTTTGCTCAGTCGCTGGGCACCTTTCTAGCAATCATTTTTAGCGCCAGCCTGGTGGGGAACGAATACGGCTATGATATGTGGAAAAACCTGTTGATTCGCTATCCAGAACGTACGTTTTTTATTGTGAGCAAATGGGTAACACTGGTGCTGACAATTACACTGGGTATGCTAGGAATGGCCCTCTGGTCACAAATACTGGGCCTGGTGACAGGTATGGACGGTCAGGGCGAGGTACTCAGTCTGACGACTATCGTGCTAGAAATAGGCTTACACACGCTGCTATTGATTACGATGGGCAGCATTGCGCTGCTCGGTACGGTTGCCTTGCGCTCTACCGTGGCGGGTATTATCGTCGGCATTATGTGGATGATGCTGGATGGGATTGCAGCGGCAGTGCCCTTCGTACCAGAGATATTGAAGCTGTATCTGTTCAGCCCGATTCAAACCAATCTGCTGGCCCACATCCACGGCCAACCCGCTACGGTCAGTGTGGCATGGAGCCTGTTCATACTGGGCAGTTACCTGATTGTGCCCGTTGCGCTGGCGGCTTTGATCTTCCGCCAGCGCGATATAACGTAATAACGAACAGAATGGCGGGGATAGGGTATAATAGCCAGGACGTACGCGATGGTATGGTCAGATAGCCTTTGCGCCTGCGGCAGAGCGGTACGTTGTTTCTGAAGCGTCGCTTCCCCGCTGTCGCAGGCGTAAAAGCTTGTCCTGAGCGTCGTCGAAGGAACGGGATGTTCACGCAACTGCGTATGTCCTGATGGCTCCAGGCAAACCACCTGGCTGTAACGTAGCAGGGATTACGTAGTACGATCATGCTCTGGTCTTTACATCAACGCTTTGGCACCATTCGCTGGAAACTAACCGCCTCCTATGCTGGCGTCACGGCCCTGGTGATGTTGACCATGGAGGCGCTGTTGATCATTGGCATGATCCTGTATATCACGCGGGCCGTGCTGATACCTGAGCGCGTGGCCGACTCGACCCGCGACCTGGGCAAGTTCATGCGTAGCGACTTCGAGGCAGCAGCCAGCAATCCGGATCGTCTAGGCGAACAGCTCCAGTTGTTGCTCCAGAACGAAGAGGAAAATGATCGTCTGTTGTTTCAAATAACGATCGATTTTCCACGAGATATACCAGAACCACATGCAGCCTGGGCACGTACTATGCGGGACGCGCCCCCGGCCTGGCACGTGCCGGTCGTAGCGCTGCTGGATACCGAAGGGCAAGTGCTAACGGCCACGTTGCACAGCTATACCACCGGAACCTACTTACCGGACATCGAGTTACCCGTGGCCCGCACCTTGATCGAACGTGCCGCTGAGGGCATTACCGACTCGGTGCAACTCTCGGCCTGGGGAGAACCAGGTTCGCAACTGGTTGCAATCGCGCCCGTGTTTGGGCGCAACGGCCAGATGGTGGGTATGGTCTATACACGGCTACGGCGTCCGCCGCTCAGCGATCTCGCTGCTGATATTCCGACCGTGCTGCTCTTCAGTGCCCTTCCGATTGTGATCATCAGTGGTCTGATCGGGTTGATCTATGGGTTGTTCGCCGGACGTGACTTGACGCGGCGGCTGAAGGGACTATCGTTGGCCAGCGCGGCGCTGGCTAATGGCGATCTCTCGCAACGGCTCGAAGATTCTTCGGTCGATGAGATCGGCCAGTTGACGCGCCAGTTCAACGTTATGTCGGAACAACTGGCTGAAAATCTGCGGGCGCTGCGTTTGCTGGCTGACCGCAATGCCCAACTGGCCGAGCAAGCCGCACAACTGGCAACGGTTGAAGAGCGGCATCGCCTGGCACGTGATTTGCACGATAGCGTGACCCAGGAATTGTTTAGCCTGACTATGCTGGCGGCGGCAGCCCAACGATTGTTCCGTAAGAACCCGGACACGGTTGCTCGGCAACTGCTTGAAATCCAGGAGACCGCCCAACGAGCCTTGCAAGAGACGCGCAGCCTGATCTTTGCCCTCCGCCCAGCCGTGCTGGATGGGCGTGGACTCGGCCCGGCGTTACGCGACCTGGCAACGGCTGCCCAGGAACGGCAGGGGGTGCAGGTGTTGCTGCAGATCAGCGGGGAGCGTCACCTGCCCCTGGAACACGAACAGGCGCTCTTTCGCATCGTGCAGGAAGCCCTGGCGAACGTCGTGCGCCATAGTGGGGTACGCCAGGCGGAGGTGAACCTGTGCTACGAAGCGACCCAGGTGTGCTTGACGGTTTGTGATCAAGGACGTGGGTTTGACACCCGTGCCCCGCGCAATGCACGTGCCATTGGACTGATGAGTATGGCCGAACGGGCCACTGCTCTGCATGGGTGTTTTGTGGTTCAAAGCACACCAGGAAAGGGCACACAGGTGACCGTTACGCTACCGGTGCCATCATTCATACCACACACAGGAGAAACTGATGAGTGTTGAACCTATTCGTGTATTGCTGGTTGATGACCATGCCGTGGTGCGACGGGGTCTCAGCGCGTTTCTGATGACCTATGACGAGCTAGAGGTAGTTGGCGAGGCGGCGAGTGGTATGGAGGGCGTGGAACTGGCGGCACAGTTACTGCCCGACGTGGTGTTGATGGATCTGGTTATGCCCGAGATGGATGGCATTGAAGCTACGCGCCGGATTCGCGCCATCAGCCCCAGCACACGCGTGATTGTGCTGACCAGCTATAGTGAAGATGAGCGCATCTTCCCAGCAATCAAAGCCGGTGCGCTCTCGTATCTGCTCAAAGATGTTGGCCCGGAAGAACTGATGCGGGCGATCAAGGCGGCCCAACGCGGCGAGGCTACCCTGCATCCGGCCGTGGCCGGGCGGCTTATGCACGAGTTAACCGCTGCCCGTTCGTCGCCACTGGACGAACTGACCGAACGCGAGCGCGAGGTGCTGACCTGTATTGCACGCGGGATGAGCAATGCCGAGATCGCCCAGTCCCTTGGTATTGGCGAGCGCACCGTGAAAACTCATGTGAGCAACATCCTGTCCAAGTTGCATCTACAAGATCGCACCCAGGCGGCACTGCTGGCGCTACGCGAGCGCCTGGTCGCCCTCGATCCACCGGCTACTAGATGACGCACGATCTCTAACAAAATTCCTATGTTTATCCCTTTGCACAGCCTGTATAGATGATGTACAATAGGGGCACAAAACGATACCAATTAAGTGCGCGAGGAGGATGAGAACCTATGCCAACCTACGTTTATGCCTGTGATACATGCGGAAAACAATTCGAGCAGTTTCAGAGCTTCAAAGAATCACCACTTCAGACCTGTCCCTGTGAACAGCATAGTAGCGCCGTTCGACGTGTATTTCAACCCGTTGGGATTGTTTTCAAGGGATCAGGTTGGTATATAACTGATAGTCGCAGTACCAGCAGTACGAGTGATACAAGTGATAAGGGCGACAAGAGTGACACGACCACAAAAACAGAAGCTCCGTCGTCTAAGGCTACCGCTGACTAGTGCGGGGCTGTGCTATCAGCGCGTCGGCATGTACCGACGCGCTACCTTCTTGCTATCTCGATCGCTGTCCTCCCTAAACCTCCAGCGTCGCGGGTTTTCTATGGTGCATTGTACCTGTCGTACGGGGTGCTGTCGCTGACGGTACCCCGCTGCTGTGTGTACATTAGTCATGATCAACCCGGATTGCTCGTTATCATAATCAGGGAGGTTTTTTTATGGCTCTTTCCGCAGCCCTTAAAACGGTGCGCGATGACATACGCGCTATTCTCACCAATGACCCGGCCGCCCATAATCTGGCAGAAGTCTTGCTCTATCCTGGACTGCATGCTATTATCGGGCATCGCCTGGCACACGCGCTCTGGCGGCAGGGTGTTCCATTTGTACCACGCCTGATCTCGCAACTGGTGCGCTTTCTCACCGGGATCGAAATCCATCCCGGCGCACGCATTGGTCAGGGTTTTTTTATTGATCATGGCATGGGCGTGGTGATTGGTGAGACAACCGAGATTGGTGATTGGGTCACGCTCTATCAAGGGGTAACACTAGGCGGTACCGGCAAGCAACGTGGTAAACGCCACCCGACATTGGAAGATCATGCCATCATTGGCGTCGGTGCGAGTGTGCTGGGCGCGATTACCATTGGCAAGGGTGCCCGCGTCGGTGGTGGGGCAGTGGTGGTTAAAGATGTGCCACCCTATACCACGGCTGTGGGGGTACCGGCACGCATTGTGGTTACACGTGACCCGGCAACGGGCGTAACCCGCCGTGTCGAACGTCTGCCCGACCCTGAAGGTGAGATGTTACGTAACCTGCACGATAAGCTGCTGGAACTGGAGGAACGCCTGCAGCAACTTGAGGATGTGACGAATCATGATCATCTGGAACATCATCTGTCTTTATCGAGTAGCCTGTGGTCTATTCTCGATGAAACCAGCGACGGAGACGAGAGCTATACCCTGGGGGCCGGCATTTGAGAACAGAGGGACGCGGCGAAGCTGGAACAAGGGGTTGAATTGCTGAAAAGTTGAGGTATCTATGACACTGAAAATCTACAATACTCTCACCCGTCGGATTGAGCCGCTGGAGACGATTGTGCCTGGCGTGGTTCGCATGTATGTCTGCGGGGTAACGGTCTATGACGATGCACATATAGGGCATGCGATGTCGGCGATTGTGTTTGATGTTGTGCGGCGCTATCTGGAGTGGCGTGGCTATCGCGTGATCCATGTGGTCAATTTCACTGACGTGGATGATAAGATTATTGCCCGTGCCAATGCACTGGGGCGCGATCCACAGGCGCTGGCTGCCGATCTGATCAACGATTTTATGGCTCAGTTGTCCGCGCTCAATGTGTTGCCAGCCACGATCTATCCTCGTGCAACCCAGACGATGCCCGAAATTATCGATTTTATCCAGCGGCTGATTGATCAGGGCCATGCCTATACCGCCGAGGGAGATGTCTATTTTCGCGTGAGCAGCGACCCGGACTATGGCAAGTTATCGGGCCGCAGCCTGGAAGATATGTTGAGCGGGACGCGCTTTGAGGTTGACCCGCGCAAGGAGTCCCCGGCTGATTTTGCACTCTGGAAGGCCGCCAAACCGGGTGAACCAGCCTGGCCCAGCCCCTGGGGCCAGGGGCGACCAGGCTGGCATATCGAGTGCAGCGCGATGAATTTGAAGCATCTGGGCGAGCAAATTGATATTCATGGTGGTGGGACAGACCTGGTATTTCCGCATCATGAAAATGAGATAGCCCAGAGCGAGTGTCTGACCCATAAGCCGTTTGCCCGTTTCTGGATGCATAATGGTATGCTCCAACTGGTGAATGTGGAAACACGCCAGGTAGAGAAGATGTCAAAGTCGCTGGGTAATGTGGTGACAATTGATAGCTTTCTGCGCCAGTACGATGCCGATGTCTTCCGTTTAATTGTGCTGAACAGCCATTACCGCAGCCCGCTGACCTATAATGGAGAAGTGGCAGCCAACAATGTGCGCAAGCTGGAGCGTATGCGCGGCGCACTCCTGCCTCCTGTGGGTGAAACGACCACCGGCAAAGCAGTCGATGCGTTGACGGCGCTGGCGGAGGAAACATCGGCGAAATTCATTGCCGCTATGGATGATGATTTCAACACCGCCGGCGCACTGGCAGCCCTGTTTGAACTGGTGCGGGCGATCAACGTAGCTCGTGACGCTGATGTTGGTGGCGAGCCATTCGTGCTGGCTCAGAATACGCTGCGCACTCTGGCTGAGGTGTTAGGATTGCGGCTCCAGAGTCCGGCCACTGACACGCATGATGTCGCACCCTTTATTGCGTTGTTGATCGAAACGCGCACCGCCTTGCGGCAGGCGAAGCAGTTTGCACTGGCAGATACGATTCGGCAACGCCTGAGCGACCTGGGGGTCACGCTGGAGGATGGCCCCCAGGGTACCCGTTGGAGTATGAGGCGTTCTTAGGGAACAGGGAACAGAGAACAGGGAACAGGTGACAGATGGCGGATGATCAGGCTGGTCGGTGGGGGATTCTGTCCCCGTTTTCCTGTCCCCTATTCAGCGTTCTAACGTTCTAACGTTCTATGGAGGAGGAAACCGTGACACCACTGTTTACCCTGGAGGGCAAAAAGGGACTGGTCGTCGGAATTGCAAACGAACACAGCATTGCCTATGGCTGCGCCCGTACCTTTCGCGCGGCTGGTGCTGAACTGGCAATTACCTATTTGAATGCAAAGGCCGAGCCGTATGTGCGCCCTCTGGCCGAAGGACTGGGTAGCCCGATCATTGTGCCCTGCGATGTACGTGAGCCGGGGCAACTTGAAGCAGTATTTGCGCAGATCCAACGTGAGTGGGGCCACCTCGATTTTTTACTGCATGCGATTGCGTTTGCGCCACGCGAGGACTTACATGGGCGAGTGGTTGACTGCTCCCAGGCGGGATTTGGGATTGCGATGGATGTGTCGGTGCATTCATTCATTCGCATGACGCGCCTCGCCGAACCGCTGATGCCACAGGGAGGATGCCTGCTCACCGTTACGTTTTACGGATCAGAAAAAGTGGTTGAAAACTACAACCTGATGGGGCCAGTCAAGGCCGCACTGGAAAGCGTCGTTCGCTCTATGGCTGCTGAACTGGGAGCGGCACGTATTCGCGTCAATGCGCTCTCTCCAGGCCCGATCCGCACCCGTGCCGCATCGGGTATTCACCGCTTTGACGAATTGATGGAGCACACGGCCGCACGCACCCCACAACGTCGCCTGGTGAGCATTGAGGATGTGGGGGCGCTGGCTGCATTTCTGGTGAGTGACGCCGCTGCCGCTATAACCGGGGGTATCCACTATGTAGATGGTGGCTATCACATTATGGGTTAGCAAGGAAGCATTTCTATTCCTATGCACTGGCTTGAACTAAGCGTAACCGTTGACACAGAAGCTGTCGAATCAGTCGCAGAACTCCTGGCACGCTATGGCTATAACAGTGGTGTGGTGGTTGAACCTACCTGGACACCTGGTACCGAAGGGCCGGAGTTTCACTATGAACCGGAACAACCCGTGACGTTGCGGACATATCTGCCGTTGGATGCCCAGACGGAAGAGATTCGCCAGCAGATTGAACAGGCGCTCTGGCATCTGGGGCATTTACGGCCGATCAGCCAGTTGCAGACGCGCACATTGGCGGAGCAGGACTGGGCGAATGCCTGGAAAGAACACTACCATGTGCAGCGGATTGGCGAGCGGGTTGTGATTGTGCCCTCCTGGTTGGAATACACGGCCCAATCGAACGATGTGCTGCTGCATCTTGATCCAGGTATGGCTTTTGGCACCGGTCTGCACGCGACCACCCGCCTGTGTCTGTGCCTGTTGGAACACTATGTACAACCGGGTATCCAGATGCTTGACCTGGGTACAGGGAGCGGCATTCTGGCGATTGCGGCCGCAAAACTAGGGGCTACTTCGGTGCTGGCGCTGGATAATGATCCGATTGCGGTGTTGATTGCTCGTGACAACGTTGCTCGCAACCAGGTTCACACCATCATTCGGGTCGAACAGGGTAGCCTGGGAGCAGGGCAACAACTGGGGCATTGGATGGGTAGCCAGTATCGCTTGCCCGATTCTGCGCCGGTGCCACCAGGTGATGCGCAGCATACGGTTGATCAGCCACCCGTTGCTCCACAGTCTATACCACATGACGATCTCTTATCGGAAAGCCAGACGGCAGTGTCACCAGAACCCATCCAGGCCACAGGTCAGTTTGACCTCATTGCCGCAAACTTGATCGCCAGCACCCTGGTAATCCTGGCACAGGATCTAGCGCTGGCCCTCAAGCCCGATGGCATCCTGATCAGTAGTGGCATTATTCTGGAACGTGAAGACGAGGTTGTCCAGGCACTGACCGCAGCCGGTCTGGATGTGACCGAACGTCGTCAGGAAGGCGAGTGGGTGGCGCTCGTTTGTCACCGCTAACGGCCAATACCGGCTTTTTCTATGTACTCGAACGAGGTACTGTATGATCGTTGAAGCTTTGTATCCCCTGCTCACCGAGCGACATCTGGTGTCGCCCCTCTGGGGTGGGCAACGACTGGCGGAATGGCTGGCTCTGCCAGAGCCACGCCCGTCGCAACTGGGTGAAACGTGGCAGGTGTATGACACGAACATTATTCTGAACGGGCCGCTTGCAGGCCAGACGCTGGCCCAGGTGACGCAACGCGCTGGTGCCTTGCTGGTCGGTACGCGCACCATCGAACGCTATGGTGCCGACTTTCCGTTACTCGCCAAATTTATTGATGCCAATGACAAACTCTCCGTACAGGTGCATCCCGATGATGCCTATGCCCATACGCACGAGGCGGCGACCGGCTTTCATGGCAAAACCGAGGCCTGGTATATTCTCCAGGCCGCACCCGGGGCCGACATTATCTATGGTCTGACCCGTCCCAGTAGCCGCGCCGAATTTGCTACAGCCGTGCAAACTGAGACGCTGGAGCCACTGTTGCAGCGCATTCCTGTCAGTGCTGGTGATGTTATTTTTGTGCCCGCCGGGACGGTGCATGCGATTAATGCCGGGATTGTTCTGTTTGAAATCCAGCAAAAATCTGATCTTACCTACCGCGTCTATGACTATGGTCGCCGCGATGCACGCACCGGTCAACTGCGCGAGTTGCATCTGGAAAAGGCGCTCGATGTGATGAGCTTTGCACCTGCGCCGCGGTCGAAAATGGTGCCCGTACCATTCGGGTCAGCCGCATGCCTGTTGCTTGTGGCCTGTCCCTATTTTGCTCTGGAGCGCTGGCAGATTGCCGAGCGACAGGCGTTGCAAACCGATCCGGCCAGTTTTGAGATCCTGACGGTGATTGAGGGCCAGGGATGTATCACGTGGGGTGATGGGACACTCACCTTTAAACGTGGCGACTCGCTGGTGTTGCCAGCGACGTTGGGTGCGTATACACTCCAGAATGAGCAGGTACCAACAGATCTGTGTCTATTGCGTGTGTACGTACCTGACATTGAGCGTGATCTCGTGGCACCCTTACGTCATCAGGGGTTGGACGATGCCCGTATTGCCCAGGTAGTCAGTCGCACCTGACGACACGAAGGAGGAGCGCGTTCCAAACGCGCCCCTATCTCTGTTCACCCTCTCGATGTAGTTCGCAAACACGGCCTATGTTGTACTCGTTACGTAGCACCCAGCGAGGGAATATGCTGCTGATCAAACATGGTACTTCCAATTGGAAAGCATGGTTGGGATTGGGGTTGGTAGTGGTGGTTATGCTATGCGATGCATGTGCATCGCCACCCATTCCGGCATCGGAAATTCGAATCGGCCTGATTGCGCCCCTGAGTGGCGAACTGGCTGAAGTTGGTCGATTAGGGCTTGACACCGCCGACATGTTTGTTGCCCATATCAATGCTGCCGGTGGCGTGGAGGTTGGCAACCAGCGCTACCAACTGGTACTGGTTGTCGAAGACAATGCGGAAAATACAGAGTTAACGGTCAGTGCTGCACGCAAGTTGATCAACCAGGAAAACGTGGTTGCAATCGTTGGGCCATATACCAGCAGTGCTGGGATTGTCGTTGCTGATATTGCGGATACCGCTCGGATTCCGATTATTTCACCATGGGCCACCAACCCCGCTGTAACAGCCGGTAAAACCTACATGTTCCGTGTCGGTTTTACTGACGAATTGCAGGGCCAGGTTATTGCTCGCTTTGCCCGTCAAGAACTGGTAGCTCAGACAGCAGCAGTGTTGTACAATATTGCCAGTGCTTACAATCGCGGCCTGGCTACGTTTTTTCAACAAGAATTCGAAAAACAAGGCGGGCAGGTGGTCGCTTTTGAACATTACACGACCGATGAGCAAGATTTTCGACCCCAGCTCACCCGTATTCACGACCGTCATCCTGATATTCTCTTCTTGCCGAATTATCACTATGAAATTCCGCTACAAGTGCGTCAGATCCGGGAACAACAGATTGATGCCACACTGCTGGGTAGTGATACCTGGCTGTTTATTGAACCCGATCAGCGAGTTGACCTCAATGGGACGTTCTTTACTGCCCATTATGCCTACGATCACACCCAACCCCAGCAGACGGCTTTTGTAACGGCATACCAGGAGCGCTATGGTCGCTTGCCGTTAGATATTGATGCCCTGACCTATGATGCTTTTGATCTGCTTGTCACTGCCATGCAGCGTGAGGGAAGCATTGATCCGGAGGCGATCCGTGCGAGTCTCAGTACCCTCCAGGCGTATACCGGTATTACCGGCCGTATCACCTATGCTGGTACTGGTGATCCACACAAAAGTGTGTTTATGATGCAGTTTCAGGATGGCGCAGCCGTGTTGCACGGAGCAGTTGACCCGGAGTAAAGATAGGCTGTCACACCAGGTCTATCTTGCTTGGAACTGTCACGATGCAGTCAACGTACAAATTATGCGAGGTACATAGTGAAATTCTGGACACAGAGGCTAACGGTTCGCCTGGCCGGTTCCTTTTTCTTGATCTCCTTCATAGCGGTCGTGTTCATCAGTCTGTTTACCTTCTGGCAGGCCCGCACTGCATTAGAACAGGCCGTCTCAGAACGATTGCATGTGATTGCGTCTGAGAAGGCGCTGGGGATCGAGCGCTGGATCGACACCCAGCGCCAGTTCATCAACTTTCTGGCAGAAGCCTACGAATTGCGCACCTATGCGCCGGCGCTGGTAGCCAGAGATACCCGGCTTGATCACAGCCTGGCCTATACCCGGGTTGACACCTATCTTGAGTCGGTTCTCTCTATGCATCCCGACCTGCTGGAAATAATGGTACTGACCAACCCGGGCGGGCAGGTCGTCTTCTCCACCCATAAAGAACGCGAAGGCAGCTACCAGGTTGATACCCGTTATTTTCGGGAAGGTCGGCAGCAACTCTTTGTGCATCCCGTCTATTTTTCACCAACTCTGGATCAAATGACGATCACCATCGCCCGACCGCTTGCAACCACAACCAGCAGCAACACAGGGGTCATCGCCATACACCTCAATCTGGATCGGCTGGATGCCATCGTGCTGGATCGGGCTGGCTTAGGAGAGACGGGCGAGTCATATCTGATCGGTCAGTATAATGAGGTAGTGTCGAGCGAACGGTTTGGCAATCGTGAGTTTCCACGCGGAGTGCATACGGTTGGCATTCATGCCGCGCTGGAGGGCCGGCACGGTGTTGATCGCTATCTGAACTATGCCGGTACGCCCGTACTGGGTGCGTATCAGTGGTTGGAGACGGAACGACTGGCGCTGTTGACGGAAATTCACCAGACTGAGGCCTTTGCGCCTGCCCACCGACTTGCTGGTACAATCCTGCTCGCGGGCGTGGGTGTGACCAGTGTGTTAGTGCTGCTGGTCTGGCTACTAGCCCTCCAGATCACCCGTCCGATCACTGCGTTAACCACTGCTGTTACCCGCATCACCGCCGACAATCTGGCCGAGCAGGTGCCGGTACTCGCACACGATGAGATCGGTGTGCTGGCCCGTTCGTTTAATCAGATGACCAGGCGCTTGCAAACCTTGTACGCTGATCTGCAACGCAGCGAGGAACATTTTCGCTTGCTCATCGAAAATGCGTCGGATATTATTCTAATTGTGGATCAGGCGGGTATCATCTGTTATGCCAGTCCTTCAGTCAATTCTGAACTGGGCTATCCACCAGAGACCCTCCTGAATCAGCCGCTGGAGCAGTTTGTGCATCCCGATGATTATGTCGATCTGTCGGCAGCCTGCACGCACGTTTATCAGGCACCCAATACGACTCTGACGAACGAATTTCGCATTCGCCATGCTGATGATACCTGGCACCCCTTTGAATGTCGCGGCAAATATCTGCCAATGATCGACCATGGAGCCAGGATTGTGCTGAACGCACGCGATATGAGTGAACGCCAGGCAGCCGAACGCGAACGCGCTCATCTGCAACAAGAGATTATCCACATGCAAGCAGCACGGTTACGCGAGTTGAGTACCCCTTTCATTCCGATCGCAGAGGGTGTTGTCCTTATGCCGCTGATTGGCACCATCGATCACCAGCGATCAGAGCAGATTATCGACACCCTCTTAACTGGCATAGCCCGTCAGCATGCAACCTTCGCTATTCTGGATATTACCGGCGTTCCGCTGGTTGATACGTATGTTGCTCAGTCGCTAATACGCACGGCACAGTCGGTTACATTGCTTGGAAGCCGGATCATTTTGACCGGCATTCAACCGCAGACAGCGCAGACGCTGGTACACCTGGGTATCGATTTGAGCAGCATTATAACCTACGCCAGCCTCCAGGGGGCAATTACCTATGCTTTGAGCAGCAGGCCAGCACTATCAGCGGACAGTACCAGGAACGGCACGGCTACCAGGCCACATAAGCGGTTGACCAGCAAGCTGGTCTAAGTGCCTGCCGGGAAAGGGGTGTGGCGTGCGGCAGCAGGGCGTCTGTCGCTGATCACACAGACGGCAGGCGCGTTCCCAGAAGCGCGGGCCGCTGGCCCGCCTGCGGGCGGGACGCCCAAACGCGCTCACGCCGGGAAACACCGCCACGGGCGCTGGCCCGCCTGCGGGCGGGACGCCCGCACTTCCAGGCAGGCGGCGGGCGGAGTAGCGCCACCGGCACATATACAGCACACCGTGAACCAGGTAACAGCCTGTATGTACCAACAATAACCAGTATGTCAATCTCAAATACTTATCGCTTTTTCATCGTGCCCGATATGATTAACGGTGATACCGTCACGTTGACCGACACAGCGCTGGTACATCAAATGGCGCATGTGCTACGCCTGCGACCCGGCAGCGAGGTGCTGCTGCTAGACGGCCTGGGGACTACGTATCGCGCTACACTGACAGCCGTTGGTCGCACGAGCGTGAGCGCTCAGATTGAAGCGCAGGAAGCAAGCGCTGGTGAACCAGCTCTCATGCTGACGCTGTATGTGCCGCTGCTTCGAGCGGAACGCTTCGAGTGGGTCTTACAAAAGGGAACCGAACTGGGCGTGAGTCGCTTTATCCCCACCCAATGCACCCACTCACTAGCGGCTGATCGTGCTGATGCACATAAACTGGAGCGCTGGAACCGGATTGTGCGTGAGGCAGCCGAGCAATCGTGTCGTGGACGCTTGCCAGTGGTGAGCGATCCGCAGCCGTTTGTTACCGCCTGTGCCACCGCCGCAACGGCCGATCTACCGCTACTGCTGTGGGAAGGCACCGCCCCTGGTCTGCGTTCGGTCTTGCGCAGTCATACCCACCCTCCAGCAACGCCACTACCTACCATTGCTATTCTCAGCGGCCCGGAAGGGGGCTTAACCAGCAATGAACTGACAACCGCCACAGAGCATGGTATGATACCTGTAGCGCTTGGAGCGCGTATCCTACGTGCCGAAACAGCCTCTATCGCTGCCACCGCAGCGATTTTCTACGAACTTGAATGGTAAACGAACGCCGTGCGGGGTGGGTTCCGAATCCGCCCCTACACTGATCTGGCGTGTGGAGAATAATGTATGGTTCGCACAGCGCATGCTTTTCTCGTGGGCTCAATTACAACCTTGATTGTCGCTGTTATCGCCTTTATTGGTGGCTGGACGGCAGCGCGAGCAATTGGCGATGACGGGTTTCACACGTTTGTCACGTCTAAGCTGGCGGATCGTAGTGGCGAACGTTCCACGCCAGTCGAGGTGCGTGACCAGTTTATGGTGTTCTGGGATGTGTGGGCACTGGTACAACAGGAATTTTATCGCACCGAACCGCTGGACGAACAGGCACTGGTGTATGGAGCCATTCGTGGCATGTTGCAGGCGCTGAACGATGATTATACCGCCTTTCAAGAACCCGAAGCTGCCGCCCAGACCCGCGAGTCGATGGAGGGCAAGTTTGAGGGCATCGGAGCCTACCTGCGGGTGGTTGAAGACGAGATTGTGATTGAGCGACCGATAAAAAATTCACCCGCAATGAAGGCCGGATTGCAAGATAATGACGTCATTGTCAAGGTTGATGGCACCGAGCTAGCGCCCCTGATTGCGGGCTTGAGCGAGGCCGATGCTGCAGCTAAGGCAGCCAGCTTGATCCGCGGCCCCAAGGGTACCGTCGTGCGTCTAACCATCCGGCGTCCACCGGCCACCATGCCGTTTGAGATCGACATTACCCGTGATGAAGTACCGCTGATCAGCGTGAATGCCTATATGCTTGACGACCAGATCGCCTATATTCAAATCACCGAGTTTAAGGCCACCACCACCGCCAGTCTGGATGAAGCCTTACGCGAACTGCTGCCGCAACAGCCGGTCGGTCTGGTGCTGGATCTGCGGAACAATCCAGGTGGGTTTCTGACGACAGCGCAGGAGGTGCTGGGACGCTTCTATGAAGGTACTGCGCTCTATGAAGAGGATAGTACTGGCAATATGCAGGAACTCCGCACGTTACCTGGCCCGCTTGATACCCGCGTCTACGACCTGCCTATGGTGGTACTGGTTAACGGTGGTTCGGCCAGTGCCTCGGAAATCGTGGCGGGCGGGTTGCGTGATCGGCGTCCAGGCACGGTGCTGCTGGGCGAGCAGACGTTTGGTAAAGGCTCGGTGCAGAACATCCACCGCTTGCGTGACAACAGCAGCCTGCGAATTACCATTGCCCAGTGGTTCACGCCGAACAGGGAGCAGATTCAGAGTACGGGTATCACTCCCACCTATGAAGTGCCCTTCGCCCAGGATCCCATATATGCCGTGCCATGTCTCGGTGATCAACAACCACCAGAAGGTCAGACAACCTGTAACGATGCTCAGTTGAACTGGGGGCTGCGTGTACTCACCACCGACGCCACGCCGCCATTACCAGAGCCAGCACCGACTGAAGAGTCTGCTGGAGACTCATAGTGGTTCTGTCTCTTCGTTCAGAATCGCCAGATAGCGGTTAGCAACCGTGATATAAACTGGGCATTACTAGTGGTTGACCACGTAATCGTTCAGAGGAACGTTCGCCAGCGGGTTGTGGGGGCCTGCGGCCTCCGCGAAACCCTTTTTCGGCCCGTTTTGCCACAACGGGCTGAAAAAGAACCTCCTGGAGGGGCAGTGCCCCTCCAAACCAACCCACCTGAACGGTTCGTTGACCACCGCGATGTTGCGGGATACATAGGAACGACGTTCGTCGTTTCTGAAGCCATAGGAACGACGTTCGGCGTTCCTCCAAGCTCCGCATATGCAGTGTGGCTGGGCATGCGACGTTTTGCGGATGAACTGGATGGCCCAAGCTCCGCATATACAGTGTGGCTGACCACGAATAGAGCCACGAATACACGAATAGACCGTGCTTCCACCCACACATCATCGGGATCGACCCGGTTGTATCGCAGGTACGAACGCGACCGCGTAACTCGTGTTCAGGACAGTATCTATACGTTTCTTTCGCGTTGCCACAGGCGCAGAGGCGAACGAACTCTACCACCGCGTATCTCCTGTTATTATACAAGCGTTGAATAAGTTGGGAGCTTATACCGTTTCGACTTGAACCTTCCGCATGTTCTTGCCATTCGTTCTCCAACAAGATTTCGTCGCGGCGGGGGGGCGGGGGGCCGCCGGCCCCCCGCCCATGTTCTCTTTCTGGTGCGGCACGGCAAAGCCGCGCCGCACCAGAAAGGGGATTACGAAGGAAGCTCTCGCTCCTCCCAATCTCTTTCCAGGGTCAGTCTCGTTGTCATATGAGCGAGCGTAAGCCTGACTAATGTATGCAGAGTGTCTCATTCAAATGGGTATGACATAGTGCGCAGTGTAGCACGGCTCCGGCCGAGGCGCAATAATGGCGCTTGCCCGCAGGTGCGGCTTACTGTAGAATGAACCTGGTTGCACAAGCAAAAGATCGGCGTTGCCCAACATACGGTGCCAGAAACAATGTCTCAACCGCAGACCATTCTATGTCCAGGTTGTCATAAAGAGAACGTCCGCAACGCGCAGTACTGCCGCCACTGTGGGCACGACATGGTGCTCAACAACGCCGGGCCGTGCTATTACATCACCCGCGTCTTGAAGGCTGGCGGTCAGGGCGCGGTGTATGAGGCGATCGACGATCATGGGCGGCGCTACGCCGTCAAGGAAATGCTGGATCGGTTTGATGACGCCCAGCAGCGGCAGGAAGCGATTGAGCGCTTTGAGGCCGAGGCGCGGTTGCTGCAACGCCTGCATCACCTGCGTATTCCCCGTGTGTATGCCCATTTTGAGGACGAGAAGCGTCACTACCTGGTGATGGATTTTGTGATGGGCGAGGATCTGGAGGATATTATCGAGCGTGAGGGGGCGATCCAGGAACCGCAGGTGCTGGCCTGGGCCGATCAGATCAGCGATGTGCTGGGCTACCTGCACGAAAACGGCCTGATCTACCGTGATATGAAGCCCTCCAACATTATGACCGACACCGAGAACGGCGGTATCAAACTGGTCGATTTCGGGATTGCCAAAGTCCTCCAACCGGCCATACGCGGCACGCAGATCGGCACGCCGGGCTATGCACCACCAGAGCAGTACCAGGGCCTGGCAACACCGGCATCGGATATCTATGCACTGGCGGCCACGTTACACCACCTGTTAACCGGGCGCGACCCGACCGCGCATCCGCCCTTCTCGTTTCCCGTCGTGCGTGACCTACGGCCCGACGTATCGCCACGCACCTCCGACGCGATTGCGCGGGCGCTCCAGATGAAGCCCGAAGATCGCTTTGCGTCGGTCAACGAATTTCGACAGGCTATGGGCTTTCGGCCCGTTGTGACCGTGTCGCGTATGAGTGGGCCAACGGTAGTGCCGGCGAAGCAGACGATCAACCGCCCGGCTGCGCCCGTTATGCCGCATCCGCAGATCGTACCCAATCCAGCGCCAGCGCCAGTACCAGCGCCAGCGCCAGTGCCAGCACCAGTGCCAGCACCAGTGCCAGCACCAGTACCAGCGCCAGCACCAGTGCCAGCGTCAGTGCCACCAACAGTACCAGTACCAATACCAGCACCAGCGTCAGTTCCACGTCCCAGGCGGTGGCCTGGTTGTCTCCTCACGCTGACCGGCATCGTGCTGGTGCTGACGCTACTCGGCGTGGTGTACGTAAGTCTGTTCGACATGCCCCAGCTCCCCTTCCTGGTCGGGCCACAGCCCACTGCGCAGACATTTGTGCTACAGACCTTCACCGCCGAAAATCTGGAGGTTACGGTTGCCAATCCCACTGATGATCTGGTCGCCCTGGCATTTTTCCACGAATTTGAGCAAGCGGCTCGCAATGCGCATGGGGCGGGAGTGCAGATCCAGCCAGGAACGCTTATGTACCTGCAAGCCCCGGTTGAGATTGGACAGACGGCAGAGGGCGTGCGCTATCAGGCCTCCGTGCGCGGCGATATTCTCATCCCGCAGGAGACCGATCCTAACAACCCACCGGCTGCGCCGTGAGGCGTCTTCGCAGCGGAAAGCGCAAAGCGGAAAGCGGAAAGCGGAAAGCGGGTGCGCCGTAGCGCGTCCCTCCGGGGCGCGGGCGGGCGGGCAGTTGAAGCTTTCCAGCGTTCAGCGCCGTAGCGCCTCCCTCCGGGGCGCGGGCGGGCATGCAGTGGGTGCGATCGTTCCGTCGCGCACCTGACATCGGAGTGGCACGGCCCTATTCGTGCATGAAGTCTTTTCATTCGTGGTCGCATTCGTGGCCCTATTCGTGGACGGTTCGCTATAGCGCGTTGCA
>CALANA010000206.1 GCA_937925925.1 uncultured Chloroflexales bacterium | reverse complement strand
GCGGCGCGGATTCGCCGCGCCGCACCAGACAGGGGATGTCGGCGGAGCGGCGTTGCAAGCAACGCCGCTCCGCCCCGCACCCGCTCGTTCCAGGGGAAGGCGTATGGTCGTAGGCGCAAGGGTACGACGAACCAACGGATGTGGAAGGGCTACGTCACATTGGTATCAGGTCATAGGCTATAATGCTGCAATCAATGCGATGGTTCGCAACGTTTACCCCGTTATACTGTTTCGACTTGAACCTTCCGTATGTTCGTGTCATGCACACGAATGACGCGGTCGTTCCCGCCCGCAAGGGGGGAATGGGGGTGCCTTCAGCAGAACGGAACCTCACGAGATTCCCGTCTATGCAGCCACGGACGAAACGAGGCGGCGGATGCCCCACCGTGTACGTTCAGACATAAGGAAGGGGAAGACGAGCCAAAAGATGCGGAAGGTCAAAGGCAAATTGGTAGTATGTTTCAACAACGTTTACCATGAGATAGCAGATGGAACACAGGATGAACTGCCCATGAAGGGTCACAAATGTGTATACTTGCCGACCGAAGTGCGCACATCGGATATCCGTTGCACCCGAACCGTTCTTAGTGACGGCTCCCCGTTGCTCACCGCTCATCGTTCGCTGCTCTGGCGCAGGCGGGCCAGGTTGTCGGCAATGCTGGCTTGAGCGTTAAACACGGCTGAACCAGCCACCAGCACGCTGGCACCGGCAGCGACGATCTCGGCGGCGTTGCTGGCCTTGACTCCGCCGTCCACCTCCAGTTCTGCTGTTGAACCCAGTACATCCAGCATGTGTCGCAGGCGGCGAATCCGGGCAGTGCTGGCCGGGATGTACGATTGCCCGCCAAAGCCGGGATTGACCGACATAATCAGCGCCAGATCAACATCGGGCAGCACTTCCTCCAGCGTTGCCAGTGGTGTGCCTGGATTAAGCGTCACACCCGCCCGCACCCCCAGTTCCTTGATGGCCTGGATGGTGCGATGCAGATGAGGACAGGTCTCCACATGCACCGTCAGCACCTCGGCACCTGCGCGGGCAAAATCGGCCAGATAGCGATCAGGATTGGCAATCATCAGGTGGACATCGAGGGTGAGTCGGGTAAGTGGACGTAGCGCCGCAACCACCAGCGGCCCGATGGTAATATTAGGCACAAAGCACCCATCCATCACGTCAATATGCAGCCAATCAGCGCCGCCAGCCTCAGCCTCGCGCACCTGCTCACCCAGGTGCGCAAAGTCTGCCGAGAGGATCGACGGCGCTATTTTGATCGGCATCATGCCGTATCCCTTCTTTCGTTCAGGCCAGCTTATTCGGCCACAAGCTGTGTTGCCACGGCGGCAATGTGTTCGGCAGTAAAGCCATAGTAGCGGTAGAGATCCTGATATGGCCCGGATGCGCCAAACGTGTCAATACTGACCGTCGCTCCGGCTGGCCCCACATAGCGTTCCCAGCCGAAGGATGATGCAGCTTCGACCGCCACCCGCGCCGGCACAGACGGTGGCAACACACTATCACGATAGGTTTGATCTTGCTGCTCAAACAGTTCCCAGCAAGGCATACTGACCACCCGCGCCGCAATACTGCGCTCTGCCAGGACATATGCCGCCTCCACTGCCAGTTCCACCTCAGAGCCAGTGGCAATCAGAATGACATCTGGTTCTGGCGCGGACAGCAGCACATACCCACCGCGCAATGTGCCGGCCGCAGACGCCAGCGGGCCATGCCCATTCACGTAGCCGTCCTCACTACGATTCAACATAGCCACCTTCTGGCGCGTCAGGATGAGCGCGGTTGGCCCGCTGCGCCGTTCCAGCGCAATCCGCCATGCCAGTGCCGTCTCCGCCGCATCTGCTGGACGGACAACGTACAGGTTGGGAACTGCTCGCAGATTCGCCAGTTGCTCGACTGGCTGATGGGTCGGGCCGTCCTCTCCCAGGCCAATGCTGTCATGGGTGAACACGAAGATCACCTGCAAACTCATCATCGCCGCCATCCGTATGGAAGGGCGCATATAGTCGCTGAAGATCAAAAAGGTGCCGCCATAGGGGATAAACCCACCGTGAAGCGCCATCCCGTTCAGCATACTGCCCATAGCATGCTCACGCACGCCAAAGTGTACGTTGCGTCCCTGAAAATGCCCGGGGCGAATCGTACCAGCGTCTTTGATAGTGGTATTGTTTGAGCCACTCAGGTCGGCTGAACCACCGAACAAAGCCGGTACCAGCGGTGCCAGCGCGTTCAATGTCTCCCCCGATGCAGCACGCGTGGCAAGTCCACCCTTGATCGGCGTAAACGAAGGTAAGATCTCGTTCCAGTTCGTCGGCACCCGCGTCTGCCACATCTGCTCCCAGGTACGTGCCAGGTCGGGATAGGCTTCATAGTAGCGCTGAAGCATTTCCTGCCATTCCTGCTGCTGCTGCGCTCCCACCGCAACCGCACAACGCATATGGGCATATACGGCATCTGGAACATAAAACAGCGGTTCTTGCGGTATATTCAGCACTTGTTTGGAGAGACGAACTTCTTGTACGCCCAACGCTTCACCATGGCTTTTGGCGGTACCCTGTTTATTGGGGCTTCCGTAGCCGATAATGGTACGGCAGATAATGAGACTCGGTGCCGTCGTCATTGCTCGTGCGTGTATCAACGCCTGCTCTACCTCGGCTGGGGCATGGCCGTCAACCGTCTGCACATCCCAGCCATAGGCCGCGAAGCGCTGGGCGACATCCTCACTATACGCGAGATCGGTAGGACCATCAATCGAGATCCGATTGCTGTCATAGAGTACAATCAGCTTACCCAACTGTAAATGCCCGGCCAGACTGGCCGCCTCGTGCGAAATACCTTCCATCATATCGCCATCACTGCAAATGACATAGGTATAGTGATCCACAATCGAGAAGCCAGCACGATTAAACCGCAGGGCCAGATGCCGTTCTGCCAGGGCCATACCCACTGCATTGGCGATACCCTGACCCAGCGGCCCCGTGGTGGTCTCCACGCCAGGGGTATTGCGATACTCTGGATGCCCGGCGGTGCGGCTGCCGAGTTGCCGAAACTGCTTGATTTCGTCAAGCGTCAGATCATAACCAGTAAGATGCAGCAAGCTATACAGCAACATCGATCCATGGCCAGCAGATAGCACAAACCGATCTCGATCCGGCCAGGCTGGATCAGCGGGATTATGCTTGAGGAACTGTGTCCAGAGGACGTAGGCGGCATCAGCCATACCCATAGGCATACCGGGATGGCCGCTGTTGGCCTGTTGAACCGCATCCATCGCCAACCCACGAATGGTATTGGCGCAAAGCCGGTCAATATCTTGCTCAATCTGAGAAGATAGCGGACGTATCACCTCGTTCATCGTTACGCTTTCCATAAAAGTTTATCTGCTCCTCGGATGGGGGCGTAATCAGCATTATAACACTACGTTACCCTGACACGGTTACAAGGGGCAGAATCGTGGCTTACCACGGCTCTGCGTTGGATCGAACAACAAGCCACGCTGGTCTCCTCTGCTGAATGTGTGATTGAGCATGAAGTAGAGGGTAGGAAGTAGAAATGAGAAAATAGGGAAGAGCATTATGCTCCACCTACTTCCTACTCGCTATTTCCTATCACCTGCTGAACATCACACATCACATGAGGCAGCCAACGATCAGGTGAATGGTTCTACGCTGCACATGGTGCAGTAAACCCAGCCATCAAGCAGGGATATCTTCTCCAGATGATGACTTCATACTACACTGTACGCGCTCGACTCTGAGGCGGGGAATATACACCTGTTTATGCACAACGCTATTGTACCATATTGTACAAACTATCCTGTCTGGGCATGGTAGTATTTGTGCAAAGCGAGGTGTCTGTGGTTGGCGCATTAGCACGCAGATGCTTTTGCACCTTTGCGTTAAAACACAAGCGTCCGTCTCCGTGCCTTCGCACACACGTTGTTACCGATTCACTCCAGCAACTACGTCTGCTGGCGATACCACGCGATCGTCTGGCGCAGGGCCTCGCGCATGGGCGTGGCGTGATCGCCAAACGCCTGCGCGTATTTGCGATGATCGACCATGAACGGCTGCTCAAACTCGTACATCATCTCCACCGTCTCGCGGGCACCGGAAATGAACAGGCCGCCGATGCGCATCATGAATGTGCCCATGCCGCTCATCTGCGGCGGATGGCCCAGTTCCTCGTAGATCATGGTAATCACCTGGCGCGTGGTCAGCGTTTCCGGGTTAGGCACGTGCCAGATCTGGCCGAGCGCTTCGTCGCGCTCGCCCAGCACGGCCAGCGCAGTGCCAAAGTCGTTGATGAAGGTGTAGGTGTGTGGCAAATCAAGATTGCCGACCGCCGAAGCCCGCTTGCCCTGTAGCGCCGGGGCGAACACGCGCTCGCCCAGCATGGACTCGCGCACGCCCGGCCCGAAGAAGTCCGCGCCACGCCCGATCGCCACGGCGAGCTGGCCGCGCTGATGCGCCTCCAGCAGCGCGTCGCTCATCTGGGCGCGGGTGCGGCCCTTGCGCGTCGTGGCGCGGTTCGGCAAGTCTTCGGTCATCGGGCCACTGACCGGGCCGTACATATACAGGTTGTCGCCCACCACCAGTTTTGCCCCAACAGCCGCCACGCCCGCGATGATGCTCGCTTGCAGTGCCGGGAACTGCTCCGGCCACTGGTGATAGGGCGGCTGGGCACACTGGTAGACCACGGCCGCTCCCTGACAAACGGTGCGCACGCTATCCTGGTCGCAGGCGTTGCCGCGCACAACCTCAATTCCGTCGGGTACCTTCGCCTGCCCGGAGCGATTCACCATGCGCACGGTGCGGCCCCGCGCCAGCAATGCGCGGGCGGTTGCCATACCGAGCGGGCCAGTTCCAAAAATAACGTGCAGCGCCTGTGATTGCATGAGTGCTTTCCTTTCCAGATGATCAGGGGTCGATGTTGTTTTGTTCTGCTGCAAATACTCCCGACTCGCCGTTTGATCTGACCCAATCATTGTAACGCAAAGCTTGTCTCACGCATAAGCCTGACGCGTGCAGGTTTTGTGAAGAAGCCAGGAGTCAGGATGAGCAGGCAATCGCGTTCGCGCCAACACGACCGGCGGACAGCGGGCGCTCATTGAGCGTTGCGCAATTGTTTGTACTTGACAGCAGTTGTTCTGTGGCTTATGCT
>CALANA010000205.1 GCA_937925925.1 uncultured Chloroflexales bacterium | reverse complement strand
GGCGCTCTACAGCACGATCCACGGCGCAGGACGGCTGATGAGCCGCACACGGGCGGCGGGCAAGCGGCGCTGGGTGCGCGAGAAGCGCCAGCGTGTTCTCAAGGTGGTGCGGCCGGGCGAGATCAGCCGCGAGATGATGCTTCAGTGGATGCGCGAGAAGGGCATCGAGTTGCGCGGTGCTGGCACCGACGAGAGTCCGCATGTGTATCGTCGCCTGCGTGAGGTGCTGGACGCACACGCCGGCACGATCCGCATCCTGCATACTTTGCGCCCGCTGGGAGTGGCTATGGCTAGCGAAGACGAGTTTGATCCGTATAAGGATTAGCGTTGGAGCGGGGGAGCGTTGGAGCGTTGGAGCGTTGGAGCGTTCAAGCGGGGGAGCGGGGGAGCGTTCAAGCGCTCAAGCGTTGGAGCGTTGGAGCGGGGGAGCGTTGGAGCGTTGGAGCGTTGGAGCGGGGGAGCGGGGGAGCGGGGGAGCGGGGGAGCGGGGGAGCGGGGGAGCGGGCGCAAAGTCAACGCTTACTAGCACAAACCCGTTTGCAATCCGCTCTATGCTGTGCTATACTCTACTTCACCACGACTACAGGGGCGATTAGCTCAGTTGGCTAGAGCGCATCCTTCACACGGATGAGGTCACTGGTTCGAGTCCAGTATCGCCCACCACCCTTTTGCTGCCATCGCATTACTCAGGAGAACCACCTGTGTCGAACCATGCTGATCCACGACCGCGCTGTCCCTGGGCTTTGAGCAGTCCACTGATGCTGGCCTATCACGATCACGAGTGGGGCCAGCCGTGCCACGACGATCAGGCGCTGTTTGAACGCCTGGTGTTGGAAAGCTTTCAGTCCGGGCTAGCCTGGGCCACGATCTTGCACAAGCGCGAGCATTTCCGGCAGGCGTTTGACGGCTGGGATGTCGCCCGCATCGCCGCCTATGGCCCCGACGATGTGACACGCCTGATGGCCGATGCGCGGATTGTGCGCAATCGGCGCAAGATCGAGGCGACGGTGACGAATGCGTACTGCTTTCTGGCTGTCCAGGCCGAGGCTGGTTCGTTTGATCACTATCTCTGGTCGTTTGTTGGCGGTAGCCCGCTGCTCCGCCCTGCTCCGCCAGCCTGGGACGCGCTGCCCACACAGACCGCCGAGTCGCAGGCGCTGGCACGTGATCTGCGGCAACGCGGCTTTGCCTTTGTTGGCCCGACGATGTGCTACGCGCTGATGCAGAGCGTGGGCATGGTCAACGATCATGTTCAGGGTTGTTTTATGGCTACCCCACCAGGTTAAGGGATAGGCAGATCACCGTGCGCCTCTGCGCCTCCGCGCCTCACCTTTACGAGTACGACTTACGCGGTTGCTTGAAGCGCACAGCCTTTTCGCCTGCGGCAACGTGGAAGAACCGCACGAACTACGCCTGAATCATCCTGTAACCGTTCAGGTGGTACCTGCGCTGGCGAGGGCGCGGGGGCCTGCGGCCCCCGTACAACCGAAGAGACTCCGGGAGGGGCATTGCCCCTCCTGACCACCCCACCTGAACGGTTACAATCATCCTTGCCGAAGAATGCCCTGCCTGGTATACTGCTAAACTACACATATTAATAAATAATACACGTTATGCAGATTGTTTGTCCATCAGTGGCAGGATGTAACGGTTCACATTGGGGCGGAGAGCTTCTGTCGTAAGCGTTCACGTTTTTCCTGGGAGCGCGGGCGGGACGCCCGCCGTCGGGGAGCGCAGGCATCTTCCCTGCGCTCCCAGGCGTACTTGTTATCCCGAGTGTGAACAGGTACAGCAGGATATAAAGGGATGGATGCAACTGATAGCGTTACATCCATTTCGGAGGAGAGTGTACTATGACCCTTATGCAGCAGGAGCAAATTGATACTATGGAGTTGATGCCAGCCGTTCAGACCTCGTATTTTAATCGGGAATTGAGTTGGATCGAGTTTAATCGGCGAGTACTGGCTGAGGCACTTGATGCACGCAATCCTTTGCTCGAACGGGTCAAGTTTTTGTCGATCTTTGCCTCCAATCTGGATGAGTTCTTTATGATTCGTGTGAGTGGCATCAAGCAACAGATTGCCGCACGCGTACAGAAGCGTTCTCCTGATGGCCTGACACCAACCGAGCAACTGGCGGCCATTCGGCGTGCCCTGCTGCCCTTGTTCGATCAGCAGCGCCATCTGTTTCTTGAGGAACTGATACCCGCACTGGCAGTACAGGGCATTCACCTACTCAACTATGACGACCTGAATGATGCGCAGCGCGCTTTTGTGACCACTTATTTTGAACATCAGGTCTTCCCGGTACTCACACCGCTCGGCTTTGATATCAGTCGCCCGTTTCCCCACATTTCGAACCTCAGTTTGAACCTGGCGGTGGTGATTCATGATGATGAAGAAGGCGAACTTTTTGCACGCGTGAAGGTACCGGAAGTTTTGCCGCGCCTGGTAGCTTTACCATCTGACCTGGGGACACTGTCCGATGAAGTGCCCACAGAACGACGCTACTACTTTATCTGGCTCGAACAGATCATTATGGCCCATATCAGTGCGCTCTTTCCAGGTATGCACGTGGTTGAGGTGCATCCCTTTCGGGTCATCCGCAATGCCGACATGGAAATTGTTGAAGATGAAGCGGACGATCTGTTACACACCATTGAGCAGAGCCTGCGCCAGCGTCGCTTTGGGCAGGTGGTCTGTGTGAAGATCGACAATGCTATGTCCGAACATACCCAGCAAATCTTACTGGCAAACTTGAAGGTCGATCCGAGCGACGTCTATACCTTGCGTGGGCCACTGGGCCTCACGGATATCATGTCCTTGCTCAAGCTTGATCGTCCTGATTTGAAAAGCCCCCCACATTACCCCCGCGTGCCGCCGCTGTTGCGTGGGCAGACCGACATCTTTACCGCTATTCGCCAGCATGACATTTTGCTGCATCATCCCTATGACTCTTTTAGCCCGATTGTTGATTTTATTCAGACGGCTGCCGATGATCCCGATGTGCTGGCGATCAAGCAAACGCTCTATCGTGTGGGCAGCAACTCGCCGATTGTGATGGCGTTGATGCATGCGCGCGAAGCGGGCAAGCAAGTGACAGTGCTGGTGGAACTGAAGGCGCGCTTTGATGAAGAAAACAATATTATCTGGGCACGGGCGCTGGAACGGGCCGGCGTGCATGTGGTCTATGGTCTCCCGCGACTAAAAACCCATGCCAAGCTGGCGCTGGTGGTGCGCAAAGAAAGCGATGGTATTCGGCGCTATGTTCACATGGGTACCGGTAACTATAACGCCAGTACCGCCCGACTCTATACCGATCTGAGCTTCCTGACCTGCCGACCCGACATTGGGGCCGATGTGTCGGAATTATTCAACTCCCTCACGGGCTATAGCCGCCAGCGTCACTACCGCAAGCTGCTCGTCGCTCCCGTGGGCTTGCGCGAACACATGCTGCAACTGATTAACCGTGAGACACAGTTACATCAGGAGCATGGCAATGGCCGGATTATCTTTAAGATGAACTCGCTGGTTGATACGCAGATCATCAAGGCGCTCTATCGGGCAGCACAAGTCGGGGTGCAGATTGACTTGATCATCCGTGGCATCTGTCGGCTCAAACCCGGCGTGCCTGGTCTAAGCGAAACTATTCGGGTGCGCAGTATTATCGGGCCATTTCTCGAACACAGTCGGATCTACTACTTTTATAACAACAGTCACGAAGAGGTGTATCTAGGGAGTGCCGATATGATGGAGCGCAACCTCGACCGGCGGGTGGAGCAGATCTTTCCCCTGGAAGAGCCAAAGTTGCGGCAGTATGTACGCGATAAATTGTTGGAAACCTATCTGCGCGACAATCTGCGCGCCTGGATCTTACAACCCGATGGAAGCTACATCCGCGTGACTCCACAGCATGACCAGCCAGTAATCGATAGCCAGTGCGTCAAGATCATGGATGGTTGCGAGCTAATGGAGTAAAGGATGCGCCTGTTTGTGGCTCTTGTCCTGCCTGCCGTTGTGACGGATGAACTGGCGGCTGTGCAACAACAACTGCAGCGTTCCGGGGCACATCCCGTCAAATGGGTTGCACCTGCTGCTATCCATTTGACGGTGCAGTTTCTGGGTGAGGTGGCTGATACCAGAGTCGCGGCACTGCTCACTGCTCTGGAACCGTTACATGCAACATCTACCATGCTGCCGATTCACCTTGGCCTGGGTGCCGCTGGAGCGTTTCCCCATCTGCGCCGCCCCCAGACCGTGTGGGTCGGCGTTGAGGGCGATCTGGCGGCCTTGAACTGCCTGCAACAGGCGGTAACAACGGCGCTGATGCCATTCGGATTTCCGCCTGAGGAACGCCCTTTTCGTGCCCACCTGACGCTGGGACGCGTGCGCCGTGAGGCGACGACCGCACAACGCACGGCACTGGGCACCGCGATTGCCGCCTTGCCCCACCCCAACCCGATTACCTGGACTGTTGGACGCCCACTCCTGCTGCAGAGTACATTAATGCCCGGTGGTGCGGTCTACCGGGTGCTGGGGCCAGGCTGACTTCAGCGCCGCCCGGACGCGGAAGCGTCGGGCTACTTGTGGCACAGGCCACCAGCGTGGCCTGTAGCCTGTACATCCGCCCGCGTCGGTGGGCGTTGCCCTGGTAGCCCGCCCGGACTTCCCCCCGCTGGGGGGAGTCCAGGTACTCCTATCTCATCCACTTCTCACCACGCCATGACCAGTATGTGGTAGACTATTAAGAAGAACGTCAGTCACGCTGCTGGCGAAGCATAGTGGAGCATAAACTCAACGGAACATAAAGGTAGAACGTATGCAAATACGACAACGAATATGGCTGGTGCTGATCGTGCTGGCTCTGCTCTGGCCCACATTTGTCAGTGCCCAGGACAATGACTGGCGTGAATATACAACCAGCCACTTTATTATTCTCCATAGTCCGAACGACAGCACCGTTGCTGCTCAATATGCGGGTTTTGTCGATGATATTTACGAAGAGTTAGCCGCAATCTTCGCGCATCGAACTGCAACCCCACTGACGTTGCGTCTCTATCCCACACTCGAAAGTTATCACGCGGTCAACCCGTTAGCGCGCAACATCCCCGGCGTCATTGCCCATGCCGACTTTCGCCGCCGCGAGGTGGTGGTGATCATTCCCCAGACTCGCGATCAATCACCCGAAGAAGTAAAAAATAATGTCCGTCACGAACTGGCCCACATTATTGCCTCTGACATGAGCGGTAATCGGCTGAATACCGGCTTTCACGAAGGGATTGCCCAGTATGTCGAACATCCAACGCCTGAGCTCGAACGCAAAATGTATGCGCTGCGTGTGGTGCGCGATCAGGGGCGGCTGCTATCCTGGAGTGATTTTGAAGATCGGGACAAGATTTACCAGCAGCCAGAAGTTAGCTATCCGCAAGCGCTGTCGGTGGTCGCCTTTCTGGTCGAGCGCTATGGCTTTGCGCAGTTCCGCGAATTTCTGACCATCAGTGCCCGCAGCAACGGGTATCGCACGGCGCTGGAGCGTGCCTATGGTGTATCACCGCGTGAGTTGGAAGAGCAGTGGCGTGATTGGTTGCCTTCCTATATCGACAGCGGCTACTTACGCAACACCGGATCCAGCTATGATCTCAGCTATTCGCAGCGCTTGCTGGAACAGGGCCGCTATGCCGAGGCGCAGTCGGAGCTTGAACGGGCGCTGGGACTCCTGCGGGCCACGATTCAAGGCACGCCCGACGAACAGCAGCAGCAGATGCTCGCAGAAGCCACCTATTTGCAGTCCAGGATCGAGCAAGGGCAGCGCGCCGAACGGCTGGCAACAGAGGCCCGCAGTGCGCTGGAGGCGGGTGAGTATACCTATGCCGATGGACTGGTTCAAGAAGCACAACGGCTGTATGCTGAACTGGGTGATACACGCCAGAATCAGGTGCTGGTCGCCTATGCCGACCGCGCCCGGCGGGGACAGCAGGCCGATGCACAACTGGCGCAGGCTGGCGATGCATTGCGTACATTGCGCCTGCTGCAAGCCCGCGCCAACGCCGATGCCGCGCTGGTCGAATTTATTGCATTGGGCGATAGCCAGCGGGCACAACAGGCGCTATCCATCCGCCACACACTCGACCGCTGGCAGCAGGTCGCCGCCGTGGTCTTGCTGGCGATCGGTATTATCGGGCTGCTCGCCAGTTTTCTGGGGCGCATCTACTGGCGCGAACAGGAAGCGTGGTAAGCCGATGGCAGATGCGGATGTCGGTATGGGAAAGGGCGGGTTTGAAACCTGCCCCAACAGTGGCTCAATGGGTTTGCTCTTCGCTATAGAATGTTGGAACGTTCCAATGCTGGAACGTTCCGCTCTGCCGAAGGCGAAGACTATTTCGTGATGAACGACCATTTTCGCCTGCGATAGCCTGACAGAAACGCTTTCTTTTGCCCCAAATTTTCGCTGAAGGCGAAAATTTGGGGCGAAAAACAAGAAACGTATCCCTCTGCCGAAGGCGAAACGGTTTTTTGAAAGGTGACCGCATAACTCGTGTAAATGAGCCGTAAACAACCGAGTTCCGGCTTGAGCGCGGATCTTGCTCCGTCCTGACTTGAGCCAGGACTCTCCTGAACCACTCGCATAGGGTTGCTACCCAAACGACTACTGCGCCAGAAAATTACGCAGCAGCGCCTTGCCGCTATCGGTCAGAATTGACTCGGGATGAAACTGCACTCCCTGCACCGGGTGGTCACGATGGCGCAGGCCCATAATCAAACCATCGTCCGTCCAGGCCGTTACTTCCAACTCCGCCGGCAACGTATCGCGCTGCACGATCAACGAATGATAGCGTGTGGCCCGAAAGGGAGAGGGCAGACCGGCAAATACGCCCGCTTGATGGTGATGAATGTCCGACAACTTGCCGTGCATCACCTGCGGAGCGCGAATCACCGTGCCGCCATAGGCCGCACCCACCGCCTGATGCCCCAGACATACGCCCAGCATGGGAATATGTGCTCCTAGCTCCTGTATCAGCGCCACACTGATGCCCGCCTCGGTCGGCGTGCAAGGGCCAGGGCTGATGACGATGCGTTCGGGACGCATCGCGCCAATCTCGGCTACACGTATTTTGTCATTCCGATGCACCTCGACCGTCGCCCCCAGTTCGCTCAAATACTGGTAAAGGTTGTAAGTGAACGAATCGTAGTTATCCAGCAACAGCACACGCATGGTTGATCTCCTGAAGGGTTCTTCTATTTTATTGCTTCTATCATACCATGGCTGACAAAAGAGAGCGGCGGCGATAATGACTGGTGTACTGTCTGTCGTATCAGCATGGCCGCGCCAGCGGCGATGGCGGGCCTGCTGCTGGAGTCCCGGCTGTAGCCGGGGCGGGTGGAGCGCGGTACAACCGTCCCGCCGCCGAAACGGGCCGTCTACGCATGCGTCCACGTATGTGCCCCTCCGCTGGTGGGGAGCAGGGAGGGGGATGGTCTCCCGCTGGGGGGCGTCCTGCTGTGCCACACAACCGCTGCCATGCGGCCCGGCGGCGATGGCGGGCCTGCCGCTGGAGTCCCGGCTGTAGCCGGGGCGGGTGGAGCGCGGTACAACCGTTCCGCCGCCGAAACGGGCCGTCTACGCATGCGTCCACGCATGTGCCCCCCCGGCCCCCCCGCTGGGGGGAGCAGGGAGCTTTCAAGATACCGCTGGTTTATTCTCATTCAGCCGTGTGGCGTGCGTTTTGGGTCGTCTGGTGTGTCCCAAAAGCCGGGTCGCGTGCGTCCTGAGCCGATTGATGAAGCCGTCACCGTCACGCTCGGCACCAAACCCATCTTCCGGAGCGGGGAGGACGAACTGTTTGCGAGAAGAGCGCTCATACAGAATAAACCAGCAGTATCTTGTGAGCCAGCGGGGAGGGGTTGGTGGGGAGAAACGCGGCGGGACGCAGGGGCTGTTTCCGGTGCGTGTCGGCAAAGGATGGCGGACGCACGCTGTCCCCAACAGCAGCCACAGCCCCATCAGCGCCATCAGACCGGTCAGCGATTCACCGATTCAAGCCCCCTGCCGCCGTGTACACCGATCCGGTCAGCGGCATCAGACCGGTCAGCCCCACAGCGCTTCCCCACTTCAGCCGATGGCGTGCTACTGTGGACGATCTCGGATTTCAGTGCTCACCCCTGAGCCGAAGGTCGTGCAATCGGATCGCAGGCCGGCGTCGCTGGTGCCGGCGGTTGATTTCAGTGCTCACCCCTGAGCCGAAGGTCGTGCAATCGGACGTTGGCGGGCAGGAGCGATTTCCTGCTCGATGTATTTCAGTGCTCACCCCTGAGCCGAAGGTCGTGCAATATTGCAGTGGACGTGGTACGCAGCATCCCTGTTGTCGCCATTTCAGTGCTCACCCCTGAGCCGAAGGTCGTGCAATCCACCGCCCCGGCGAGTTGACCGTCGGTCTCGACCAAATTTCAGTGCTCACCC
>CALANA010000204.1 GCA_937925925.1 uncultured Chloroflexales bacterium | reverse complement strand
GCGGCTTCGCCGCGCCGCACCAGAAGGGGAATTTCGGAGGCGTTTCGCTCCGCGACAGCTCGTTCCAGGGGAAGTCTTATGGTCGTATGCGCAAGCGTACGACGAACCAAAGGATGCGGAATGGCTACGTCAAATTGGTATCAGTTCCATTTTCATCTTCCCGCCTGTGCGTTTTTCGGGGATTCATGGTTTAACCAGCAAGGCTTGCAGGTGTCGGTTCTTTCGATGGATTGGATGAAGATACAGCATGGTACCCCGTATGGGTCTCCCAATGAAGCATCTGACATGGGAAATACGAGGGGCAGGCACCAGGCACTGCCCCTACAAAAAATTCTATATCATCGAGAGTCAGGGATGATCAGAATTTCTGCGTTGCTCTATGGTGAACAAACAAGATCACCAAAACCAGTGGTACATGAGTCACTTTATTGTACTATAGGTCGCTGTATGATCCCGCTCATAGGCCACAATATCTGGCTCCTGCTGTTGCAAAAACCCCAACTGATCGACGCCATTCAGCAGGCAGTATTTCGCAAAGCCGTCAATGGGAAAGTCTACCTGGCGACCATCAGGTAGCGTCAATGTCTGGTTCGCCAGATCGACATCAATGGTTGTTCCTGGCTCCTCTTCCCACAGACTGACCAGTTGGTAATAGGTTTCAGTGTCCACGATAATCGGCAGCAGACCGTTCTTGAGCGCGTTATTGCAAAAAATATCGGCGAAATAGGTACTAATAACCGCTTTGAATCCATAGCCCTGCAATGCCCAGGGCGCATGTTCACGCGAACTACCACATCCAAAATTATGGCCCGCAATGAGTATTTGCGCTCCCTGGGCCTCTGGTCGATTGAGGACAAAATCAGGGTTTGGGCTGCCATCGGCGTTGTAGCGCCAGTTATAGAACAGTCCTTCCGCCAGACCATTTTTGTCGGTCACCTTCAGATAACTGGCTGGAATAACCTGATCGGTATCAATGTTTTCAATTGGCAACGCAACAATTTTGGCTTGAAAGGCCGTGATCGGTTCCATACTCTTCGTTCCTTTCGGTTATGCTGTCATCAGCAGTTCACGTGGATCGGCAACACACCCGTTGATCGCTGTTGCGACGGCGGTCAGGGGACTGGCGAGGAAGGTTCGTCCACCCTTGCCTTGCCGTCCCTCAAAGTTGCGATTGCTGGTGCTGACGGCATACTGTCCTGGACGTAGTTCGTCGCCATTCATGGCAATACACATCGAACACCCGGCTTCACGCCACTCGGCACCGGCGGCCTGGAAAATCGCATGTAATCCTTCGGCCTCGGCCTGCTTCTTGACTTGCTGTGATCCCGGTACCACCAGCATCCGCACACCGGGGGCAACTTTGCGTCCCTGGAGCATGTGCGCTGCCAGGCGTAAATCACTGATACGCGAGTTGGTGCAACTGCCCAGGAACACGACCTCAACCGGATGGCCGAGCAAGCGTTCACCGGGACGCAGATCCATATACTTTAATGCTTTGTCAAGAGCAATGCGGGCGCTCGGATCGCTCAGGCTCATCGGGTCGGGGATCGTGTCGGTAATCGGCATACCCATGCCGGGGTTGGTACCATAGGTAATCATTGGTGTCAGCGTGCTGGCATTGAGTGTAATCATGTGGTCGTATGTTGCGTCTTCGTCGGTTGGGAGGGTGCGCCAGTGCGCCACTGCTGCATCCCAGGCGGCACCCTGCGGTGCATAGGGGCGTCCGGCTACATATTCAAACGTTGTATCATCGGGTGCGACCATTCCGGCACGAGCACCGCCCTCAATACTCATATTACAGATCGTCATCCGCTCTTCCATCGAGAGGGCACGAATTGCCTCACCTGTGTACTCAAAGACATAGCCGGTACCACCACCAACGCCATTCTGGGCAATGATCGCCAGGATAATATCTTTGGCCGACACACCCGGCTGGAGCCGACCATCAACCCGCA
Organism: uncultured Chloroflexales bacterium; assembly: GCA_937925925.1. Taxonomy (GTDB): domain Bacteria; phylum Chloroflexota; class Chloroflexia; order Chloroflexales; family Chloroflexaceae; genus CAKZQX01. Next base: position 13,174 of record CALANA010000204.1, on the reverse strand, counting down.
CGGCGCAGGTACGCGGTTTGTTTTGCAGGAGACACTGTGTTGCCAGGACATGCGCCACCTCGCTCGTACCGATCCCAAAGGCCAGTGCCCCAAATGCGCCATGCGTGCTGGTATGGCTGTCGCCGCACACGATCGTCATACCTGGCTGGGTCAGGCCTTGCTCCGGGCCAATCACATGGACGATGCCCTGGTTTTCTGTGCCGAGTGTGTAGAGCGGAATGCCAAAATCCTTACAATTCCGAGTGAGTTGCTCAAGCTGGGCTGCAGCCTGGGTATCCAGCACCGGAATAATGCCATTGGTATTGCGGGGCGTTGTGGGGGTGCTGTGATCCATCGTCGCCAGCGTGCGGTCGGGTCGGCGCACCGTAAGCCCGCGCTCGCGTAGCTGGGTGAACGCTTGTGGCGAAGTGACTTCGTGTATCAGATGCAGATCGATGTAGAGGACGGCCGGTGTATCCTTACTCTCCGGTCGTACGACATGCGCATCCCAGATCTTCTCAAACAATGTTTTTGGTTGTCTGTCCATATCTATCCCTCCTCAATGGTGAATCGGTGTCCAGATGTTAGCCTGGACGGGGCGCTCCCCAGACTTCCTTATTGCATGCCTCAGGCAGGCTTCCTCTATTTCGTCCTGCGTTCATGCTCAACTCTGAGCGCTTGTTGACGACTACGCAGCAATGGTAGCTCTAAACTGTCCCTCAGTGCCTGCCAACTTGCCTCAATAATGTTCTGCGACGCACCGATCGTACTCCAGCGCTCATCGCCGCAGGCCGTCTCAATGAGTACACGCGGTGTAGCGGCTGTGCCGCGATGCTCGTCAATAATTCGCACCTTATAGTCCACCAGTTTGACCTCGGCCAGTTGTGGGTAATAGGGCAACAGCGCCTTGCGGATAGCGCTGTCCAACGCATTGACCGGCCCATCGCCATCGGCTGCGGTGTGCATCACTTCATTACATACTCGTACCCGTGTGGTGGCCTGGGAGTAGATGTTGTTGTTACCGCGTTTCTCGATCACCACCGTAAAATCAAGTAGTTCAAAGGGGGGAACATAATCATCGGCACTGCGCCGGATCAACATTTCGAAGCTGCCCTCAGCCGCTTCAAACTGGAAGCCCTTATTCTCGAGTTCCTTGATTCGTTGCAGAATTACCTGTTCCTTGCCATTGAGTTGTAACCCCAGTTCCTCAGCCCGCAGGCGCACGTTGCCACGCCCGGAAAGCTCACTGATCACCACCCGCTTTTGATTGCCGACCAGCACCGGATCGATATGCTGATAGCTCTCGGACACCTTGGCAATCGCTGCGACGTGAATACCGCCTTTGTGGGCAAAGGCGCTCCGTCCAACGTAGGCCGCATGATGATCGGAATTCAGATTTGCAATCGTTGCCACATAGTTTGAAACGTCTGTCAGACGGCGCAGTTGCTCCGGAGCCACACACTGATAGCCTAGCTTGAGTTGCAAATTGGCAATAAATGGGATCAGATCCATATTACCACAGCGCTCGCCATAGCCGTTGATTGTCCCCTGTGCCTGCACGCATCCGGCTTGTATCGCTGCTAACCCGTTGGCTACGGCCAGGGCACTATCGTTGTGGGTGTGAATACCAAGCTGAACATGGGGTCGCTTGCAGGTCTGTATGAAGGTACGTACTTCGCGTACGATCTGTGCGACTTGATCGGGCAGCGAGCCACCATTGGTGTCGCATAGCGTCAGGCAGTCGGCACCAGCCTCGGCTGCGGCGCGGAGTGTTGTCAAAGCATACTCACGGTTAAGGCGATAGCCGTCAAAGAAATGTTCGGCGTCATACACCACTTCTTTGCCTTGTGCCTTGAAATAGGCCACGCTATCCGCAATCATCGCCAGATTCTCGGCCAGCGTTGTTTCTAGCACCTGTTCAACATGCAACGTTGAACTTTTGCCAACCAGGGTGACGACCGGGGTATTAGCCGCAACCAGTGCATGCATATTTGCATCATCTGCGCATGTTGTTCCAGCATGGCGCGTGCTACCAAAGGCGGCGATCCGCGCCTGGCGCAAGGGTACTTCGCGGATACGTTGAAAAAACTCGGCGTCTTTCGGATTTGATCCGGGCCAACCCCCTTCGATATAATGAATTCCCATTGTATCTAGTTCGCGGGCGATTTTTAGCTTGTCTTCGCATGAAAGCGACAGGCCTTCCCGTTGCGTTCCATCACGTAAGGTGGTATCGTAGAGTTGGATTTGCATTGTTCTCTCCTTCTGATGAGTGCTGAGTCATAAGTACTACCAATTTGGCTTCGACCTTCCACATACTGTGGTCAATCTTACGCTTGCTCATACGCCCACGAGACTTCCTCTGGAAAGAGATTGCGGGGGCCGCAGGCCCCGCCACCCTGCCGCGACGCAGGCTCGTTGGAGGACGAATGGCAAGACCATGTAGAAGGTTCACGTCGAAACGGTATAACACGTGCGATATGTGGCCGGTGATGCTATGGTACACGGTGCATGCTGAGTGGTTGTAAGGGATTAAGGAATTATGGCATCTAGGAACGAGGGCGTCCCGCCCTCGCTCCTAGACCAATCATATGGCATCTGGGAACGAGGGCGTCCCGCCCTCGCTCCTAGACCAATCATCAGTAATCCCATACACCCTCTCATTGTGTGCTTATTTCGTTGGTCGCTCGTCATTCGTCATTGCTCGCCTGGCACTGGTCGTAGACAGAACCAGATATCGAGCAAGAGCATCAGTAATCGATTGTCACGGAAGTTGAACAATGCAAATCACAGGCAGCAGGGATGCGCTGGTGCATGGCCCTGCTGCCGGATTCACCTCGTGTGGATTGAGCATAGGAACTCCTTGTGACCAGATCACAGCGTATCAGTACATCCAACTGGTCATGTAGGTGACAGGAAGCCCTACCAACCAGTCTGGTCATCTGTAACCCGTAAACTAGGGATGTGCCGCCTCACCGCGCCAACGGGGATAGCTGCCAAAGATTTTGAACATCCCCGTTTGGGCGGCCACCCGCTCGAGTGCCTGCGCCACGCGTGGATCACTGCGGTGGCCTTCGATATCAACCAGAAAAATATATTGCCCCAGGACTTCCCGCGATGGCCGCGACTCGAGTTTGGTCATGTTAATCTGTTCGTGCGCCAGTTCTTGCAAAGCCCGCATCAGTACGCCTGCCCGATCTTCGCGAAAGCCAAAGCAAAAACTGGTCTTATCATCGCCGGTTGGTGGTGCATCGTGCTGTGCCAGGGCAATAAAACGGGTAACGTTGCTATGATTGTCGGCAATATCGCGGGCAAGAATAGTGGCCCGTGTTAATTCTGCCGCACGTAGGGTACTAATTGCGGCGGCTGGTCGCTCGTCTGCCAACGCTTCGGACGGAGCGGCGCTGTTGCTCAACGATGCCACAGTCGCCACTCCTGGTAGACAACGCTCAACAAAGCGCCGACATTGGCCCAACGACTGTGGGTGCGCGTAGAGAACCTGGATCTCGGGGAGCGTCAAGCCCGCTCGCGCTACCAGGTACTGGCGAATCGGGATGACAATTTCGCCCGCAATGCGCAGGTTGGTCTCATGAATGAGCAGATCGAGGGTAAAGGTGACACTGCCCTCCAGGAGATTTTCAATCGGTAGCACGCCCACTGTTGCTGCATCGGTTTCAATGGCTGTAACGACGGCCGGAATGCTGGTTAAAGGCAGGCAGATAATGTCATTGCTGTTACCAGCATAGGTGCGTGCCGCTTCTTCGCTAAAGGTGCCTGGTGGCCCTAAATAGGCTATCGTGTGCATTGCGGTTTCTCTCAGCTTGCGTCAGTGCCAAACACATCCACAGCATAGAGCGGTGCATTCTGGTTGTAGCCCGCAGCATAGGCCGCAGCTTCGGCTTTGAGCCGCTCCTGGCGGGCGGCCAGCATCTTGTTCAGCGCTCCCATATATGCTTCGGCTGCGGCAACAATCGTATCAGTATTGACGCCATATCCACTGTATACCTGCGGTCGGCGCGGTTGTTCTGTGGTTCTGGCCTCGCCATTTTCGGGTGCGCCTTGCTCACGAATGCGCACTGTCACCTCAGCCACCGCGTCGAGACCTTCGGTAATGGCGTTGATCGAAAACTCCATCAATTCGTTCGGGCGTTGCACGATGCGGTTAATCGCTTTGTAGATCGCGTCTACCGGGCCAGTGCCGTGGGCGCTGTCGGTATGAACGGTGCCATCTGGCCCCTGCAGGCGAATGGTTGCCGTGGGTATCATGCCCAGGCCGCTGTTATACTGCACATGCTCCAGCGTGTAGATCTCTGGTGTATGCTGGGTCTCGCCTGCAATCAGGGCTTCGATGTCCCGATCATCCACGAATTTCTTCTTGTCGCACAGATCCTTAAAGCGCACAAACACCTGTTGCAGATCGTCGTCGTTGAGCTGGTAGCCCAGTTCCTCCACGTGCTTGCGGAAGGCATGACGCCCACTGTGTTTGCCCAGTACCAGCGCATTACCTTCCAATCCCACCGTCTCGGCATTCATAATCTCGTAGGTCAGGCGATTCTTCAAAATGCCATCCTGGTGAATGCCCGACTCGTGTGCAAAGGCATTCGCCCCCACTACGGCTTTGTTCGGAGGTACCGGCACACCAATGAACGTGCTGACCATGCGGCTGCTGCGAGCCAGTTCCTGGGTATTAATGCGCGTGCGAGTACGGAAAAACGACTCGCGGGTGTGCAAGGCCATAACTACTTCTTCTAGCGACGCATTACCCGCCCGTTCACCAATACCGTTGATCGTACACTCGATCTGCCGCGCCCCGGCCCGCACCCCGGCCAGGCTGTTGGCAACCGCCAGGCCCAGGTCATCGTGACAGTGGGTTGACAAAATGATCCGGTCGGCACCGGGCACATGCTGGCGAATACCGGTAATTAATGCCCCATATTCCTCTGGAGTAGCATAGCCCACTGTATCGGGGATGTTGAGCGTTGTGGCACCTTCTTCAATCGCCGCTGCCAGCACCAGGTACATATATTCCGGGTCGGAGCGACTGGCGTCCATTGGTGAAAATTCTATGTCTGGGCACAACGAACGCGCAAAGCGTACCATCTCGCGCGCTTTGTGCAACACGGCCTCGCGGGTCGAACGCAACTGGTGTTCAATATGAATATCTGAGGTCGAGATAAAAGTGTGGATGCGTTTTTTTGCCGCCGGTTGAATGGCAGTCCATGCCCGTTCAATATCGTCCTTATTCGCACGAGCCAGGGCCGCAATGGTTGGGCCGTCCTCGGTACCAATCTCGCGTGCAATCTGGTGAACTGCGGCCCAGTCTCCGGGTGAGGCAGCAGGAAACCCGCACTCGATAATATCTACACCCAGCCGCGCCAGTTGCCGCGCTACCTCCAGCTTCTCCTCGAGCGTCATGGTGCAACCGGGAGACTGCTCGCCGTCACGCAAGGTGGTATCAAAGATACGTACATGATCATCGGTCATCGCTGTTTCTTCCTCCCTACTCGCTAAAAATCTCTGCTCCATGCAGGCTGAACCCTGGTAGCAGTGGGGTCTGGATCTGATCGGTATCAGTGTAGGTGGCAATCTGCCTATATGTTGTGTCAAGCAGTTGATAGATCTCAATGCGTTGATGAGAATCGGTTGGCATCGGTGGTATACATAATCTGCCTTCAGCTAACTCGATAATACGTTGTCGCTCTGGCAAGGCCCAGTAATCTGCTTCCGTCCATTCACCCTGATGCGGGAATAGGTACGCCACATCATAGGTCAGTGGCAACCCTGTTTGATCATGGACTGGCAATGCGATTGTTGGTTCTTGCGTGACCGTACTCATGCTGGTGTCTCACAATCCGGTTGTAGCAGAGAGGCGCAGAGGCGCAGCGGCAACCCTGTTCCCCTGGCATCCTTGCCTCTACCGCTTTGCGTCTCGGCGCATCATCACCTATCCCCTGACCTACGCACCACCGCTGCCGGGAATGACTTCACGTGGATTGACAAACGGCATCATCCGGCGCAACTCACGTCCGACTTTCTCAATCATATGCTCGCTGTCTTTCAGGCGCATGGCGTTGAAATGCGGACGACCTTGATGGTTCTCCTCAATCCAGTCTTCCGCAAAGCCACCATTGCGGATGTCTTCCAGAATCTGACGCATCGTTGCCCGTGTCTCATCAGTGATCAGGCGCGGCCCGGCCGTATAATCGCCATACTCTGCAGTGTCGCTTACCGAGTAGCGCATATAGTTTAACCCGCCCTGATAGAACAGATCGACGATCAGCTTTAACTCGTGCATACACTCAAAATAGGCTACCTCAGGCTGATACCCGGCCTCGACCAGCGTCTCGAACGCTGCCTTGACCAGAGCACTGACACCACCGCACAGCACCACCTGCTCGCCAAACAGGTCGGTCTCAGTCTCTTCGGCAAAGGTTGTACGCAGCACACCAGCGCGGGTACATCCCAGTCCCTTCGCATAAGCCAGCGCATCCTCGAAGGCTGCGCCGCTGGCATCCTGCTCAACTGCGACCAGGGCTGGGACACCACCGCCCTGGGTGTAGACCTCACGCACGCGATGACCAGGGGCTTTGGGCGCGACCATGCTCACATCAATATGGTTGGGCGGTACAATCTGGCCGAAGCGGATATTGAAGCCATGCGCAAACAACAAAGTTTTGCCCGGTTCCATATGGGGCGCAATATGCGAGCGATAGATCTCGGCCTGACCGATGTCAGGCGTCAGGATCATGATCATCTGCGCCTCATGCGCTGCCTCACTCACCGTGCGTACTGGCAAACCCAGTGCTTCAGCCTTGCTCCAGCTCTGGCTCCCTTCATACAGCCCGACACGTACATCCAGGCCGCTTTCCTTCAGGTTCATAGCGTGCGCATGTCCCTGGCTCCCAAAGCCGATAATCGCAATCGGTTTATTTTTAAGACGCTCCAGATCGGCTTGTTTATCATAAAATAGTTCTGCCACACATTCCTCCCTAAAATTCACACGTTAGCACGTTGATCTGGGCGACTGGTTTCATCACAGAGTACGCAACCAGTCGCTTGTATATCTGCCTCAGGACTTACGCGGTGGTATGGTCAATCCGCCTTTTCGCCTTCGGCAGAGCGGTACTTTGTCGTCTTTTCCACCCAATTTTCGCCGTAGGCGAAAATTGGGTGGAAAAAAGAGTCCCTTCCACGCTGCCCCATTCGGCTTCGCTCAGGGTAAACTCCGGCGAAAAAGCTTGTCCCGTTCGACTGCGCTCAGGGCAAGCTCTGAGCGTAGTCGAAGGAACGTTGGTTCACGCGACTGCGTAAGTCCTGTTCCTGTCACCTGCTTTTCACACGTACCGGCTTAGTTCAGCACCGCTCCGGTTGCGACGTGTCCGTTGCTCTCGACATATTCTGCTCCCCGATGGGTATTTGTACCACGCACCATTGCAATTCGGCCAGTGCGCATCATCTCTTTGATCCCAAATGGGCGCATCACTTCGACAAAATTGTCCACCTTGGCCGGGGTGCCAGTCATCTCGATAATCATCGTGTTGGTGCTAACATCCACAACCTTGGCATCAAAGATGTCCGCCAGGGTTGCAATCTCGGCGCGGGTGGCACTGGTGGTATGTACCTTGGTAAGCGCCATTTCACGATCAACAGTGGGATCATCGGTAACATCGCTGACTTTCACTACATCAATCAGGCGATAGAGTTGTTTGACCACCTGCTCAACATCGTCTGACTCGACCACCAGCGTCATGCGGCTGATACCGGGTGTTTCGCTATGCCCCACGGCCAGACTGGCAATATTATACCCCCGCCGACGAAACAAACTCACGGCACGGTTCAAGGCACCGGGTTGATCCTGCATTAATGCGACAATCGTATGCTTTTTCATACAATTCAGATAGCTCCTTATCAAACGATTGGACTCTCGGTAATCATATCCCCAATGCTCTTGCCCTGGGGTACCATGGGGAAGACGTTCACTTCACGCTCGACACGGAAATCGATCACGACCGAACCATCATACTCATAGGCCGTATTGATTGCATCTGCAACCTCGTCGGTATGTTCGACCGTGATCCCGCGCACGCCATATGCTTCTGCAAGTCGGGCAAAGTCCGGGCCGCTCAATGGTGTGCCGCTGTAGCGCTTGTTCTCAAACAGTTCCTGCCACTGGCGCACCATGCCCAGGTAGCCATTATTGATAATCGCAACTTTAACGTTCTTAATACCTTCTTGCACAATTGTGGCTAACTCCTGATTCGTCATCTGGAAGCCCCCATCGCCGCAGATGGCCCAGATCGTCTCGTCGGGATGTGCAATCGCGGCCCCCATCGCCGCTGGCACAGCAAAGCCCATGGTGCCTGCTCCGCCGCTAGTGATATGCGTGCGTGGTCGATGCCAATCGATCAACTGCGCGGCCCACATCTGGTGCTGTCCAACATCGGTGACAATCCGATAGTTACCGTGCTGGTTCACAATGCGAGTCAGTGCAGCATAGACATCGTGTGGTGGCAGATACATAGGCACATCCGGCCGGGCAATATACTGCTGCTTGTGCTGATGGGTTGCCTGCATTTCACGAATGTGTTCCATCCAGTCGCTGGCATGGCTATGTAACGTTGCTAGTTCCGAGCGATCAGGCATCTCCTCCAGGAGGGCGCTGATAACCATGCGTGCATCGCCAACAATCGGCACCGTTACCTTGACGTTTTTGCCAATCTCGCTCGGGTCAATATCAATATGAATGACTCTGGCATTGGGGGCAAATGTGCTGGCCTTGCCCGTTACGCGGTCATCGAAGCGCCCACCAATATTGAGCAATACATCGCACTCCTGAATGGCGCGGTTGACATGCACCCAGCCGTGCATGCCAGGCATACCAATGCTCAATGGATGATCTTCGGGGAATGCGCCAATACCATGCAGAGTGGTAATCACTGGAATACCGGTGCGCTCGGCCAGCGCACGCAACTCTTCGGTGGCACCCGACATAATCACGCCATTGCCAACCATAATCAAGGGTTTGCAGGCGCTCATCAATAACCGAATAGCTTCGCGCACCTGCTTGCGATTGCCTTGATAATTTGGTTTATACCCCGGCAGGTTGAGTTTGACATCCCAATCGGGTACCATCCGCGCCTGTTGCGCATCTTTGGTAATATCAATCAGCACCGGCCCAGGACGACCAGTGCTGGCAATATGAAAAGCTTCCTTAAAAACCCATGGCAGATCCTCGATGCGTTTCACCAGGTAGTTATGCTTGGTAATCGGCATAGTGATCCCCGTGATGTCTGTTTCCTGGAAAGCATCTTTCCCCAGCACAGCGCTCGACACCTGCCCGGTGATCGCCACCAGCGGGGTGCTATCCATCATCGCATCGGCAATTGGTGTCACTAGATTGGTGGCACCTGGCCCACTGGTACCGATACACACCCCAACCTTGCCCGTCGAGCGTGCATAGCCTTCAGCGGCATGCCCGGCACCCTGCTCGTGGCGGCAAAGTACGTGGCGTAACTGGTCGCGATACTCCCACATGGCAAAATAGAACGGCATAATGGCTCCACCCGGAATACCAAACATGACCTCTACCCCTTCACGGATCAGGGCTTCACACATAATTTGTGCGCCGGTTTTCTCTTCGGACATGGGACAACCTCCTCCATTAGCTCTGGTTTACTACGAACATTTGTTATACCCAACCGTCAGATCTGAGAGCGAACTACCGCCATGGACTGCACCGGGATGCAGGCGCATCGAACCTGTATCCTGACCCCAGGATACAATCGCACCATCCGCAACATTGCGTGCAAATCTTATGTCGTAACAGTGAACTTTGGGATGAGAACGGTGGATTACATCCGGCCCATACCCAGAGATAGATGATTACTCACCGTCAGTTACGGCATTGTAACCAGCGCCGTTGCGGGGCGATGCAACGAGCGCAGACGATGAAAACCGTTTCCTGAGAGAACCATTAAAAAACCTCCCGCGTTTCCTTGGGAGGTTATGGTCTCAATCTTCGCTTTACAGGGGTTGCTTACTCCGTTCCTCCCAGGTACGTATAACTCCATCCAATAAGGAGGAGTACCAGTACTACGAGAATAACGATGAACGCAAATCTGCTTGTCAGCATAACTATACAAACCCCTGTTGTATTACTTGCACAAAAGCATACCATATCCTCGCCAAATCGTCAAGTTCTGATTACGTCGTACATGTTCACTGTTCTCCTGGGAGCGCGGGCATCTTGCACACACTAGAGTTCTCCTGGGAGCGCGAGCATCTTGCCCGCACTAGACGGTGTTCTGCCCTTGCTCCCAGGTATGCGTGTTCCTCCAGGTGTGAACAGGTATATCACGTCACATGGCGCTTGTTGTATCGGTGCGTATGTGCTAGACTAGTGACAGACAGCATCATGCTGATCTGCAAGACTAGAATGATACCGTCGGCCTGGTACCACGCTGGTGGATCTACGGTAGCAAAGAGCCGTTCGCTATGGACAGTATCCTGTCGCACGCAGAACATCCCATTTTGCCAACCACTACCCTGGCTGAGGCCGGGGCAATCTGGCTGGCTCGACTGGAAACGGCAGGCATGGATAGTATTGACGATGATGATCTTGATCCAACTGAGCTAGCCGAGCGTGATGCCCAGCGTCACCATTCGCGCCAGACAATTACGAGCTACCAGACGGCGTTGATCCTGTTCACACGCTGGGTAGAGCGCAGTGGTCGCCGACTCGTTCGTGATTTGCGCCTGGATGATCTCCTGCACTATACACACGCCTTGCGCAAGCGTGACTACGATCTCTCATTGCGGCGCACGGCGCAGAGCCAGACTGCCAGCCCTTCTGTCAAGCGCTTAGCGCCACGCACCATTCATAGCTATACGCGACCGCTGCTCGGCTTCTTCACCCTGCTCGAGTCGTTTGAGGCTATTCCCTTTCGTACCGAGACGGTGCGGGCTGAACTGGCACGGGCCTTGCCGCGCTTGCCGGAGACGGTAGCCCCCACGCCGCCTGATTTGCGCCGCCTGGTGAATTTTTATGACCGCCCGCCTGCTGAGGATGATCGCACTGCCCGCCTGCGTCTGATCCGCCTGCGTAATGCAGCGCTGCTGCATCTGCTGTTTTCGAGCGGTGGTCGAATTTCCGAAATACTGAGCCTGAATGTCGGTCACGTCTATCGTGATCGACAAGTGCAGAGCCGCGTGCCAGTATGGAGCAAGGGCCGACGTGCTGGCGTTCTCTTTGTGCGTCGCCATGCCGAGCGGGCGCTTGGCACTTATGTGCGGGCGCGTGAGTCACTGGCAAGCAGCATGCCGCTCTTTGAGTCGTATGATCGGCGGACGGCAGGTGCCCGATTGAGTCGCTCCAGCGGCTGGCGGATTGTGCATTACGCTGCGCAAGCTGTGGCGACGCAGATCGAACTGGAGGGGAAACACGATGAGGCGTCCCTATTACGTACCACCTCACCGCATACGTTTCGGCATTTCGTTGGCTTTTATCTGCTCAACGAGGGTGTCGAACTAGCTGAAGTCTCGCAGATCTTGCGTCATCGTAGTGTTGAAGTGACGCGCAACTTCTATGCGCGCTACAAAGATGAGCAACTGCAGGAGGTGCATGATCAGTTTAGCAGTGATCCCTATGAAGAAGAATAGCGCTGCTATAGTTGATTACTGACCACTCATGCGTGGATTGGCCTGCTGTACTTCACGCGCCTCACGCTGCCGCTGGAGGAACGTGATGACCGCAAATGCTTCGGCAATATCCTCCAGGCTGACCAGTCCCAGATAGGCTATGCCGTCGTATACTGCCACGACGCGCACGCTCTTCTCAGACATCAGTTGGCGCACAGCATCCAGCGAGGCGCTGGCGTCAACCTTGACGATCTCGCGCCGCATAATCATCGTGACATACACATCCTCAGTGGTGGTGTCTAGCGCTCGCAATACATCATCGCGGGTAACAATGCCAATCGGATTGTTGCCTTGCATCACGGCAAAATCAGGTTGATAGCTGGTGAGGATGTAATCCACCACCTTGCTGACCCGGTCGCCAATTTCGAGCCGGAGCGCATGCTTGTTGTAGGCATCACCCACCCGCAGGGTGGTCAGGACGGTGCGGGCCTGCGCCTCTACGTTCTCGCGTCCGGCACCAATGAAGATAAAGGCGGCAACCAGTATCAGCAGAAAGTTGCCAGCAAAGAGACCCAGCAACCCAAGGCCGATCGCCAGCGTCTGCCCCACGGCCGAGGCGATCTGTGTGGCACGTTGATAGGTCATGGACATCGCCAGAATAGCACGCAGAACCCGGCCACCATCGAGCGGTAGCGCCGGTATCAGGTTAAAGATCACCAGGGCCACATTGGCCTGGAGTAACCAGAGCATAAGTGTGGTGAAAGAAGGTGCCAGGGCTGCACCCTGCACGGTTCCTTGCTGATCTAACATACCGACGTAGGCTGTAGCCCCTGTGATCAGAAGGATCAATGCCGCAATCACTACATTGACCAGCGGCCCGGCGATCGCGATCAACAATTCCTGCATGGGCTTGCTTGGATTGCGCCCCAGGAACGCCACGCCGCCGATGGGCAACAGAATAATCTCGCGCACCGGAATATCAAAGAGCTGGGCAACCAGGCTGTGCCCCAGTTCGTGCAGTGTTACACAGACAAACAAGAGCAGAATGAGGATCATACCAAACAGTGCGCCCGGAAGCCCATACTCTGAACTCCACGGCAGGGCACCTAACACGAGAATGAAAAAGAACGTAATATGCACTTTAATATCAATACCGGCCACCTTTACTAACCGAAATGATCGTCGCATAGCAGATACTCCTATCAGGTCAGTAGATCAGAACAACGGTGACAGAGCTATGTCAAAGCACAATCGCATGGCTGTGCCAGTCCTGTTCCTAAAGTATCAAGAGAATTGCGTCATCTGTCAAGTACCGAATCTGCTGCAATTGTGGAGATCTACCGTAGCGAAGATACTATTCCGTCGCGGTGTCATAGATTACGACTTACGCGGTCGCTCAAACGCAACGTTCCTTCACCTTCGTTCAGGACAAGCTTTTTCGCCGGAGTTTACCCTGAGCGCAGCCGAATGGGGCAGCGTGGAAGAAACACTCTTTTCATCCGTATTTTATCCGTAGGCGAAAATGTGGGTGAAAAACAACAAAAGTACCGCTCTGCCCCAT
>CALANA010000203.1 GCA_937925925.1 uncultured Chloroflexales bacterium | reverse complement strand
CTCTGCGCCCCTCTGCGGTACGAACAGTTCGTTGGCGGAAACGACGAAAGTCGTCACTACGAAAAGACACTGCGCCCGCCTGAACGCTCCCCCGCTTGAACGCTCAAGCGCTCGAACGCTTGAATGCTCCCCCGCTCCAAGCGCTCCAAGCGCTCCAATGCTTGAACGCTCGAACGCTTGAACGCTTGAACGCCCCCCGCTCCAAGCGCTCGACCGCTTGAACGCTTGAACGCTTCACCGCTCCAGGCGCTCCAGCCGTTCGACCTCGTTGCGCTGCGCATCATAGATCACCACCTCCATCGGCATCTGGCCGGGCAGCGAGTGCGTGGCGCAGGAGAGGCAGGGATCGTAGGCGCGGAAGGCCATCTCGATCCGGTTTAACAGCCCGTTGGTGATAACCGTGCCCTTCGTAATCAGCGTCTGGGCCGCCTTCTTGATCGACATCGACATCGGCGCATAGTTGTTGGTCGTACCCACAATCAGGTTCACCTTCGTCAAAATACCGCGCTCGTCCGTCCAGTAATGATGCGTCAGCGTGCCACGCGGTGCCTCCACACAACCGATACCCTCGTCCGGCGTGGCCGTCACCGGCGCACGCACGTTCGGATCGGTAATCTCCGGGTCGCTGATCAGCTCCAGCATCCGCTCAGCGGCATACAGCAACTCGACCAGGCGTGCCCAGTGGGTTGCCAGGCGATAGTGGATCGGCTGGTAGCGTCCGTTCACCTTCTTGCTGCCGAGCGTCTCATACAGCTTCTCGTAGGCCTCCTGCGCTCGCGGCGTTGCCATTCCATCTGAGGCATTCAGGCGCGATAACGGCGTGGCGATATAGATGCCACTATCCTTGCCATCGACAAACCCTTTCCAGCCCACGCCCTTCAGATAGGGAAACTTCAGATACGTCCACGGTTCAACCCGTTCGGCCACATGCTGGGCGTAATCACGCGGGTGATACTTGACAAACTCGGCCCCCTCCGGGTCAACGACGCGGATCATACCGTCGTAGAAGTTCACCCGGTTCTGCGCGTCCACCATCCCCATCGAGTAGGTGCGGTCGATGTAGCCTTCAGACAGGATGAGATCGACGTAGCCCTGATTGCCCAACACGAGATCCTCAAACACCTTCAGACTAAACAGCGCAAATTCGACGTTTTGACGTGCAATACCCTCGATCTCTTCGCGCTCGGCGGGCGCAATGGGTTTGCTCCAACCGCCGGGCAACCCGGCCACCGGATGCACCCCGCGCCCACCGATCATCTTGATCACATGGTGATTGCGGATACGGGCGTCGATCACCTGCTTGCCAATGTCCAGGCCCACCTTGTGGATCACCCCCAGGATATTGCGCTCGGCGGGTGGGGCATCAGGCCCAACGACAAAATCCGGCCCGCCCAGGGCATAGAAGTGTGTGGTATGATCGGTCACGTAGAACGCGGAATAGAACATCTCACGCAGCTTTTTGGTGACCGGAGGCGGATCGACATGAAAGAGCATATCGAGCGCTTTCGTGGCTGCCATATGGTGCGCTTCGGGACACACGCCACAGATGCGGTTGGTAATACGCGGCATCTCCTCCGCCGCCCGGCCGACGCAAAACTGTTCAAACCCACGGAGTTCGGGTACCTGGAAGTAGGCATTAGCAACATCGCCTTCGTCGTTGAGGAAAATCTCAATCTTGCCATGCCCCTCCAGGCGGGTAATAGGGTCAATACTAATCCGTTTCATGCGGTCTCACTCCCCCTGTTCTGCACGTCACCATTATTGCCTGTTTTGACCCGATGCAGTAGCGAGTGGGCCATATTAAAGCGATAAAAGGTACCGGCCGGATCGACAATCGAGTCCATTGCGACCCCAATACGCCGTTCCAATTCAGCTTCGTCATCACCGGGCTTGCCCACATTGACGACCGAGGCAATCGCCGAAATCATGTTCGCGCCCTGATCCTCAACCCCATCAAGGAGACCGTAGCAGCCCTCGCAACGCATGCCCACGCGGGGACACAGGGCACCACAGCCGCCACGGGTAGCGATGCCCATGCACATCAGGCCCTGTTCCAGCAGGCACAATCCTGGCTCCGGCGTGATTTCGTAGGGCCGATAGAAGCGCTCGATCGTCTTCTCGTGCTTTTCCAGCGGGCATTCATGACAGACCGCCAGGTGGCTGGCCCCGATCACGGTTGAGCCGGGAGCCGGCAGCGGGGCACCGGTGACAATCGCCTCCAGCACGGCCCAGATCTGTGGCGGCTCCGGTGGGCAACCGGGGATGACATACTCGACCGGCACCACCTGATCCAGCGAGCGCACCGTGTTGTAAAAGACGGGAATGTGTAACTCGCCCTCTGGAACCGTCGTGACCGTCTGCGGCAGCGTTGCGGCCGGATTGTCAATTGAGGGGTTGTCCATGTAGATCGCACGGAAGGTGTCACTGGCGCTGGTCAGATTGGATAGACCGGGGATGCATCCTTCCTGCGCGCAAGAGCCAAACGCGACCAGTACCTTTGATTTCTGACGCAGCAGATGGGCCATTTCCTCGTTCTCTGACGAGCGGATGGCTCCGTTAAACAGGCACAGATCGATAGAGTGATCGGGATAGTTCCGCACATCCTCGTACTTAAAATCGGCAGCACACGGCCAGAAAACAATCTCAAACGCCTCGTCCACCGCCAGGATCTTATCGCCGATGTTCAAGATGGCAATCTCGCAGCCACCACAGGAGGCGGCCCAGTAGATCGCCAGTTTCGGCTTGCCGTTGCCTGCTGGCGACGTTTCTTTGTTTGTCATCGTTCTCCCTCCACTTCCTGCGCAGCCAGGGCAGCGCGGCGCACGTCGGCCGATTCGCGCACGGCCTGTTCCGCGCCATGTCCGTTCAGCACCGTCTGACGCCAGCGCAGCGGGCCTAATGCCTGGAGCGTGAGTGTCATCTGGTCTACCGCATCGGCCAGTACCTTGCTCTCGGACGCAGCGGCCCAGACAATCTGGACGCGCTCTTCTTCGATCCCAAACTGGCGCAGCATCTGCTTGAGCAGAGTATAGCGGCGCAGGGCTTTGATGTTGCCCTCAACATAATGGCACTCACCTGGATGACAGCCAGCGATCAAGACCCCGTCTGCCCCTTCGCGCAACGCCTTGATCACGAACTGTGGCTCGACCCGCGCCGTACACATAACACGGATGGGGCGCATGGTCGGCGCATAGGTCAGACGCGCCGTGCCAGCCAGATCGGCGGCGCGATACGAACACCAGTTGCAAAGGAAGCCGACAATCACCGGCGTGTAGGGTTCACTCGTCATGCGTGCTTTCCTTTCGTCGTTAACGCGCCATCAACGGGATCGTCTCGCGCACATCCCACAGGATGCCCTCGATCTGCGACATGACCTGTTGGGCGGTAAAATGTGCGCCAGTAATCGCCGAACTGGGACAGGCGGACACACACGCTCCGCAGCCCTGGCACATGGCCGTAATCACTTCGGACACCTTGCGGTCAGCGTGGAAGGTGATGGCGTGGTACGGGCACAGGTTGTTACAGATGCGGCAACCGGAGCATTTGTCGGGATTGATGCGGGCACGGATCGGCTCCATCATCAGGGTACCCTGGCTGATCAGGCTGATCACCTGGGACGCCGCCGACCCGGCCTGGGCCACTGTTTCGGGGATCGCCATCGGCCCCTGGCATGCGCCCGCAATAAACACACCGTCGCTCATGGTCAACACCGGGTCGAGCTTGGGATGGCGCTCAATGAAGTAGCCGTTGAAGTCACAGCCCATGCCAAACAGTTGCGCCACCTCGTGCGAGTCGTGCCGCGATTGCACGCCAGTACTGAGGATGACCATATCGACCGGAATGCGGCGTTGCTTGCCAATCAGGGTATCCTCGGCCTGAATGATCAGCTTGCCTTCTTCGCCTGGCATGCGTGCTGCGTCGGTGACTTCGGCCACACGTCCACGGATGAAGTGCGTTCCCTCTTCCAGCACCCGATGATAAAACTCTTCATAGCGCTTCCCCGAAGCGCGAATGTCAATGTAGAAGTTGTAGACTTCGGTGTCTGGCAAGCGTTCGTGGATCAGGTGCGCGAACTTGAGCGAGTACATGCAGCACACCCGCGAGCAATACTCGTGATAATGCTTGTCACGTGACCCGACGCAGTGAATGATGCCGACACTCTTCGGCGGTGTCACACCGTCACGCAAGACGATCTGTCCATCGGTCGGGCCAGCCGCATTGACCATGCGCTCGAACTCCATGCTGGTGAACACATTGGCCAGCCGCCCATAGCCATATTGCGGGATCGTACGGGCATCGAACAGGTCATAGCCCGTCGCCAGGATGATGTTGCCAACCTGCAGTTGCAGATATTCGTCCTTTTGCGTAAAATCAATCGCATGTGTTGGGCAGACCAGTTCGCACGCCTTGCACTTACCACGCTGAAAGAAAATGCAACTCTCGGTATCGATCACCGGATACTTGGGCACCGCCTGGGGAAAGGGTTTATATACCGCCTTGCGATAGCCTAGACCGACCTCAAAGACCTCATCCAACGTCTTGCCGGGGCACTTCTCGATGCAGTCACCGCAGCCGGTACACAATGCTTCGTTGACAAAGCGCGCCTTCTTGCGCACGCGCACGGTGAAATTGCCGACGTGCCCATCAACCTGCTCCAGCTCGCTATAGCTCAACAGGGTGATATTGGGATGCTGACCGACATCAACCATACGTGGCGTCAGAATACAGGCCGCACAGTCCAGCGTCGGAAACGTTTTATCGACCTGGGCCATATGCCCACCGATGGACGGCTCACGCTCAACGAGATAGACATGATAGCCCGCGTTGGCAATATCGAGGGCGGCGGTAATACCGGCAATGCCCCCGCCGACGATCAAGGTATTGGGGTTGATCGGGACGGGCAGCATGTCGAGCGGACGATGATGCACCACGCGCTCGACGGCACCGCGCACCATGGATTTGGCCTTCTGCGTGGCCGACTCGCGGTCTTTCGTAGTCCAGGAATTCAGCTCGCGAATATTGGCCATCTCGAACATAAAGCGGTTGAGACCTGCGCGTTCACAGGCACCCTGAAAGGTCTTCTCATGCATATGCGGCGAACAGGCGGCCACGACTACCCGCGTGAGTCCCTGCTCCTGAATATCCTGCTCAACCATTTCCTGGCCCAGACTGGAACACATAAACTTATAATCGCGGGCTACGGTGACATGCGGTTGCCCCGCCGCCCAGGTGGCTACGTCCTGGACATCGACCGTTTTGGCGATGTTCGTCCCACAATGACAGACATAGACGCCGACACGTTCTTCGCTCATCGTTCTCCCTCCCTGGTCATGCGCGGCATGGGTAGCGCTTTCTTGTCTCGGCGGGAAGCCGGGATGTCTGTCACGTCCGGTGTTGCGCCAACCTTTGCCAACGCCGGTCGCGCATCCACAAATTCTTTGCCAATCCCCAGTTCAGTCGCAGGCAATCCAAACGCCAGACCAACCAGTTGCGTGAAGTACAGGATGGGAATGTGGTAGTCCGTGCCAAACTGCTTGTTCACGCTGTCCTGGTAGGCATCCAGGTTCAGTTGGCACATGGGGCACAGCGTCACAATCACATCGGCGTCGTAGTCGCTGGCGTTCTTGAGCAGGCGACGTATCAACTCCAGGGCCACATCCTGGCTAATCTGGGTCATATGCCCACCGCAGCAGTGGGATTTGAGGGGGAAATCAATAACGGTTGCGCCCAGGACACGCATCAGTTTGTCCATCGAGGTTGGATACTCGGTGTCATCGAACTGATGATCGAAGCCAGGTCGTACGACGACGCAGCCATAGTAGGGTGCCACACGCAGATTGTACAGCGCGTTGGTCACTCGTTCTTTGATCGCATCCAGGCCAACATCGTTGACAATCACATCCAGCAGGTGCCGGGTGCGGATGGTGCCAGGGGTATAGCTCAAGCCACCTGCTGCCAATGCCGTATTCACCTTCGCGGCCAGTTCGGGCGAATCGGACATATATTTGTCGGCCTTGCTCAAGTTGAGGTAGCATGCGCTACATGGCGCGACGATCTGGTGGTTGCCCCCACCATTCTGGTTCGCCGCCAGCGCCAGGTTGCGACTGATCAGGGCATAGGCGGGGAGCAAATCCACCGCGATATACTCAATCGCCCCACAACAATTCCAATCTTCCAGTTCAACCAGATCGATGTTCAAAGGTCGAGCCACGGCCATGGTCGATTGATGATAGGCACTGGCCTGGCGCTCGAGCGAACAACCGGGATAATAGCTGTACTTCATGCGGCTGCTCCCAATTCTTTGGCACGCTTCAGAATAGCGTGTAACTGTTCGATACCTTCAATCCGTCGGGGGGTGAAATCCAATCGCTTGCGTCGCCACATCCCCAGACCCAGCGGTACCATTTTGATCATATCCAGCGGGTGGTGCAATAGATGGTAACGGGTCGCCAGGCCCAGTTCAAAGCTGCGGCCGTAGGTTTCCACATAGTTGACAAAGGTTTCTGCAAAATCGGATGCTTCAGGCACGCTGGTCTTGTCCTGATACAGCCCGGCCTTGATCGACATGCGCTTGAGGGCATACATGATGTCTGTGATATGAATTTCCTGGGGGCAGCGCACCATGCAGTAGTAACACGAGACACAATACCAGGCCGTATTACTGCGTAGCACCGCATCTTTCATCCCGGCCGCAATCAGGGCAAAGATTGCGCGCGGGGTGTGATCCATATCAGCCCCGGAAGGGCACGATCCACCACACGTCCCGCATTGGAGACAGGCTTCAAGCCTGGGATCACCCGGTGTCTCGGCGACCACCTCGTCAAAGAACGTGGTCGGTCGTACCGTGGCAGCAGTCGTAGCCATACACACACCTCCTCCTTGAGTGCTTCCAACAACCCTGCTTCGCGCTGATCGAGTGTGACATGAATCTCGATCAGTGGCGCTCTCACCGCTCTACAGCCAGTCTACAAACGAGGGAGATCGCGCTCTCGCCGGGGAAAAGCCGTCTTATCCCCCGGCTATTGACGAAATTCCCGTGCATCCCTGACGTAGGATTGCTAGAGCATACCACGCTGATATCTGAAAGTAGTCGAAAAATAGAGAATTGTTGGCAAAAATTGCTGTTATGTTACTGTAGCACGTTATCTATATGTTTGAGAAAAAGTTTCGCAACTAAAAGTCATCTTCTCTAAACCGCATTGAGAAGAAAAGAACAAATAATGTCAGTATAAGATCGAAAAGGTTTGTTTTTATCAGAATTCATCATAGGAAGAATAACTTCAAAGAAAATAAGGATGGCTGAATATTGAGAAAAACAGCACAGGATCATTGCGAAATAAAGAACAATCTCGCTTGTATTCCAGCCAGACTGGGCATATCGTGTCAGGAAACCCCAGAAAACATGAGTATCTGTACCACAATGAATGAAACCGCTCGATCGAAATTTCACAAACCTGCTGTACTGGCGATCGTATAGTAAGCTTATACCAATGGTCAACGTAACCGTTCAGGTGGGGTGGTTGGGCGGGGCACGACCCCGTCCGGAGGTTGCCGGGGGTTGCCGGGGCCGCAGGCCCCCGCAACCCCCGCTGGCGAAAGTCCCCCTGAACGGTTACGTGTGAACAGTTCCCCTATACAGGTCTACAAGCAGGAGCAGGTTAGATAGTGTATAATAATGCAAACCCCTGCCTCCACAGGCACGCTTCTACATTCGGCACAGATCGACTGTGCTTGCCAGTGTGCCTGGAAAATATATGTCTCACCCGTCTAGCGTAGTGATATACGACGACGGCGGAGGGAAGGAGTGGCAATGATGCCCAGTGTATATGGTCGTGACACACAACCAGCCGAGCAAACAGAAGAGCGTAGAGAAGAGCGTAGCCGCGAAACATCGTGGCGCATGCTGCAGATCGCCGAGCGTGAAGTTGGTCGGATTATTCTGGATATTCACGATGGCCCGGTGCAAAATATCTTTGCCGCGCTCTCGCAACTCAGTATTGTCCAGCGGCATCTTGAGCGGCGTGACAGTGCGGACACCGCAGAAGATACCGAACGTCTGCAGCGGAGCATACGCTTGCTGGAGCATGCTCTCGACGAAATTCGCACATTTATGGGTGCTTTTCGCCCGCCTGAATTTGAACGCCGCGATCTGCTCTCGGTCCTGGAGGGGTTGCTCATCCAGCACGAAGAAGCAACGGGCAATCCGATCACCCTGGATGTTCAGGGAACATTCCCCGATGTGCCCCTACCGGTCAAAATCGGGCTGTATCGTATTTTGCAAGAAGCGCTCTCCAACTCATCGCGCCATGGACATGCCGATCAACATCTGGTTGTTCTCGCCAGCGATGGTGCAGCGATTACGATGGAAGTGATTGACAATGGCCGCGGGTTTGATCTCAACCAGGTTCTCGCCGACCAGGAACATGTGCATATCGGGTTGGAGGGAATGCGCGAGCGTGTTATGATTCTCGGAGGCACATTCGATATCCAGAGTATGCCGGGAGTTGGAACGCGCGTGTGGGTGCGTGTGCCCTATCCGGCAGCAGGTGGGTAATACGCTGGAGTAAGCTATGGCTGTCATTCGGGTCGTACTGGCTGATGATCATGCGCTTGTCCTGGAAGGGATGCGCTCCCTTCTTGATGCTGAGGATGATATTGAGGTCGTCGGTTGTGCCAGTACCGGTACAGAAGCGCTGGCGGTAGTCCGGCAGCTACTTCCCGATGTGGTTGTGCTGGATTTGCAGATGCCAATGATGGACGGGCTGACGTGCCTGGAGCATATTCGTGCCGAAGGCTTGCCCACGAAGGTGCTGGTGCTGTCGGCCTTTAACGATGGTGACTCGCTGCAGTCGGCGCTGGAGAAAGAGGCCGATGGGTTTGCGCTCAAAACCGAGTCGCCCCAACAGACGATAACCAGTATTCGGCAGGTATATCGTGGGCAACTCGTCTTTCCGCAGGCGGCGAAACGCTGGTTGCGAACTCATCGGCAGCGCCCATATCCGGCAATGACGGATTTGTCGGAACGGGAGATCGAGGTGCTGGCGCTGGTGGCTCAGGGTTTGACCAATACGCAGATTGCGCAGCGGCTGAGTGTGAGTGATAATACGGTCAAGTTTCACTTGCAAAATATTTATCAAAAGCTGAATGTGAACAATCGCACCGAGGCGGCGGGTATTTATTATAAGTTACAGCAGGAGGGTATGGCATAATGGTGCTAATCCTGTGGTTGCTGGTGACCATGATCCTCGCGGCTGGTGTTTATCTGGTCTGGTCGATATGGTGGAGTTATGGGCCATCAACCCCAGCCGATGACGAGTTACATCGACAGGTAGCACGGCTGAATGATCACCAGTCCCATCGGTTGGATGATCGCCAGATCGCCCTGGCGCTTTCGCCCGAAGATGCCTGGACGCAGATGGCACGCCAGGGTTTCCGCATCCGTC
This sequence comes from uncultured Chloroflexales bacterium, assembly GCA_937925925.1. Classification (GTDB taxonomy): domain Bacteria; phylum Chloroflexota; class Chloroflexia; order Chloroflexales; family Chloroflexaceae; genus CAKZQX01. The sequence goes on along the minus strand of CALANA010000203.1, from coordinate 47,589 downwards.
GCCTGCAACGTCGCCTGCGCTCGCCGCGAGTACGGGATCGGTATCGCTCAAGCTAAGCGAAACTGTCTGAAACGTTGGCCCGGCTTGCTATGTATCGGCCTCGGCGGTTTTGTCTATGGCTCGGTCGTACAACTGTGGGGCGGGCCTTCCATTTCTACGGAACGTACCAGTCAAATTGGTATGAGCGCAACAGATCCTTGAGCTATCCGAGCCGTCACGCTATAATTCTGGTTATGCCGACTCGTGATCACGCTCAAATACGCCGCCAAATAGGTCTGCACACCTCCGGTGCATTGCCAATGGCTGGTACCTGGATAGTGCGCTGGTTGCACGCAGAAAGAAGGGTATGGCAGGCGGCGTTCCGTCCACGGTCGTTCTACGTGCTGCTGGCGCTGCTGCTGCTGGCACTGCTGCTTGTACCCCAACTCCCCTTGCGCTACATGATTGATGTGGGGAAGGAGGAGGGGTACGGCAGCGACCTGCCCCACCTGTATGGCTTCAATACCGCCGAACGTGACATCCATGGCACCTTTCGCTGGACACGCGATGGGGCCACAATCATGCTGCCGGGTCTGGGCCAGCGTCCGCTGCTGGTGGATCTGACGTTCTTTCCGGTGAATGCGCAGGTGGTAGCTGCTGGCCCACACACGATTGAGGTCTGGAGCGGCACTGAGCGGCTGGCGCTGCTGCCCGTGCGCCCCGCTGGTGCCCGCTTTCGGTTGGCGGTGCCCGCACACCATCTGCGCGGCGGAACGCTGACGCTGACTCTCCGCACCGAGACGTTTTCGCCTCCGGATGACCCACGTCAGATCGGCACGCCCCTCGATGCGGTGCGGATCACCTCGCTGCCCTCGGCGTTGCCGATTATGCCCGACTGGCAAGCTGTGAGCATCTGGCTGCTCGCCGCCACCCTGGCCTGGCTGACCTTGCTCCGTGCCCTCGGTGCCGTGCCTCGCGCCACACGCCGGGCCACCGGCTGTCTGGCCTGTGGTATCGTGCTAGTGGTGCTGGCCGCCGTACTCGATCCGCCGCGCTGGGCCGCTGGTGCCATACCAGCGCTGGTGACGCTGGCCCTGTGTTATGTGCTGACACTGGTGTTGCAGGCGACATTACCGCCGCTGGCAAAACGTACTGGCATCGCGCTCGATCCGTACACGCTGGCCTGGCTGATCCTGATCGTGGTGGCGGCATTCGGGTTGCGCTATGGTGGGCGGCTCTACCCGCGCTCGATGCATGGCGATATTGGCTTTCACACCAACCGCTTGCACGAGACGGCGCTAGGACAGGTGTATCTGCTCTCGCGTAATCGTGGCGTTGATTTCCCCTATCCTTCCGGGCCATATCTGATGCTCGCGCCATTGACCTTATCCGGGATCGACACGCCCGATCTGCTCCAGTTGAGCGCGGCCCTGGTCGAAGGACTGGGGGCTGTGCTGGTGTTCACGCTTGTCATCTGGGCCACCACGCCAGCCTCGGTACTGCCAACGCCGACTGCGCGGCGCACGGCGCTGCTGGCGGCGGCGATCTATGTATTCAGTGCAGCCGGGTTTATGACCATCTGGTGGTCGTTCAACACTCATATCTACACCCAGTTTGCGACCCTGGTGCTGATCACCGCGCTGATGTACGCCGCTCAACAAACAACCAGTCAGCGTTGGTATGCCATCATGATCAGCGTGCTGCTACTGGGTGTGTTCCTGGGGCATTTCGGCTTCTTTATCAATACCGTGCTGCTGATCGGCGTGCTGCTGGTACTGCTGCGGATAGCGCTCTGGCAGCAGGTTGCCTGGTGCCAGCGGCTGTGGCGGCCGCTGCTGCTGGCCGGGATGGGCGCATTGTCGGGTGCGCTGGTGTTCTTCTACAGTGCCTACCTGCCGCTGTTCATCAGCCAGGCCCAGGCCGTGGCGACCGGTGGGATGACCGGCCTGGCGCAGCGGGCACCAGTTGAGCGCAGTTACCTCTGGCACACGCTCTGGTACAGTGGCCTGATTACCCACTTCGGCTTTTTCCCGCTGCTGCTGGCGCTGCCAGGCATGCTCACCCTGCTACGGCGCGGGCGCTCAGCGCACATCTTGCTGATGCTCATGGCCGGCAGTTTGCTGGTTAGCGTTCCCTTTGCCATCCTGCCGTTCATAACGCTCTCCACCCAGAGTACGCGCTGGCTCATGTTTTCGGCGTGGGCCGTGGCCGTCGGCGCGGCGCTGGCGGTGCGTGTGCTATGGCGCTGTGGGCGAGCGGGCCGCGTAGTCGTGCTGGCAATGGCCGGTTTTGTGCTGTGGAATACGGCCACGCTCTGGCTAGGCGCGATGATCTGGCGTATCAGACCCCCCGAACCGTTTTGATTCCGCCGTTTGACGCAAATCTCCCCTGATGCTATAGTTTGTCGGCACAAGAATGTGGTTCACGATCTGCCGTTTCGTATCAACCATTACGAGTGATGGTCGTAGACACGTCTGATCAGAACCTGATGGGCATGCATTGCGTACCGATGCTATGAAGGACACGGCAATGAGCGCGATCCGAATCGTACTGGACGCTATGGGCGGCGATTATGCCCCACAAGAGACCATCAAAGGGGCGGTACAGGCCGCTCGTTCCTATGGCTGTACGGTCATCCTGGTTGGCCTACAATCGGCGATAGCGCAACAACTGGCACGTTACGATACAACCGGTCTTGACCTGCCCATTGTTGATGCGCCGGAAGTCATTAGTATGGACGAACCGCCCGCTCAGGCGGTACGGCGCAAGACCAACTCAAGCCACGTGGTCGGCTTGCGCATGGTTCGTGATGGGGCTGCCGACGCCTTTGTCTCTGCCGGTCATAGCGGTGCGTCGATGGCTGCCGCGCTGTTTATTCTGGGGCGGTTGCCCGGCATTGAACGACCGGCATTGGCCGGACTGTTTCCAACGCTCCACAAACCGGTGCTGATGCTCGATATTGGCGCAACGACCGACTGTAAGCCGGAATATCTGTTGCAATTTGGGCAAATTGGCAGCGTCTATACCGCGCTGGTACGCGGTGTCCATAATCCCCGTGTGGCGCTGCTGGCAAACGGCGAAGAGTCGACCAAGGGTGATCGGCTGGTGCAAGAAGCGCATGCGCTTTTGCTGGAGAGTACACTAAATTTTGTGGGCAATGCGGAACCCAAAGATTTGTTGTTGCATGATATGTGTGATGTGCTGGTGACCGATGGTTTCGTGGGCAATCTGGTGCTAAAAATGGGCGAGTCAGTCGTCTCGTTCGCCACGCGCAAGATCAAGCTGGAAATGCGGCGCAATCTGATCCGGCGCTTGCTGGTGGGGTTACTACCAGCGACGGTACTGACGTTGTGGCCCGGTGCCGGGCGCTGGCGGGCACCAGCGGGGGCCTTACTCGGTGGGGCAGGGCTTGTGACAGCCGGGTTGTTGCCCTTGCGCCAGGTGCGCCGCGTCACCGACTATCGTGCCTATGGTGGGGTGCCGCTCCTGGGGGTGCGCGGCGTCACCATCATTGCGCACGGCAAATCTGATGCCTTTGCAACCATGAATGCGATTCGTCAGGCGAAGGAAGCCGTCGAAAGCGGCACCCTTCACGCCATGGCCGAGGCCGTCAGCACCAATCTCCTCAGTGCTACCCCCTGATGGTTCTTCATGAACATGATTACGTGGTCGTGTGTGCCCGAACGTTGCTGCGTCGAACGACGGTGGCACACCGGCCATCGATACAGCCTGCACGTCCGTCCGCGTAGGCGGGCTTTGCGCCCGCGTTGCCCGCCCGTTCACGAGCCAGGCAACAGACAGATACCCAGCGACGAATCGGCGGTACAGCTCTCCGAAAACGACTAAATTCGTTACGACAAACAGGCAATACGACAAACAGGCAACAAACGACGACCTGACACGCAACGACGAACCGCCAAACGTACTCCGTATGGGCTTGCAGCAATGTCTTCGTGTACGTGTTCCCTTTTCTCATGGGAGTGCAGACAGCGTGCCCGCGCTCCCAGGCGGGCGTCCCGCCCACGCTCTCAGGCAGGTGCGTTCCCACGAGTGTGAACAGGTACCTCTTAAGTTCCCTCTTGACAGCACTCCACTTGCATGCTATAGTTCGCACAAAGGTTCGCCGGTTGATGGCCGTCTCGAACGTATTGACGGTTGGGACGACAGCTACACATGAACGAGGAGGGTTGTGATGGCCAAAGACTTAAACAAGGTGCAGTTGACCGGGCGACTGGGGGGCGATCCCGAGATGCGGTATACTTCTCAGGGTAGCCCGGTAACACATTTCAGTGTTGCCAGTAATCGCACCTGGAAGGATCGTGACGGGAGTCAGCATGAGGATACGGAGTGGTTTCGGATTGTTGCCTGGGATAAACTGGGCGAGATTTGCAATCAATATCTTACCCGTGGGAGTCACGTGTATATTGAAGGACGGTTGCAAACGCGAAAATGGACAGATAAAGACGGCAATGATCGCTATACCACCGAGGTGATCGCCCAGGATATGATTATGCTGTCTAGCCGCAATGGTGGTCGTGGGGGAAGTATGGAGTATCAGGCTGATTATGAGCCAGATATGGAAGAGCCAGTAGAACCACCCGCACCCCGCGCTGTGAACCGTGAGTCGGCACCAGCCGCACGGCCTGCGCCCCGGCGTAACCAGCCCCAACCGATCGAGTCGGATGACGATATTCCGTTTTAGTGGTTGACTACACTGAATATGCAGAGCATGTAGTAACGACGTATCTCTCAACATCACGGTGGTCAACCACTAGTGGTGGAACGGTGGAATGTGGAACGCCGGAACGTTAAGATGTTCTACCGTTTCACTGCCCTATAGACCAATCTTTCTTACATCGTAACAAACGGTGTCCCGACTTCAGTCAGGCCAGGACACTCCCTGATGAAAGCCGGGACTCCGATTGATCATTGAGCCAGGCTGGCTATACCACCGGACGATGACGCTGGAAGAGCAAGCTGGGCGCGGCAATCCCAAACGCAATCGCGCCCAGTATCAGCGCTGTCTTTGTGGCGTTCAGGCTGGCTTCCACCAGCATCTGCGAACTGGCGTCGGGGCCAGAGGTGGCAAAGCGCAACAGGCCGATCATGGTGCTAAATGCAAACCGGCCCGGCATCATAGGGATTACACCACTGACGGTAAAGATCGGCACCGGTGCTCTCCAGCGACGGGCAAGCAACTCACCTCCACACCCGACAATCAGCGCTCCCACCAGGGTCGCACCTTCAATATCAACCCCCAGTTGCATCACCAGCAGGCGTGCGATGTAGCCTGCTGCCCCACACATAGCACAGCCAGCCAGGAGACGTGGCGGGACATTAAATAGAACGGCAAAACCCAACGATCCTATTCCGGCCCATATACCGCTGCGCAGCAGCAGCCACATCAGTGCCGATATACTCACAAACCTCCCACTCCTGTCAACCAGATTGCCAGCAACAGGCCGAGTGCAATACAGGCCGATACCAATATACCTGTCATACTCTGTGCCATGCCTGTAACCAGATGGCCCTTGATCAAGTCCTCGACAGCGTTGATCAAAGGTACTCCCGGAACCAGTAATAGCACCGATGCAGCCATCGCCAACTCCAGATTGGCGCTAAGTCCCAACAGTGTTGCACTACTGACGACCAGGGCCGCGATAAACGCAGTGATCGTCACCATCATCAGCGTATTGAAATGGTGCCGCGTTAGCTCCTGCCGCACCACCATCGCCGTTGACGCCGCCACAAACGTCACCCCAAACACCGCCCAGTCGCCGCCGGCAAGCCGACTGAACGCGGCGCACGACAACGCAACCATCGCCACCACCAACCAGCGATTATAACGGGGCGGCGTGGTACTGATACGCTGTAATTCGGCACGTACCTGCAGCCAGTCCAATTCGCCAGTCGATACGCGGCGGCTCAAGGTGTTGACCGCATCGATCACCGCCATATTGATCGTCAGCGCCGGTACGCGCCGCAGCTTTGTCCGAAACTGGTGCCCACTGATGGCTGTTACGACGATGGTATTGCTGGATACCATCACATCCATCCAGTTACAGCCCATACCAGTACCGAGTCGATGCACCGTTTCCTCGATGCGCTGTGTCTCTGCGCCATGCTGGAGCAGCAGTTGCCCGGCCCACAGCGTCAGGTCAATAATGGCGCTCAGGTCTTCATACGTCAGCAGGGATTTGTCGTCAACCATGCGCGTATTTGTCGATCGTCGCGTGTCCATGCTGCCCTTTATCGGCCCGGCTTGCGACAGACGAAAAAGTAGTATGGCCCATCATTACCCGGCGGGGCATTATAGATGCGGCGTAAGAGCGGCTCCCATAACAGATTGGGGGTCAAGGGGGGGCACAGTAACCAGCGTCCGGTCAGGCGGCGGGTAAGAATTGACGGTGCGCCGTAGTAGTGGCTGAAGTCAAAGAGTTTGAGCGCCGCCGCGCTAAAGTACGGGCGACAGCTTACCACTTCCATGCCCGCATCCTGAAACCGGCGGCTCCACTCGTCGGCACTCAAGGTATTGAAATGATACGAAATTTTGTTAAACCAGCGGCCATAACGGCTCCCATCCAGGCCCAGCGCATTGAGCAGCGTTGTGCCGAGCAAATCCTGCGGGAAGCGGTTCCCCACCACCGAGGCTACAAATTGACCGCCAGGGCGCAGCACGCGTGTCACTTCACGCAGCGTTGCATCGAGTGGCACGACATGCTCCAGCACGCAATTGCTGATCGCACTGGCAAAACTGGCATCAGCGAAGGGCAAGGCGGCGCCATTAGCAACACTCAGCCCGCGATACACGCCGCGTCGTGCCGCTTCATGGGTATCGCTACGGATCGGATCAATGCCCACCACGTGCTTGCCAGGAAAGGCGATCTGGACAAACGTCCCATCGCCGCTACCAATATCCACGATTGGCTCCGGCAAATCTGGTGCAATTTCGGCAAACAGGCGTGCTTCCACCGCCCGCAACATAGCACGGTGGATCGGCAAAGTGAGCAAATGAGGACGTAAAAAATCACGCATAGATTGACCAATCTGTCTTTAAAGGAGTGCTACTTCTTCCGCAATTCCGTAAAAAGCTGTTCATAGGCCTCGGTGGTGCGTTCGGTGCTGAAGCGGGCGGCAATTTCGCTGCGCGGGCGGATGTAGGCAGCACGATTCTTCAAGATGTGAATGATTGCCTCCGACAGGGCATCGCTGTTACCAATCGGTGTCACCAATCCCATACCGGTCTGCAATACCGGCTGGCGCACGCCCGGTAGCGCACTGGCAATGGAGGGCGTACCACACAACATAGCCTCCACCTGCACCAGGCCAAACGACTCGGTCGAGTTCAAACTTGGCACAATAATCATATCGCAATTGGGGAAGAAAGCCGCCATCTCGGTTGGACTAAGCGTTCCCAGAAACGTCCAGTGATCCCGATAGCGTTCAAACAGCGGGGCCAGGCGGCGCGCATAGGCCTCCTCGCCCAGCACATTCTCGAACTGCCCGGCATACAGAACGCGAGCAGTGGGATATTCTTCCAGGACACGCGGCAAAGCATTCAGCAACACCTCTACCCCCTTCTCGGTTGCCAATCGCGCCGCCATACCGATGATTGGCCCCTGGATATTCCAGCGTCGCCGAAAGGCATGCACCTCCTCAGCGGGGATGTCGGGCACCTCAACCGGTGGTGGAATAACACGCACCTTGGAACGAAAGCGCGAGAGAAACGGCGAGTGATCGGCAAAATCCTGGGTATAGGCCACAATCGCCGTTGCGAGATACCCGGCGGTGAGATTGCTGAGTTGCACCACCTTATTCACCACGTGGTTAAAGGGACTGGGCGGCAATTGCAAATCGCAGTGGTAGGTTAGCACGACTGGCTGACGGAGCAAGCGACCACGTATCGCCAGACCACTGGCGTCGAACTGGGGCAGATGTAAACTCATTGCATCGTGCTGCAGCGCCAGACCAGTCGCTATCCACCCAAAGGCAGGCATTAAGACCCCCTTGCTTACCCGAGCGGCAACCGGTACCCGTACAACCCAGACACCATGCAGCATCTCGCGCTGCGGTAGACTGGGATCATACTGTGAGGTTAACACGGTGACCGTATGCCCGCGTCGAGCCAACGACCGTGCCAGGCGCTCTACATAAATCGTCAAACCACTGGTATGCGGACGGTAATACGTTAACACAAAAAGCAGACGCATCTATCTATCCTATATCGTGTAGTATGAGCCATAACACAGGGGCACAGCCACAGGGATGCTATGGAGACATCGCAGCTGGCCCCTCTGTTTTGCACGCTGGCCGGTATCACATCACTCAAACAGGTGACGGTTGTCGCGCACCCAATTCCACAACTGTTCCACTCCCTGCGCGATCCCGACCCGTGGCTGCCAACCCAGTTCACGCTCAATTTTCCTGATGTCGCTCACGAAGACCGGCTGATCGCCCGGTCGCCAATCTCCATACTGCGCTGGTACGACGGGTTGTTGCGCCAGGCGACTCAAGATGGGCGCAAATTCAGCCCAGATCGAGAGTGTGTTGTTGATTCCACCGCCCACATTGTAGACCCGACCTGCCGCCACATTGATCTGCTCCAGTGCCAGTTCATAGGCGTCGATCAGATCATCAATGTATAGCACATCCCGTACCTGCTTACCATCGCCATAGATCGAAATGGGTCGGTTGAACTGGGCCGCGATGACAAAGTGGGCCACCCATCCCTGATCTTCAACGCCAAATTGACGCGGCCCATAGCAGCAACTCTGCCGGAACACAACCGTCTTGAGGCCATAGATGCGATGATAGTCACGCACATACTGATCACCGGCACCCTTCGAGCAGCCATAGGGCGAGTGAAAGTCGAGGGGTTGCATTTCTGACACGCCGTTGGGCAAGTCACGGTAGCGATAGCGGCTTGCCTCCTCAACGATGGCCACGTCTTCCATACCGCCATACACTTTGTTGGTGGACGAGTAAAACACCGCTGGTCGTGTCGGTGCGGTGCGCGCCGCTTCTAACACATTAAACGTACCCAGGGCGTTAATTTCGAAGTCTAGCCGAGGATGTTGTACCGAATGCGTCACCGCGACCTGACCAGCCAGGTGGAAGATCGCCTCCACCGACTGGGCAGCGCTGGCGATTGCGGTAGCATCACGGACATCGGCCTGGATAAATTCGAGGCTACCGGCACTGCGGTGGGCGATCGTGCGAAGCCAGTCCAGATTAGAGGTAGTGCCCGGACGCGAGAGGTTATCATAGATCGTCACCGTGTCGCCGCGAGCAAGTCGTCGTTGAGCGAGATTACAGCCGATAAACCCGGCACCGCCCGTAATTAAGATTCGCATGGCCTGATTGTTCCTCCCTTGCCAGCGCTGGCACCAGTTGTGCCACGACTGACAGCAATGTAGCTAGAATGTCCTATGATCGTGCGAGGGCAACCTGCCAGTGCGCCTGGACTGTGCCCGAGTGAATGGTGCGTTCCATCTGCCTGCAATTATACCCCCTGGCTAAGAGTTTGACAAAGCTTTTTCTATTTTGGGGTGAAAAGCGGTGAGGTGGGCACTGTGGTGAAGGAACGGTTCAACGCAAAGAACGCCAGGAGTGCGTGCAATACTGTCGGGATGTCGTCGAACAAAAAAACGCATGCTGGCTATGGTTGAGATGCGACATTCCAGTTGTTTTGTAGTACAAAAACAACTGGAATTCGATGCGACGTACTTCATCAGGAATAAGGTACCTGGAACTTCGTCATATAGGATGTACGTGGTCGTGTGAACCCCACGTCCCTTCACCTTCGCTCAGAGCTTGCCCTGAGCGCAGTCGAACGGGACACGCTTTTGCGCCTGATGCAGCGTGGAAGCGACGCTTTTTTCCCGCCCCCTTTTCGCCTTCAGCGAAAAGGGGCAACCAGAAGCGCGTCCCGTCCCCGCAGCCGTGAACGAAACGTGCCAGCGGATGCGCCACCGCGTCGGTCTGGACAGAGGGAAGGGTTCCGGCCTGCCCCCACCCCTTCGAGCGGGGGGGGTAGGCGGGCGAAAAGAGGTGGAAGGTCAAAGTCAAATTGATATTAGCTGTGTGCAAGACACCTGCGGAGACAGCACACTCATGCTTCACCTCGTACCGTGACCTGGTGGTTTCTACGCGAAAGACGGTGGGACGGTGTGAACCGTCTCACCGTTCTCCTACGTCACGCCTGCAGATCAACAACCACACGACCGCGCACCTGCCCCTTGAGGATCTGTCGACCCAGTTCAGGGATCTCTTCCAGCGCGACTACCTGGGTAATCGGGTCGAAAGCAGCTTTGGGCAGATCGCTTGCCAGGCGGGCCCAGGCGGCGCGGCGGCGTGGTTGTGGGCATAAGACTGACTCGACACCCAGCAGATTCACGCCGCGCAGGATGAAAGGGATCACCGTTGTATTCAGCGCAATCCCGCCCGCATTGCCACAGGCGGCCACGCTACCACCCTGGGCCATGGAGCGCAACACCCCTGCCAGCGTATCTCCGCCAACTGTATCGACAGCAGCGCCCCAGCGCTCACTCTCCAGCGGTTTGCCTGGAGCGGATAGCACGGTGCGATCCAGCATATCGTGGGCACCCAGGCTGCGTAAATACTCGTGCGTTTCTGCTCGACCCGTAGCAGCCACGACTTTATAGCCTAGATTTGCCAGGAGCGCCACCGCAACGCTCCCCACCCCACCCGCTGAACCGGTCACGAGTACCTCACGCTCCATTGTGGGAGTCATGCCATGCTCTTCCAACACCATCACACACAGCATCGCCGTCAGTCCAGCCGTGCCGATGCTCATTGCCTGTTGCAGACTGAGACCGGCAGGCAGGGGCACGAGCCATTCGGCCTTGACGCGGGCCATCTGCGCATAACCGCCCCAATAGCGTTCCCCCACCCACCATCCAGTCAAGACCACCTCATCTCCCGGTTTATAGTCGGGCGAAGAAGACTCGACCACCGTCCCGGCAAAATCGATACCAGGCACCATCGGATAGCTGCGCACAATGCGGCCCTGACCGGTGAGCGCTAACCCATCTTTGTAGTTGAGGCCTGAATAGGCCACAGCGACCAGCACCTCACCTTCCGGGAGAGCATCCTTTGTAAGCGTCTGGATTGTCGCCTGTACTTCACCGTTCTGTTGTTCCAACACCAATGCCTTGAACGTATCCGTTGACATCTTCCCTCCTCACAATCCTACAGCGGCAGCAACTCTTCCACTGGCACGAGCCGCAACGCACCAGTTGGACAGGCAGTCACACAGGCCAGATCCGGGTAGCCATCGCACAGGTCGCACTTATCGGCGCGATGGGTATAGGCAGGCGACACCGGCTCCAGCGGAATCATCATCGGTGGGCGAAACCGCGTTTTCATCGTGTGCCAGAGTTGCCACAGCGGGCCATTGGCAGTCTCGATTGTCCGGGGCACACGGGTAATGGCGTTATAGGGACAGGCAGGCACACAGGCACCACAGCCGGTACACTTATCGTTGATCAGCAACACGCCCTTGTCGTTCCACTCAAAGGCATCTTCCGGGCAGGCCTCCACACATTCGGCTCCCACCCGACACTGGCGACAGGCATCGATCACGCGCTGCTGGCCTACCAACACACCCTCCATACGCAAGCGGGCATGCCCATGGCGCGACACGCATGCCGCCTCACACAGCGTGCAATCGGGCAGACACAGTTCTGGCGACCGCACCAGCAGATGACTGCCCCGTAACAAGCCATGCTCTATAATCCGGGTCATCTGCATAACCCGATCATGGTCATGTCGAAACTGCTCGGTGTTGGCACGCCGTTGGGCGACCGTGGTTTCGAGTTGGGCCTGAAAATCAGGGCGGTTTTTCAGGAGATCGTCAAAAGCCGTAGCTGGCAGTGCCAGTACCGACAATGGCGTCAGCGCCCGCACGGTGGCCGTGTGCGGTTCTTTGCCCAGCAGCGCAATCTCGCCAAAGAAGTCACCTTCATCAAGAAAAGCGATTGCCTTCCCATCATTTTCGACCACCACCTGCCCGCCTTCAATCAGATAGAGCGAGTCACCGCATGCACCCTGATGGACAATCAGGCTTCCACGTGGAAACTCCAGTGGTTGCAGCAGTTCAGCCAGCATCACACGTTCGAGCGGCGAGATACGGCTAAACAGTGGCACACGCGCCAGGGTACTCTCAACCAGGCGGCGGCGATAGATCGTTTGCAGCAGTGCCTGAAACGTGGGCATCACAGGCAACAGTTCACGCACAGTTGTGAGAGATAGTTGCAAGACATAGCATTGTGTTTCGGTATAGATTCCAGCCCGTCGGAAATAATCGCCAAACAGGGGCCCTTCCCCAAACCAGTCTCCCCGCCCCAGTACACCCAGCAAGACCTCGTGGCCTTCTTTATCGTGCAGTGTTAGCCGCAAGTTGCCCGCCAGCAGGATATACAGAAACTCGCCGGGTTTGCGTTCGCTGATAATGGTGGTATCCGAGGCAAAGACGCGGAAGACGCACTGATCAACCAGGTAGCGTAATTCGATCAGCGGCACATCGCGCAGGCCATCCAGGGCTTGTAGTTCAGCCAGATGTGTCTGACGGCGCTGCTCCTCACGCATTCTGATGGTTGTGCGTTGTTTCTCAGACGGCATGTGGGAAGCAAATGCGTGTTGCTTTGAAGAGGTTGCCATACAATACCTTCTGGAATCCATCATGATGGACAGAAATCAATGTGTTATCCATAGTACAGATCTATCAGGACGGACACGGTCGCGTGAACCCCACGTTCCTTCACCTTCGCTCAGAGCTTGCCCTGAGCGCAGTCGAACGGGACAAGCTTTTGCGCCGGAGTTTACCCATTCGGCTTCGCTCAGAGCCTGCCCTGAGCGTAGTCGAAGGGGTAAACTCCGGCGCAAAGGCGATCTGACCATACCACCGCGTAAGTGCTATCTATGTCATGCTGACACAGAAGGTATCTCACTGCCAGGCAGTGCTCAACTCGTGAGATTGGTTTAAACGTGTACCCTGAGCAAAGCCAACGGGCCTACGATGGCAAGGATGGGCATTGCAGGTTTACTGTGTACCTTCTGTTCATGATACGATTGACGCGGTAAGCGCCCATAACCGCTTCTTTTTTCAACGTTATTGTATTTTTGCACAATCAGACGACTACGCCACGGCATATGTGCTGTTAACGCCTAAGCGTCTGTTCAAACCGTCTGTATTGTACCATATGCCGATAGGAGGCGCAGAGGTGCATCATGATCGGATCTGGTATATATGACCCATATCCTGGTAGTTCCAATTGCCCATTGCCTACCGGTCATAGATCGTGTACAATATTCAGGCTATCATGACGCGGCAAGTCTAAATCAGGTCATCGTTACCATATATTCAATAAAGGAATCGTATGCCTCTGCATGCGTTAACAGTCCTGCTCAATCGCGGTAAGACGCAGCAGCAACTTGCACCATCGATAGAGCAGGCCTATTTGGGCGGACGAGGAGTCATCGCCTGGATGCTCTATCATCAGCTTGCGTCGGATACGGCCCCCCTTTCTGCGGCTAATTTGCTGATCTTTGCAGCCGGGCCACTGGCTGGACATGTTGATTTTGCGGCCAGCGGGTTTATTGTCGGTACCCGTTCTCCCTTTACGGGCGGTATAGCCTATAGTTGGGCACCCGGTCAATGGGGAGCGGCCTTGCGTCGGGCCGGTTATGATCTCTTGATTCTCAATGGACAGGCACCCGAATGGTGTTTGCTCCAGATTGACCACACCCGCGTCGTTCTTCGCTCGGCTGCGCACTTGCTGGGCCTGGATACAATGGAAACCACAGAGCGGCTGCAGGCCGAACTGGGTGCCGACTATGTCATCATCTGCATTGGCCCGGCAGCCGAGGCAGGGGTCGCCTATAGTAGCATTGTGGCCGAGGGTCGCTATCTGGCCGAGCCGGCTGGTGTGGGAGCGGTGATGGCGCACAAGCGCGTCAAGGCTATTGCGGTACGCGGCAGCCAGCCATTGCCGATAGGAGATGAACGCAAACTCACGGTGGCGCTTAACCTTATTCGTCAGCGGATGCAACACAGCCCCCTGGCGCAAAGCTTGCAGCAATCGGGCAGCATGCATTATTTTATACCTGCGCTGGAACGGGGAGCGTTAACCCGGCGCAACGGTCAAGATGGCCTACCTGTGGCACACCTGTATGATCTGCCAGCGGCCCTTGCCCAACGGGGACAGCAAGATGGCCGCACCTATACCAGTGTGCCCATTCCTCTGGCGAGCGACCTGTCGGCGCTACGTGACCAGCCGTTGCCGCTCCCTGAGCTAGAAATGGTAGCCGGGTTTAGCGCACGTTGCGGTATCATCGACACCGAGGCTCTGCTGTCCATCGCCGATCTCTGTCTGCGACTGGGGCTTGATCCGGTTGCTACCAGTGCGGCCATTGCCTTTATGATGGAATGCCAGGAAACCGGGTTGAACCATGCCGGTACACTGCGCTGGGGCGATGATCAAGCGGTACTAGCAGCGCTGACCCGGCTGGGTACCCGGCGCGACAAACGCGATGTGCTGTCGCTCGGTGTCGATGAAATGCAAGACATCTTTTATGATAGTGATCGCTTTGCACCGCAGGTTAAGGGATTGGCAATGCCCACGCTTGACCCACGGGCACTTACGGGAGTAGCCCTGGCGCTGGCAACTGCACCAATTGGTGGCGATTATCGCTATGCTATGATGTACGAGGAACTGCTGGAGGTACCACCCGCCTGGTTGCCCGATGCACCTGCGCCACCACGGGCAACCAGCGGCAAAGTGGTGCGGTTGATCTGGCATGAACGGCTGGCGGCCATGCTTGATGCAGCCGGGATTTGTCGGCGACTAGGCTTGATGGCCTATCAGATTACACCGGGGGAGGTGCTGGCGCTGATCAATGCTGTGACCGAGGTACCCCTTAGTGCGGCCGATATGGGACGCCTGGGAGAGCGGATTGTTACCCTGGAACGCCTCTTTGCGCTCAAGCATGGCTATAAAACAATCCCAGACGAGTTGCCCCCACGCTGGCAAGAAACACCCCTATCGGAGGGGGTGGCTGCCGGGTATGTGCCACCGCTGGCGGAGTTGCTACCGGAGTACTATCGGCGGCATGGCTGGAATAGCAATGGCTGCCCCACGACGCCACGGTTGAATGAATTGGGAATCAAGAAATGAGCGGCCAGTGTACTATAGCCGATACTGGCTATCGCGTGTGTCATCACTGGTCACTGACCGCTCTATCAGTACAGGTGCGACAGAATGATAACGTCATCAGTATTGACTGCCATGCTGGCTACCGTTTGCCCCACCGCGTTGTATTTCTGGCTGATCTGGTGGCTGGATCGGTATGAGAAGGAACCGCTCCTGCTGCTGGCGGCGGTGTTTGTCTGGGGATCGATTCCAGCCATTATGCTGGCGATCATGTTTCAAGTCGTACTGGCTGTACCTTTGTCCAACTCGCCCCTGGGGCCAGACCTGACAACATGGGCACTGGCTCCTCTGGTGGAGGAGCCGGTTAAGGCACTGGCACTGGTGGCGCTCTTTGTATTTGTGCGCCGTGAGTTTGACGGCCCGATTGATGGGATTGTCTATGGGTCGTTGATTGGCTTTGGCTTTGCTATGACCGAGAACTTACTCTTCTTTCTGTATAACCCGAACGATCTCAGCAGGTTGTTCTGGCTGCGTAGCATTGTTTTTGGCTTCAATCATGCGCTCTTTACCAGCATTGTTGGACTAGGCCTGGGGTTGGTGCGCTATGCACGCCAGCGTTGGTCGGGTTATGTGGTGGTTCCCGTCAGTCTCTTGCTGGCGATGACGGTGCATAGCGTGCATAACATGATCGTGCAGTACCAATGGCTGGGTCTGGCGGTTGCCTGGGCGGTGCAGTCATCGGGTCTGCTCTTCATGGTGATTATTGTGGTGTTGGCCTGGCGTCGTGAGCGCACCTGGTTGGTGCAGGAACTCGGCGAGGAACTTCGCATGGGGATTATCAGCACGTCCGACTATGTGGAAACGATTTCGCTGCCGTACCGCACCCGTGCGCAGATACAGACGCTGTGTAAGCAGGGGGTGCGTCAGTATCTGCGTGTGCGGCGGTTGCACCATCTTGTTACTGAACTGGCATTCTGCAAGTACCAGCTACGGATTGGCGATCGGTTTCAATGTCACACCGAGCATGAGCGCCTGCGTCAGGAGATAATGAGCCTGCGGGCACTGCTGTGGGAACCAGATCGATCGGGACATCCTTTTTCCTTGCCTGGCAGCCAGGTCAGAACATCCGGGTCAGAAGAGGCGTCCTACGAGTAGATAATGACAGATACCGCCCTCCCTACACGCCTGGTGATTAAGGTGGGTACCAGTGTGCTGACTGCCGGGTCGGATCGGCTGAATCGCCCGTTCATGGTTGACCTGGCGCGGCAGGTGGCGACGTTACGGGCGCAGGGTACGCAGGTGCTGATCGTTTCCTCTGGGGCGATTGCGGCCGGTTGGGAGCGACTCGGTTTCCCACCGCACCAGAAGCGTAAAAATGACTACCTGGCCTTCAAGCAGGTGCTGGCAGCGGTGGGACAGAGCCGTTTGATGCATCTCTATGAGCAACTCTTTGACCTGTATGGCGTCAATGTAGCCCAGGCACTGCTGACGCGCTATGACTTGAATGATCGACGGCGCTATCTCAATGCGCGCAATACGCTGCTCCACTGCCTGGCCCGTGGCATTGTGCCGATTATCAACGAGAATGACGCAGTGGCGACGCATGAGATTCGCGTGGGCGACAACGATACGCTTTCGGCGCTGGTTGCGAATGTGATTGATGCCGATCTGCTGCTGATTCTGACCGATATTGCTGGCCTGTATAGCACCGATCCGCGCCAGAACCCGGACGCGGTGTTGATCGAGACGGTGACCAGAATTGACGAGCAGATCTGGCATATGGCGGGGGATAGCGGCACCCATCGCGGCACGGGCGGGATGCGTACCAAGCTCTATGCGGCAGATCTGGCGACCCGTTCGGGGACAGCCGTAGTCGTGACGAGTGGTAGCCAGCCGGATGTCATTCTGCGCGTGGCGGGCGGTGAGCGGTTGGGAACGTATTTTGCCACCAGCAACACCCATCTGGAGTCCCGCAAGCGCTGGTTGCTCTCGGAGACGGTGCTACACAGTCGTGTGATTGTCGATGCCGGGGCAGTGCGGGCGCTAACGCACCAGGGCAAGAGCTTACTGCCCGCTGGTGTGGTCGCGGTGGAGGGTAATTTTGACCGGGGACAAACGATTCGCATCTATGACCCGGATGGGCAGGAGATTGCGCGCGGGCTAACGCACTACAGTGCGGCGGATCTGCTGCTGATCAAGGGCTTGCGTTCGGCCCAGATTGCGGGTGTACTAGGCTATGATTATGGCCCGGAGGTGGTACATCGTGATGATATGGTGTTGATATAACAAAGACATGCGTTGACCCGCCTGTCGGGGTCGAGAGTGGTCTCTTTTAAGCGCAAAGCGATCGAAGCGCAAAGCGCAAAACAGATCGCTCTGCTCGCACGGCGCTTGCCCTTTCTACTCGAAACCCCTATCTCGCTCCAACACTCCCCTGTTGTGCGCTCAGGCCGCTTTGCGCTTTGCGCTACCACTCGTGAAGGTGTGGCTATGTCGCCGGCAACGTGAAATAGAAGGTGCTGCCGCGCCGCTCCTCGCTGTCGGCCCACAACCGTCCCCCATGACCTTCAACCAGGTGCTTGGCTATTGCCAACCCCAGTCCCGTGCCACGTGTGTTGCGATTCCGTGAACGGTCAACTTTGTAGAAACGCTCGAAGATGCGCGGGAGATCACGGGCAGGAATACCGATGCCATTGTCGCTGACGCTGATCAGACTCCACAAACCGGGTGGATGCGGGGCCGGTAGCGTGACAAATGCGAGATTGGTCGCAACGGCGACCAGTGGATGGGCCTGGTACTGCACCGCCGTATGCGTTGTCAGATGATGCCGCGCCTGTTCATCACCCTGCTCGATATACCCCAGGTGCGGTGTCTCTTCATCAACAATAATCGTGCAGGCACGTACGGTAATCTCGCCTCCGTCCGGCGTAAACTTGACTGCATTGTGTAACAGGTTGAGCAACACCTGACCAACTCGTTTTTCGTCCATCAGTACCAGCGGGTGATCGAGGGGAATAGCGGCTGATAGGCGCAAGTTTTTGCGTTCGGCCTGGGGATGAATGCGATCCATAGCCCGCGCTACCACCGTGTTGATCCGGATCGGCGTTAATTGGAGCGTGATCCGCCCTGACTCAATCTGGGCCAGTTCATGCAACTCATCGACCAGTTGGGTCACCACATCAACTTCCTGAGCTGCCTGGTTCAACATATGCTGCGCCACATGTGGGGGGGGATTGGTCTGCAAGGTCTCAATCAACAATTTCAATGATGCCAGTGGTGTACGTAATTCGTGGGAGACATTCGCCACCAGATCACGCCGTGCCCGCTCGAGCATACTAATCTGCGTCATATCGCGAATCAGGAGGAGAACCCCCTCGATTTTGTCGCCCGTGATCAGTGGAGTGCAGCGCAAGCGCAGAGTCAACCCACTAAACAGGGGCTGGATCGTCGTTTCACGAGTTTCACCATCAGAGAGGACGTCGCGAATGAGGGCGTCGGCCTGATAATCACGGAGCAAGGCTATCAAGCCCTGTCCCTCTGCTGTTGCTCCATCAAGGCCCAGTAATTCTTCCGCCTGACGATTCATAAAGCAGACCTGGCAACTCGTATTGGCGAGGATCAAGCCACCATCAAGTGCGGCAGCAGTAGCACGAAAGAGGGGTGAAAGATTGGAACTATCAAGCGGCTCTCGGACAAAAGCACACGTGTCCAGATTCATATCCATACGGTTTATCAGTGCTGTGTCAGACTGAACGTGTGACGGACGAACTGGAAGCCAGGTGGCAAGGCTATGGCTGACACAGAATACTAAAGGAAGCTGAAAGGTTACCACTACCATCAACAGAGATACCAGCTATTCACTCGTCGGTGCCTCAAAGCGATAGCCAATCCCACGAACGGTTTGAATAAATCGCGGGCGGGCGGGATCCGGCTCGATTTTCTCACGTAACCAGCGGATGTGTACATCAACCGTACGACTGTCGCCCAGAAAGTCAAAGCCCCAGACACGTTCTAACAACAGATCGCGTGATAGCGCAATGCCGCGATTGCGCATTAAGCATGTCAAGAGATCGAACTCCTTTTGCGGCAACACCAGTTCTTTCTCATCACGCCAGGCGCGGCGGCTGCTGGTATCGACGCGTATTATCCCCGCGTCGAGGATTTCACGGCTACCACCGCTCGGTTGGCGCTCTGCCCGACGTAAAATGGCGCGGATGCGCGCCAGCAGTTCGCCAAAGCTAAACGGCTTGGTAACATAATCATCCGCACCTAGCTCCAGACCAGCGATCCGATCTACCTCGTCCTGGCGAGCCGTGAGCATAATGATTGGTACATCACGTTCCTGACGCAAGATACGGCACATAGAAAAACCATCCAGTCGTGGCAGCATAATATCGAGAATCAACAGATCTGGACGTTCCTGGCGGGCTAGTTCCAACCCTTGCACACCATCGGCCGCGTGCAACACTGTATACCCTTCACGCTCAAGATTGTAACAAAGCGTCTCGGCGAGCGGCGGTTCGTCCTCAACCAGCAAAATGGTAGGCATGACTAGTGTGTCTAATGTTCCTGAAGTGCGTACATCCATAGCTCTGCCCTGAATCTCAGTACACACGCTCACGCGCCGTCACTATCTGGTGACATGCTTCCTGAGTTGGACGAAGGAGGATTGAGTCAATACTATTTATATTGTATCACAAGCAAGGACAACAGGGTTACAGATTGCCCACCGATCAGGCTATCTGGCAGAAGATTACAGACAGTTATTCTCTTCTTAAACCTCTCTTAACTTTTAGCTAACATAAAGTCGGTATCGTTGTTTAGATAGGGTTGCTCCTGTAGACAGGAGGCAGACGATGACGTGTACACTGCAAACGATCAGTGTGGTTATTCCCACCCGCAATGAGGAGCGTAACATTGTGGCATTTCTGGCTACGCTGCATCCAGCGGTTGAACTGGTAGTCGTTGACGCCAGTGATGATCACACGGATCAGTTGATTATGGCTATCCGCCCGGTGCGTACGACCGTGATTCGTTCCAGGGCCGGCATTGCCAGGGCCCGACAAATAGGGGCAGAGGTGGCCCAGGGGCGCTGGATCGTGTTTAGCGATGCCGATGTGGGTTTTGAACCAGGCTATTTTTCCTTTCTGGCACAACACATCAGCGGCGATGCCTTTTATGGGCCAAAGTATAGTACTGCGACCTATCGTCGCTACAGTCAGTTGTTCAATGCCAGCCAGTGGGCCTTTCACCGTCTGGGCATTCCCGCTGCATCCGGCTCGAATATGGGTCTGCGACGCGAAGTGTTTGAGCGTGTGGGAGGGTTTCGCCTCGATCTGCCGGTCAACGAGGACACCGAGTTGATGATGCGTGTACAGCGGTGGGGCTTTCGTGTGGACTATATCCCTGAACTGGCCGTGCGCTCGCTCGATGATCGCCGCCTGGCACACGGGGTTGCTCGCAAAATAGTACACAGCTTGAGTCGTAACACTCTCTTATTTGTCAGTGGTTACATTCCAATTCCCAGGCGATGGTTGTGCCATGACTGGGGGTACTGGAGTATACGTAATGCGCATAGCACTCATTTCTGAGACATTTCTGCCTGATGTGAATGGTGTGACGACCACGCTGTGTCGTTTGCTGGAACATCTGCAGACCGAGGGGCACGAGGCGTTGTTGCTGGCCCCGCAGACGGCTCCTAGTGCGTATGCCGGGGCAACAATTGTGCCGTTAAGCGGGATGCCGCTCCCCATGTACCCTGAACTGAAGCTGACGCCGCCACAGTTTGGCATGACGGCACACCTGCGGCGCTTTGAACCGGATTTGCTGCATCTGGTTGGCCCGGCTTTACTAGGCGCGGCTGGCCCGTATGTGGCGCGGTCGTTACGATTGCCCTTGATTGCGTCCTATCACACCAATTTTGATGACTACAGTCTGCACTATGGGCTGGGGTTTTTGAAGGACACGGTGAACTTCTATTTGCGCTGGATTCATAACCGTTGCCGGATGACGTTGTGTCCTTCGCGGGCGACGTTGCAGAAGTTGCGCATTTCGGGCTTCCGGCGCTTGCGGGTGTGGGGGCGTGGCGTCGATACCGTGCGCTTCCATCCCCAGTACCGCAGCGCGACCTGGCGCGAGCAGGTCGGTGCGCGTGAAGGCGAAACGGTGCTGTTGTACGTCGGGCGATTGGCACCTGAGAAGGGGGTCGAACTATTGCCGGATGCATTGCGCGACCTGGACGGAGTGCGGCTGGTAGTGGTGGGCGATGGCCCGGCGCGAGCAGAGTTGCAGCAGCGCATGCGCGGCTTGCCGGTGCATTTTACGGGCTACCTGAAAGGCGCGGAACTGGCAACAGCCTATGCCAGCGCCGATGTGTTTGTGTTTCCTTCCCATACCGAGACATTCGGGCAGGTAGTGCAGGAGGCAATGGCGTCTGGCTTGCCAGTGATCGGTGCGCGTAGTGGTGGAACGCTGGATCTGGTACAGGATGGTGTGACCGGCTACCTGTTCGAGCCATTGATTGCCACCGATCTGCGGGCGCAACTGCGGCGCATCCTGGCCGATCCCACACAGCGCGTGACCATGGGACAGGCTGGTCGTGCTGTGGCCGAAGGGCGTTCATGGCCGCTGGTGATGGGCGAGTTGATGGGCTATTACCAGCATATGTTGCGCCGCACCCCTCGCTGCCGATTGTTCCGCCGGGCAACAGGTTAATAGGGGATCGCTTCACCGTCCAGGTGATTGTCAGCTTAGGTGGACAGGTTAGGCGGCTCGGTGATTGTCATCGTACAGATGACAGTCACCGAGATCACCTCGCCACTGACCCTCTAAGGCATATGCCCCAGGGTGACTGTCATCGTACAGATGACAGTCACCGAGATCTCCTGCTTACAGTGACAGTCACCTAGACACCTAGAATGTGCCAACGTGTTAACGTGCCAACGCGAAAGCACCGCGTCGCCGCGTCGTCTCACCGCCCTTGCACAACCGCCAGGCGCACAGCGCCAGGGCAGTAGAGGCTATAGTTGAAGGCCAGGATGTTGTGGTGGGTATCGAGGTAGTGTCGCCGTAGATGCCACAGGATCGTGCCTACGGGTTGCCCAGCGGCGAAGGCCTCAATGAAACGCAACGCCACATTGTGTGCCAGAAGCTGCGGCGCTTTGACCTCGGTACCAATGAAGCCACGTGCGCCAATCTCCTCGATGAAGTAGGGCATAAAGCCATCGTAGTAGAAGGCATCCTGGGTAGCACCCTCACATGCGTTGAGGAAGACCAGCGGGCGGCGAGCGAGATAGGCCGCTGGCAACCGCCGCAGGTCGGCCAGCCGCAACTGTGTACTCGCGCTAAACTGCAACGCGGACTCGCTTGCCAGCGCCGCCTCCCGCACTGCGCCGCTGCTATGCACGCCATGGCAATAGCCGTAGACCAGCGCCGCCGCAGCGGGTGTACGTAACGCCTGCTGTACCGCTGCATCCCCCCAGACGCTGTGGCACTGCGCCATATCCAGCGTGTCACACAGCACCTGCGCCTGCTCAGTTGTGAAGCGCTGCAAGGCACGCTCGTCGTTGAACAGCGCCAGCACGCCCACCGGCTGATCATCAATCGTCAACGCGGGATAACGACCGGGCGGAATGACCTCCAGTCGATAGCGGTAGCCCCAGAAGCCGCTCCAGTCGAGCGTGTCAGCGTTGATCGGCCCCGGCTGGTCGTAAAGCAATGTCCAGGGAATGATAAAGCGCTGGCTGTAGAGAACGATCTGCATCGTGCTGCCGAGCGGCAACATGCGCAGGTCAGCGGCGAACTGCTTCAATGCGTCTGGTGCCCGGGGCGACTGGAAAAGTAATTGCCAGACCTGCTGCCCGGCATCGGCCAGCGTCACGGCGGTGCTGCGTGCCAGCGCTGCGTCAATCGTAAGCGTGGTGTTGTTCGCAAAGGGAAACGCAGCGCCACCCGGTTGACCGGGATGCAGGACAATATTGGTCAGCTCCTGGCGCAGGCGCAGTGCTGCGTTCTGGATCTCGTCTGTGCTGACGGGCACACGGTAGGTCTCCCACAGGGTGTGCCCGTGCAGATCGCCGCGCACCACCGCTGTAAAGCCCTCGGCGTTTTCGCCTGGATGCAGCGCAATTTCGACTGTGGAGCGCGGGAGCGTCGCATCTTCGAGCGGAAAGCTGACGGTGACCTGCTGGCGGGCGGCGGGTGGCAGTATGGCGGGCGGCTCTTGCACGGCGTATATCGGCAGGCACAGATGCTGCACCGTCACACCCGTGTCGGCACGCGCTACGGTGAGGAAGAGCGTATCGCGTCCAGGCTGTTGCGCTGTCACCAGAAATTCGGCTTCCTGCGTGGTGGTGCCGGGCGGGGCAACGATCATGGTCGACTCAACTACCTTTATCATCCAGCTCTCAGGCGCGGCGAGTACCTGCACAGTGAACACCACCGGCGTATGTTCGTCGGGGAAGGTGAACTGAAAGCGCTCGCTGCGCTGGCTGCGGCCGGTGGCGGTGGGTGCGCCGACCCACACGATCAGCGGCACACGCTGCCCAACCGGCAGCGGCTGGTTGGGGGCCAGACCATCGAAGCGCGTGTTGAGGTGCGGCGGCGGCACCGGGGCCGTATCTCCCAGTACAGTCGGGCCGAGCAAGGCCAGCGGGTCGAGGCCTTTGGGTTGCCCCAGCGCATGTGCAACGAGAATACCGGCCACATCGCCCTGTTCGTCAAGAACGACCAGGCGGCGGCGGGGAGTGGCATGCAACGCCCGCTCGACGGCATCTACGCCAGTAGTGGCCTGCGCAACCGGCGCGGTTGGCAAGAGCAAGCCCGGCACGGCCCCCAGTGGCAACTGGAGTAGCGCCCTTGCATGCTGCTGCACGGCACTATCTAGATCGGCCAGGGCCAGCACATCGTAGGCATTGGCGTCGAGGCGTACCACAGCATAACACGCCCGTGGCTGCGCCTGCTCACGGAACAGCAGGAGCAACTCGAACACGGTTGTGGCCGGGATCAGGATGCGCGGCAGCAGCGTACGGATCAGGCTGGTAGATGGAATGGGCATAGGTGTCCTCCTTGTACAAGGCATCAGGGGATTATTGTAACGCAAAGGTGTGAAGGTGTACAGGGCGATCAGTGCCGTGTAGCTCGCGTGTGGTACAATGGCAGGAGGGATCGCAGGACAGGAGACGGTCATCGTACAGATGACCGTCTCCTACGCGTACGCAAGCGCAGGACAGGAGACGGTCATCGTACAGATGACCGTCACCTACGCGTACGCAAGCGCAGGACAGGTGACTGTCATCTGTAAGATGACAGTCACCTACGCGAGCTGCTGACGACTATGCGGGCGACCGACCTGTTGCCTTTGCTGGGTATCCTGCCGGCCGAGGTAGTAGAGGTCGTCGTGCGCGAGCTGCCGACAGCAAAGCGGGCGCTGGACACCCTGTTGCGCGTGCGCAGTCCGCAGGGCCAGGAGTACCTGCACCTGCTGGAGTAGAGGCGTTGCATGCAACGCCTCTACTATCCCGATCCGGCCATTCTGTGGCGCGTGTTGAGCTATCTGGGTCTGGTGGGGCAAGAGGAGCCGGATATTACGATTGTCGCCACGGTGGTGTACGTGACGCCCGTCGATGGCCAGGGGGATACGCTAACGATGGTGGTGGACGGACAGGAACAGCACCGCTGGTCAGTCCGCTGCATCCGGTTGTGGGAGCAGGACGCCCAGGACACACTGGCGGCGGGCAATCCAAGCAGATTGGTGCGAGTGCCAGTCTGTGCAAGTCAGTGAGCAGGACGCCCAGGACGCACTGGCGGCGGGCAATCTGGCGTTGACGGTGCTTAGCCCGCTGATGGTGGGGGCGGATGCCCCGCCGGTGGAAGCGGCGGCGCAGCACGTGTTGCGGAGCGCCCCGCCGCCGCAGCAGGCGGATTTGCTGGTCATTCTGGGCGTGTTCGCAGCACGCCCGGTGGAACCGGAGCAATTTTTGCGGATCGTGCGAAAGGAACAACTGATGAGCGCGGATTTAATTGACTATCGTCTGGGAGCGTGAGTGTCTTGCCTAGATGAATGAGGAGTGACACGCTATCGCGTCGTACCTGTTCATTCCTGGGGGCATGTGTACATCAGGAGTGCGGGCGTCTCGCCTTCGTATCATCTGGCCTCTGTCGGGCATGCGAGGGCAAGCTGCCCGCGTTCCCAGGATCGCAGGAGCAGCATGAACACGTACATCACGATGCCTGCACTACTGAACGACCTGACGTTGCTGACGCCACTGTGTCAGACGCAGGCGGAGCGCGAGCGCGGTTGCGATATTCCAGAGCAAGCGATTGCCGAGCGGCGGATCGTCCTCGCACAACGCGACCAGGCGTTCGCGGCTGAGGATGAGGAGCGTTGCCCCTTCCGGCCCGGCGCGGAGATCGGCACTGCGGCGGCCCCCGTCGAGCAGCGCCAGTTCGCCCGTGATCTGGCCGGGTAGCAGCGTCGTCATCGGATGCAACGCGGTGGATGACGAGCGTTTTTCCGTGACAACATTCCAGACTTCAACCGAGCCTTCCTGGATGATAAACAGCAGATTGCCGGGAGTATCGGCCTGCGCAATGCATACGCCAGGCGCATAGGTCTGGATCTGGCACTGCGCGGCCAGACGGGTACGCTGCGCCCGATTCATGCCATTCCCCACATCGGAATGCGCCAGGAACTGCGCCACTTCATCAACTCGGCTGACATCCTGACCGGAGTCAGTATTCAATTGGGTGGTAATTAACGGCAGGCCCAGGAAGGCTGCGATATGGCGGTGAGTGGCACCTGGTGCCTCGAATTGAGGCCAGTGCCCGGCTTTGGGGATAATCCGCAGATCGGCGCGGGGCCACTCGTCGGCCACCACACCTGCATCGCGTAGCGGCACCGTATTGTCTTCCGCTCCCCAGATTACCAGCGAGGGCGTTTCGACCGCTGCCAGGCGGCCACGAAGATCGCCAGCGCGCATGGCATGGTAGCACTCCGCCCGCACTCGCCCCTGCCCTGGACGGCGGGCATCCGCCCGCAGGCGCATATAGTCTGCCTCGGTGATGGCGGTACGTTCGGCAAACGAAGCCGGGCGCATCAGGTTATCGGTGACACTGAGGAAGTGCGGTTCGATTGCGGCCACCAGGCGTCCGGCCAGCCCGAAGCGCTCCAGGATGGTGATCGGCGAGATAAACAGGTTAATAAAGGTGGATAAATGGCCGCTAATTGTCGGGCAGAGGAGCACCATGCGCTCCACCAGCATTGGGTAGCGCAGCGCCAGGGTCAGGCTGATCATACCACCCATCGAATGCCCGATCAGTACCACCGGCCCGTCGCTAATCTCACAGATCAGATCGGCCAGCAGATCAGCATAGCCTGCAATGGTGGCTCGACCACGGGGCGGTGGAGACTCACCATAGCCGGGGAGATCCACCGCTTTGCACGCGAACCGGCGACACAGCAACGGCAGCAGCGATGACAACGCATACGAAGAACTAGACCAACCGTGTATCAGCAGCGCCACTTGATTGGTGGTCGATCCCTGCTCGTTGATATGGATCGGCTGACCTTTGATTGTGTAAACCGGCATCGTGTATGCTCCAGAGTTCAGAAAGAATTGGGATAAACGCCAGGCAACGTATTTTGGTCGTACATCATCATCTAGTATAACGCGATCCTGACATAATTTCGTTACGAACTCGTCCCAAAAAAGCGGTGTTATGGTATGATAAGCAGGTCAGCCCGATTGAGCGATTGACCAGGCGCTTTACGATTGGCACGGCACATGGAGATGTACTCCCCTCTGGCGTGCTGTGTGTTCGCTGGATCGTTGTAACTCGTATGATACCGTTTCGACGTGAACCTGCCCCTTGTGCTTGCCGTTCGTCCTCCAACAAGACGTCGTCGCGGCGGGGATGGGGGGCTGCAGGCCCCCGCCCATGTTCCCTTTCTGGTGCGGTGCGACTTCGCCACGCCGCACCAGAAAAAAGAGGATTTCGGAGGAGCTTCGCCCTTCCCAATCTCGTTCTAGGGGCAGTCCCGTTGTCATAAGAGCAAGCGTAAGACTGACCAACGTATGCGGAGTGTCTCTTTCAAATTGGTATGAGCGTATGAACCAGGGAGGTATTGAATGACTGAGCAAAGCCCGCGTGTGCTGGAGTTTTCCTCATTGCGGCTCGATCCCATCCAGATCACCGAGCATCCCGGCTGGGGCAATGATCGTATTCAGGCCCAGATTGGCCCGTATCATGTCTGGATGGATGCCACAAAAACGGTGCATGTGGCTGACCAACGCATCGCCAATGAGGATGAGCGTCTGGCACAGGCACGTACCTATACGCTGGCCGAGGCCTTGACGTTTGGCGGTGGCCTGGTTCTGGACGACCCCGAAACCTTCTGCTCGGCGGAGCAGATGACCGAGCAAGATCGGGCTGTTGCTATCTGGGCGGGAGCCTACCTCTTGATTGAGGGATCACGGTTTATGATGGTGGAAGGCATGGGGCAGGTGGAGTGAGTCGTCCGCAGCCGGGTGTTGGAACTGGCACTCGACCTTGCTCACTCCAACGTTGGCTGCCAGGTGGAGTGAGTCGTCCGCAGCCGGGTGTTGGAACGGCGGAACGTTTCAATGGTGAAACGCTGATGCCCCATTCGACGGAGTTTAGCGGTGAAGAGCGCCAGAAACGACGAAAGTTGTTCCTACGAATCGTGGGCTATGGGCGTCTGTGCGCCCAACAACTGGCACCAACCAGTACCCTGCGGGAGCAACGGCGGTTTGATGTCGCCTGCACGTTGACCACGGGCAATCGTTGCTGCCAGGTACCGCTCGTGCCCATCAACAACGCGACGCACCCGTACCGCCGCTAACTGACCCAGTTCGCGGCAATAACGATAGTGGTAATTGGTAGCCAACGCTGCATCGAGATCCCTGGCCAACTGGCCCAGCATATGATCGGAGACACCATCGGCCTCGATCAGCAGCGTATAGGCATGCTGGTCGTTGTTCTCTGCACACGTTAGCATGACAAAGTCCGGGGTGATAGCATACTGTGTCAGCAGATCCGTCAGTGCCGCCCGCACATGCTGTTCGTGCAATTTTTCGCCAAACCAGTCAACACAGCCATTGGATCGCCCGATAAAGCGCAGCAACGGGCAGGTGTCCTGCCACCCTGACACCTCAACCAGATCGTGCAACTGGTAGCGATAGAGGCCGCCAGCCGTCGTTAACACCACCGCATACCGTTCACCTGTCACCAGTTCGTGTGCCAGCCGTGCCGTTCCGCCATCAGGAGGTAAAAATTCAAAAAAGTGTGAGCGCACTGCCAGGGCCGCACCTGTCTGCCCAACCAGCGGGATAGAAACAAAGCCCTCCGTGGCGATCAGCCCCTTGCCCTGGATCTGTGCCTGTGGAAAGCTCTGGGCCAGTGGTGGAACGTACCATGCCGCCTGCGCGTCGGCCCAGCAACTGATCAGCCGCAGGTTGGGCCATAGGTGCGTATGCAGCAGCGCCGGAGTGGTGCTGGTACACAACGCCGTGTACACCTCGGCAGCTCGCTGCGCATCAGGTCGATTGAACCAGGCCCAGTTCGCCGACCATGCTGGTGGCAGTGCCGTGGGTGGAGTAAGCGTGCCCTCGGCAATATCGGTTGCCAGCCGCAGACCCCAGGCGTTCAGATTGCGCACCAGCAGTGTCAGGAACGTCGGATTCCAGACCGAGATCAGCGCCAGGTCACGGCGGCGCAACAGTGCGATCAGGGTCACATAACGCAACGTGTCCATGTCCTGGATCAAACGTACCGCTGATGGTACAGCCAGTATGGCCTGAGCCAGCCATTGGTGCATGCGGCCCAGGTAGGCTCGATCATCCTCAAAACCGATCGGTATACCGCCAACGGTATACTGGTTGTTCCATGCCACAGGCGAAACTGACCAGTACGCCGCACCGGCCATCAAGCGCGGGTCGTGCGTAAAAAGGTCGGCAATCCAGACCGCAATCGCGCGTTCAAACTCAGCACGCAGCGCAGCGGTGTAGGGAATATACTTTGTCGCTGCTGTTGAACCGCTCGTTGGCTCCAGAAGCAGCACCGGATCGCGGGTAAGAACACCCGGTTTCCCACGACCAATATGCTCGATTGCCTCCTGATAGTCAGCATAGGTCGAGAGCGGCACTCGTGCTTGATAGTCGGCAATCGAGCGTATGTGCGCAAACTGATACCGCCGACCAATAACGGTATCCGCGTTCTGGTGCAACAGGCGCAGCAACAGCCGGTGTTGCGTGCCGGCCACATCGCGCTGTGCCTGCCGGAATGCATGCGCCTCTGGCAGACATGCCAGCAACCACAGGCTATTCGCCACAGACGTGAACACGGGCGTGCCCTTCCATTGAGAGCGACTCACGCATCCAGGCTTTCTGTTCCCTATCGTACCATTCGTCGCCCGGCGGCGGTCAGATTGGCTGGCGTTAGCTCTGTCAGGCAGACCAGTTCGACACCATCGGTATGGCCGGGATTGGCCGTGGCAAAAAAGGCCACGTGCGGGTCGCGCAGACGCTGCGGCGTCATTGGGGCGACCTCGGTATCTAACGGTGTGGCCTGAGTCAACCGTACCACGCCGCACACCGCATCATATTCAGCACCAAACTTCCGTCTGGCGAACGTATCCATAATGCGTTGGCAGTGCGGTGGTGTTGAACAGGCGTATGTCGGGTAAAACTCCTGGAAAAACACGGGTAAAAAGCGATAGGTCTTGTAGCCTGAACAGATCAGCAGCCAGTACACCCGCGCATCCGTGATAGAAGCAGCCAGCCGAAAGACATGCTGTGCCCAGAGACGGGGCAAGATCGTCTCGCCCCAATAATCACGATGAATAATCGTATCACCCGAGAAAAAGGCCACGACTGGCTGCTGATCAATCACTGCTGTCAGCCGCATCAGCGTCGAGAAGCCTTGAACCACACCGGTCGTCGCGGCGCGGAGCAGCACCACCCATTCTTTTTCAGCCAGATCGCGCTCGAATACGGCCCGGCTGGTGTGCCGAAAATAGCCAGCCAGCAACGCATACATCTGTGCCCGATCCGTCTCCGTCACGTCGCATACCGACAAAACCCGTCCGACCAGTGCAGCAGGTTGCGCCAGGATTGGTGGTTGGTTTGGCGGGACAACCGGTTCATGCCGATCGTCAATCCCTGAGCTGTGAGCATCACATGGCTGCAATGTCAACATAGACGGGGCACTGATCACGTCGTTCATAGAAACCTCCGGTATCGTCCCAGGTAACGGCATAGAGGCGACTGGTATAGGGAATATGGGCATAGCGCTGTGCAAAGGTCAACAGCGGGTCATCCAGAGACATGCCCAGGAGAACGTAGGCATAGCCACGTGTGGCAGCCAGGTTCAACACATAGCGCAACAATACGGGAAAAACCGCCGGGAAGCGCTGGTCAATACAGACAAAGCTGGCATACACGCTGCGCAGCGGCTGGCCTGGCGCGGGTAATGGCTGCACCCCAAACAACGGCGCAACCCGGTTATACCCCGGACGGAGCCAGCGCAGCGCGTGATGATAGGCCTGAACCACGGTCTGCTTATACGCTGACTGATCCCACAAACCGATCACGCCTACGATTGTGTCCTTATGGCAGGCAAGACAGAAATCCTCAACCCGAAACCCGCGTGTGGTCGGGCTATCCTGAAAATCGGATGCGCGATAGACCGGAAAAAACTGTCGTTGCCTTCCGTGTTCGTGGAGAAACGCAACGATCCCATCCAGGTCGCATGCGGCACCACGAACGATATTTATATCAGCCGCCGTCAGCGGCGGGCGTGGACGCACAATCAGCGCCAGGGTTACCACCGCATCAAGCGCGGAGAACCGCGGGAAATGTGGCTGTGGATGTTCAACCAGCAGATGCCGTGCCCGGGTGTTTGTGGAGGTCAAGCTCGCCAGATAGCCCGGCACACGGCCATCAGCATGCAGTTCGCGCAAATAGTGGAACCCGCGTGCCGTTAGCCCCTGCCCGCGAAATGCCCGGTCAACCCGCAACTGGCCCAGATACCCGACCTGCTCGATCTGACCATTGACAAAACAGGAGCGAACCGCACGAAAGGCAAACCCGGCCAGTTGCCCGCTGGTGCGGCAGCGGGCAACTGGCACTTGATAAAAATGGCCCATAACCGGACAGCCCAGAAAGTAGTTCGGCTCACGCTCGTAGGTGACGGTGACGCTGCCCGGCAGCGGGTTGGTCGCCAGCAAGTGGCGTAGGGCTGGATCATCGGCCTCCGTGGCCAGATCAAACGTACAGTCCATCTCGCTGCCCTCTGACTTTCAGCAACTCACCACAAAACGCTTCGTCTCCCAGCGGAAAACTTTTGCGCTGGAGTACCTCGCGGCGCATCAGCGTGTTGATCACAAAGAAATGTGACCACATCAAAAAATTGCGGCTGTTGACCTGGAAATCCAACGAACGGCGCAATAGTGATGGCAGGCTGTAGAAGGCGGTACGGGCCTGGACACAACGCTGCTCAACCTGGGTCGCGCTCATCCCCCGTGGCACAAATGGCACCATGCCATACCGGTAGTCGGGATGCAGCCACCATGGATCGTAGAGCAACCGTCCCTCTTGCTTGAGCCGCGCATAGAGCGGCGTACCAGGAAAGGGCGTTAGATGGTTAAAGGCAACCATATAGAATCTGTGCCGTATCGCGAAGTCTAGCGTCTCGCGGAAGGTGTCGCTCTGATCGTCATCGTAGCCCAGAATGAAGGTGACATAGAGCCGAATACCATAACGGCGCAGGTTGGCCAAAGCCACTTCATAGCCACCGTGCATGGTGTTAAACCCTTTGTGCATCCGCTTCAGATTATCAGGATTGAGCGTTTCAAAGCCAATCAGTAAACCCTGGCAACCACTGGCCCTGAGCAGGTGCAAAAACTCTTCATCGTGGGCAGCATTGATGCTGGCCTGACTAACCCAGCGGATCTTTAACGGAATCAGGGCCCGAAAAAAAGCTTTGGCCTCGTCCATATTGCAGGTGATGTTGTCGTCCACAAAGAAGATCAACTGCTGGTTGATCTGCCGGATTTCGGCCAGAATGTCATCAATGGGACGGCGGGTCTGGGTACCACCAAAATAGGATTGGATCGCACAGAACTCACAACGGAAATGACAGCCGCGCCCGGCTTCAACCAGACCGATCGGCAGATAGCGCTTGCCGGCAAAAATCCGGCGATCCAGTCGAAGGCCGGCCAGTGCGGGCCGGTGCGCCTGACGATAGACTGGACGCAACCGTTGTTGCTGCGCATCAGCCAGCACCTGGGGCCAGAGAGTCTCGGCCTCGCCGATCACAATCGCCTCGGCATACTGCTGAGCTTCCTCTGGTACCAGCGTCGGGTGAAAGCCGCCCATCACCACCGGTACTCCGCGCCGCCGATATGCAGAGGCGATCTGATAGGCCCGCTTTGCGGTATAGGTCTCCACGCTCATGGCGACCAGATCGGTTGGCTCATCGTAGGGGATCGGTTCCATCCGGTCATCATAGAAACGCACTCGTACATCCGGCGGCGTCAGCCCGGCCAGGACTGCAGGTGCGAGCGGCTCCATCTGCCAGCTCCGAATGTAGGGTTGACCAATCCGTCGTCCCATGCAAGGATGGATCAACGTTACGCGCATACCTATACCTTCTGCGAAAGCCAGTCACAGGTGTAAAACTGGGACAAATGGTAGGCATAGAAGCGATAGCCCAGGTTGGCGGGAAGAGCAACGAGCAGTTGCGTGCGCGAGCCAGCCAATCGTTGTGCTATGGAACGCCAGCTATACGTACGCTTCCAGGCCCACTCGGTGCCCCGCAGGAGCGCCACGGGATCAAGCTGGAGGGGTTGATGCACGACATGTTGCCCATCATAGAGGCTCCAATCTTCGGTCAGGATACGTCCCTCGGCTTTGAGCCGTTGATAGAGCGGTGTGGTGGGAAATGGCGTCAAAATGGCATAACGCGGTAAATCAATGTTGGCCTCAAGGACAAAATCGACGGTCTCGGCAAATGTTTCTTCAGTATCAGTGTCGAACCCAAATACAAAACAGCCCATAATCGCAATATTGCGTTCGTGCAACTGCTGCACGACGTAGTGATAATCTTTGCGTCGATTAAAACCCTTGCCTGTCTGCTGGAGTGCCGTTTGTGAGAGGGACTCAAAACCGAGCAGCAAGCCTCGGCAGCCACTGCGTGCCGCCAGATCGAGCAGATCGTCATCCCAGGCAATCGTTGTGGTCGCCAGACCACCCCACGTGATCTTGAGCGGTATCAGTGCCGTAAAGAGTTCACGCGCATAGTTCAGGTCGGCTATCAGATTAAGATCAAGAAACGCGATCTGTCGGGCACGCATGTGACGAATATCATCAATCACCTCGGCCACCGGGTGCTGGAGCGGGCGACCCCAGGCCGTCGGTACCACGCAGAAATCACAGTGGTGGATACAGCCCCGTGTTGCCTCAACCGTATGCATCGTTGTATACCGACTGGCAGGCAGCAAATCACGACGGGGACGAGGCAGGTGCGCCAGACTCAGATCGCGTCCTTGTACATAGCGCGCCCGCATCGTGCCACCCACAAAGTCCCGTACCAGTTGCGGCCACGTTTGTTCGGCATAGCCGACAACAACCGCATCTGCATGCTGAGCCGCCTCGTCAGGCATCAGCGTCGGATGGACACCACCTAGCACCACCGGGATTCCGCGCCGACGGAAATGATCGGCCAGTTCATAGGAACGCGGCGCAGTACCGGTAATGGCGCTAATACCAATCAGGTCGGCCTGGAGATCGAGATCGGTATCCGTGATCCCTTCGTCAATCAGGGTAATGCGCGTTGGTACTTCCGGGGGTATCAGGGCCGCCAGTGTGGTCAAGGTGAGCGGTGCATACCGCAGGGACTTTTTCCAGATGCCGCTCCGGTGTCGGTAGAGTGGGCCACGCGGCGAGATCAGCGCAATCTGCACCGGGCGGATGGAGTGCTGGTTCAGGTGTGATCGCATATGACGATTCCCTTCCACCTCAGTCAGTCAGTTCGTTATGATAGAGCTAACAAGGTGGTTGCATAGAGAGTGATACCTTTCCACCATACCAACTGCACTTCTTCAAAACCTTGACCTCATTATAGCAGAGTGATCGCATAATTGCATATGACGATTCCCTTCCACCATTCCACCGTACCACCGTTCTCATATGCTACCAGTCCAACACTGCCGCAATCGCCGCAGCATCAGCGTCCAGGTAGCGTGCGCCGCGTGCGGCGTCGGCGGCGGTGGGGTCGCCGAGGACGCCGCTGGGTGTGACCGGGCGCAGGCCAGCGGTGCGGAGACGGGGCATGATCGCGGTTATGTCGCCGCAGTAGCCGGGTTGTCGCTGCGCCTGCCGCACCAGATCCGGGCGCAGGTGCAGCATCTCCGACGTTTCGCCCTCGCCCGCATGTATGCCGACTGCTTCCGGCGCAATGCCGTCGGTGCGGGCAATACGGAGCCGTGCCGCGTTGATACTATCACCATCACGCTGGAGTGTGGCTAACGACGGCCAGATGCGCAAGGTGGGCACCTCGTGGTGGAGCCGTTCCACGGCGAGTGCCAGCGCATCCGTGTTGCCGCCGTGGGCCGAGAGTAGCACCAACCGCTGCACGCCCCAGGCGGCCATACGCCGGGCGCAGTCAACCACGATGCACACCAGGGTATCGGTGTTGAGGCTCAGGAGGCCAGCGAAGCCCGTATGTTCGTCGGAGCAGCCGATGGGAAGCGTCGGAGCCAGCAGCGCGTCAGGCAGCAGCGCGAGCAGGCGTTCGGCCAGCGCCGTGGCGCGGAAGGTGTCCGTGCCCAGCGGCAGATGCGGGCCGTGCTGCTCCGTTGCGCCCAGTGGCAGAATCACCGTCGTTGCCCCCGCCGCAACCGCTTCCGCCACCTCCGGCCAGGTCATCTCCGCCAACCGCCGTTGCGCCGGATGGGAAGATCCGAAGACGTGCGGATGCGCGGATGCGCGAGGCGTCTTCGCGTCTTCGTGTCTTCGTGTCTTCGCATCTTCCTTCGCGTCCTCGCGTCCTCGCCTCTTCGCGTCTTCGCACGCCACGTCGCCCATATCCCCGATCCCCTCTGCGTTTCTCTGCGTTGTCTGCGGTGGAACCCGACTACGTCCCTGTCTCCATCAGCAATCCCCGCTCGCGCAGAAAGGTGATGATCGCGGCCGCCATCTGGTCGGGTGGCCCCTCCAGGATCTGCCCTGACTTCCGCGCCACACCGGCAGAGAGGATCTGACCGATCCGCTCGTGCGGTGCCTGGCTACTATCGGGCATACGCATGGCACGTGGGCGCGGGCGTGGCGGCAGTACGGCTTCCAACGTCGGTACGGGAACATCCCGATCGGCAGCAGTCACCCCCAGGTCAACCGCATCACGGGCCGGAATCGCTGCCCGCTGCGCCGCCATGAGACCGGTCAGGCTGGCGTGGCGCAGGCGTGCGATGCCCGGCTCCAGCCCCAGCACACACGGCAGGGTCACCTCCACCTCGGCGCGGGCACCCCGCTCCAGGCGGCACTGCACCCGTGCCACCGCCCCATCATGGGTCACGTGCGTCACATCGGTGACCACTGGCCAGTCCAGGTATTCCGCCAGCAGCGTCGGCACCAGGCCACTGCCCTGATCGGTGCTGCGTGCCCCGCACAGCACCAGGTCGGGCATCGCCCCCTCTAGCGTGGGGAGGCCGGTGGAGGTGGGAGAACGCAGTGCTGCCGCGAGCAACAGCGCCGTGCGTACCGGATGCGTTGTGGGCCGGGTGGCATCCCACAGCCGCTCGACATGATCAACACCCACCGCCAGCGCCTCACGGAGCGCCGCCGCAGCCTCTGGCGGCCCGACCGTCAGCACCTGAACAGTGTCGCCGGAACCACGCATCTGCAACGCTAGCTCCAACGCACCAGCATCAGCCGGGTTGATGATAGAGAGCAGACGACTGCCGTCTATCGCACCCGTGAGCGGATCGACTTCAACGGTCTTCGGGTCGGGCACATATTTCACACAGACAGCGATACGCATCGTTCGCTCCTCCCTACGCCTCGCGGAAGGTCACGCCATAGCCGCCTCTGGGGTACGACCACTCAATGGCCCCTTCCTCGTTGCAGGCGATATAACAGGTGCCACACTCGAAGCATTCCTCGTAATTGAACAGAATGCCGCCATCATCGAGTGGCACAAACAGGTTCGCCGGACAGACATACACGCAGGCACGCACCGAGCAGGTGTGACACACCTCGGCATGCACCACAATATGCGGTATGGCATCCACCTTAAAGCGCGGCGTCTGTATTTTTTCCTCAAAGGTTGTCATTACCATCCAAAAGACCTCCCGGCACGATATAGATCCTGAAGCACCTGGAACGGTTTCAACTCAAAGTGGCGCAGTGTTTCCCATGCAATCGGCAGCAGTTTCTGCTTGCCCCGGCCATCAACACGGAAGAGCCGCTCGGCTCCGTGGGCGATGACGGCGGGATAGAGATTTTGCAACCGGGCGCTGTTGATAAAGCCCGGCGTGTGACGGTAGCGTTCAAAATCGGTCAGCACCTGGCGCTGGCGTAGATGCTCGGTGTAGCGTGCCAGGGTCTGCACCGAGAAATCGCTGGCGCGATGGGCCGCAATCGCCGTCTCGCCGGCGGCCAGGCCCGACTGAATGGCATAGTTGATGCCCTCAAAGTAGAGGCCGGCCACAAAGCAGAGCGCCGCCGCATCGCCAGCGACTAGCATGCCATCGGTGTAGAGTTGCGGCAGCATGTCCCACCCGGCTTCGGGAATGATATGCGCCGAGTATTCACGCAACGTACCACCGCGTACCAACGGTGCAACGCTGGGATGCGCCTTGAAACGCTCCAGCAATTCATACGGGCGCTGACGATGCTCGACAAACGAGGAAATCTGGCCGATCACTCCTAGCGAGAGCGAGTCGCGGTTAGTGTACAGAAACCCGCCGCCATGCACCTCGCCCGTGATGGCGCCCAGGTACTCGATTGCCACCCCCTCACCACCGGTAAGCTGAAAGCGCTCGCAAATGGTCTGCTCGTCCAGGCCGATCACCTCTTTGACGCCCAGCGACATCTCGTGCGTGTGGAACTCGCGCTGCAGACCGGCTTTCTTGGCGAGAAACGAGTTCGCGCCATCACAGGCAATCACCACGTTGGCGCAAATGTCGCCTGCTTCGCGCCGCACGCGCACGCCAATCACGCGCCCATCATCCCATAAGACATCGTCTACCACCGCCGCGTTGAGCAAGAAGGCTCCGGCGGCTTCGGCCTGGGCCGCGAACCAGCGATCAAACTTCGGACGCAGGATGCTGAAGCCGTTGTAGGGTGGCTCGGCGTAGGTGGTGGAACGGAAGTCAAGCGATACCGAGGTTTCGGGCGACATAAACGAGAGCATACGGCGGCAAATGTAGCGCTCGACCGGTGCCTGTTCCCACCAGTTCGGGATCAGATCGTGTAAGATGGCGCTGCCATACAACGCCGCGCCGGAGACATTCTTCGACCCCGGATACTCGCCCCGTTCGAGCAGCAGCACCTTGAGGCCCGCCCGTGCGGTTACCAGCGCCGCCGCGCTGCCGGCCGGCCCCGCACCCACAACGATCACATCGAATTGTTCCGGGCGGCTGGGATTGAGTGTTGACCTCCTCGGCCTCTCCCTACCACCCTCCTGTGGGGAGGAAATTGGTCGCTCCGCCCCGCCCGCTATCCC
Source organism: uncultured Chloroflexales bacterium (assembly GCA_937925925.1). Classification (GTDB taxonomy): domain Bacteria; phylum Chloroflexota; class Chloroflexia; order Chloroflexales; family Chloroflexaceae; genus CAKZQX01. The sequence continues at coordinate 9,694 of CALANA010000203.1, read as the reverse complement.
GTCCACGGGCGAGCGGCGATCAGTGTGATGACCGTTGCCGTTGCCACGAACGATCGGGTTGAAGCCGTTGAATAACCGGCGTACACGTGTTGTCTCTCTCCGAGTCATATGCACTCTATCCTCTCGTACCAATGAAACGTGTCAACGTTGCGACGACACGACGACACGACGATGACACCTGGGGTATCTGCGCATCGTCGAATCGCCGCCGCCGCGCCTCCCGCATCCGCCATGCCAACGTTACCCCACATCAACCAGTGTTGCCTCGCGCCAGCGCTTTGCATCCTCGATCCAGCGTTGCATGTCGGGCGAGAGCGCGCCATTGGTGGGATCGCCTTGATCCACGCTCGCAGCATTCGCCGAAACACTGTCGAGAGTGGCACCTACGTCCTCATGATAGCCCAGTTGCACCAGTAATGCGCGCACAATCTGGTGCATATCCCCCACAATCCCCAGGTCGGCAATACTAAACAGCGGCGCGGTACGGTCGGTATTGACCACCAGCACCGTCTCACTGGCGGTTATGCCGCTCATATGCTGGCCCGCGCCAGAAATGCCGAAGGCCATATACAGTTTTGGTGCCACGATCTTACCGGTTGTGCCGATAAAGCGCTCGGTGGGCAACCAGCCGCGATCGGCGATCACGCGGGTGCCTCCGAGCGCCGCACCCAGGCAGTCGGCCAGGCGCTGTAATAACGCCACCCCTTCTGGCCCGCCGCATCCCAGCCCACCAGCGACAATGCGCTCAGCCTCGGTCAGGTCAACGGTGCGCGGATCGGCGGGTAGTGCGCGGAGCATGCGGTCGCGGATCACGACGGCGTTCAGATCGGGCGTGTGGTGGCGCACCTCGGCCTGACGGTGATGATCAGGCTGGCTCACGCCCCGCACACCGGGGATGAGCGTGGCGATCAGCGTGCTGGTCGCCGGCCAGGTCAACTGTTCGTGGCATGCACCGCCGTGCGTTGGTCGCGTCAGCGTGATTTCCCCTCCTGGCCCCTCTCCCGCAGGGGGGTGAACGTGGGGGGAACGGGCGCTGATTTGCAGGCAGTTGCTCACCAGCGGCACGCGCCAGCGCACGCTCAGGCGCGGCAACCATGCCCGCATATGGCCCGAGGCAGGGGCCAGGATCAGCGCTGGAGCGGTGTCCCTCAGCAGCGGCTCCAGCGCTGCCAGCCAGCCATCGGCGCTGAACTGGCTTAAAGCACTATGCGCAACAAGCGTGACGCAGTCGGCTCCATGCGCGGCCAGTGTGTCCACTCGATCGGCACTGTTGTGCCCTGGTACCACCACGTGTACCGGCATATCCAGGGTCGTGGCTACCTCGCGAGCTTCCTCGACACACTCCAGCGATGGGATGGTCAACGTATCATGATCGGTTTCGGCAATAACGGTTATCATAGCTCATAGATCCTCATTGCAACGCAGATGCGTGGGAGATGGGAGATGGCATATGGGAAAGCGTTGGAGCGTTGAAGCGGTGAAGCGGTGAAGCGGTGAAGCGGTGAAGCGGTGAAGCGTTGGAGCGGTGAAGCGTTGGAGCGATCGCACGCTCCCTCGCTTGCACGCCCCAACGCTCGAACGCTCTGCCATCTCCCATCTGCCATCTCCCATCTGCCATCTCCCATCTGCCATAGTCAACCGTACCACGCACCTGTCACCGAAAGACGCCTCGTCGTCTCGTCGCCTCCTCGCCCGAACGCCTCACACACTCCGCCCCGCACGTTCCCCCTCCAGGATCGCGGCATGGGCACGACGCGGTGCAACGGCGTCGCCAATGCGCTGGAGTTCGGCCACGCGGCCCTTCAGCGCATCATACAGCGTATGTTCCGCACAACGATGCACCGCCAGCACCACCGTATCCACCGGGCCAAAGGTCACGATCTGCCCGCTGTAGTTGTGAATGGCCGTCACCACCCCATCGGCAATGCGCAACGCCGAGTGATTCGGCGTACACCTGATGCCCAGCCGCCGCGCCCGGCGATACCAGTACTCCAGGTCAAGGGTTACCCCCAGATCTTGACCAACATACAGCGTCTGCGTGACCACCTCGACCTGTGAACCGCGTTCGGCCATGTATTCGGCCACACTGGTCGCCTCGTGAAAACCCAGACGGTCGATCACCAGCACGCGCTGGCCCGGCTCAACCGCACCCGACAGAATATCTGCAACATCCGCCACGTCTGGCCCGTCAGCGCCGGGAAGCGCCGCCCGATTGGGCACCGAGCCGGTGGCAATAATTACCGCGTCGGGCCGCTCAGCCAGGATCACCTCCGGCGTGGCCGTCACCCCTGTCCGCACCTCCACCCCGGCTGCGGGCAATTCGTGCAGCAAGTTGCGCACAATGTCGCCGAATTCAGCGCGGTTGGTCACCTTGATCGCCAGCAAAACCTGCCCACCCAGGCGCGTGTCTTTTTCGAGCAGTGTGACGCGATGACCACGCCGGGCGGCAATCACCGCCGCTTTCAGGCCCGCCGGCCCGCCGCCAACCACCACAACCCGCTTTGCCTGGGTCGCCGGTTTGAGCGTGCCGATGCCTAGCCACTGTTCCTGACCGGTTCCTGGCGTCTCAATACAGCCGAGCCAGCGGTTCAGGCCCATGCGTCCCACACACTCCTGGTTGCACGACAAACAGAGCCGGATGTCGTCAACCCGGTTCTCACGCGCTTTGCGCGCAAACTCCGGGTCGGCAATCTGCGCCCGCACGATACCGATCAAGTCAGCGTGACCGTCGGCCAGGATGCGTTCGGCCTGGATCGGGTCTTTCACCCGCCCGACGCCAATCACCGGCAGTCGCACGGCTTTGCGTATCGCCGAGGGAATGAACAGAGCATAGTCGGGTGGAATATGCATTGATGCTTCGATCATATACAGCGTCTGGGTCGCGGTGCCGATACTGGTATTGATACAGTCGATCTGCCCATCGCGTTCGAGGATGCGCGCCGCTGCCACCGCCTCATCCAGTACAATCCCATCGCGGATCAATTCATCACCACACAGGCGCACGCTCATGGGATAGTCCCGGCCTACTGCCTGGCGAATAGCGGCAATAATTTCACGGAGCAGACGCATACGATTTTCCAGGCCACCGCCATAGTCGTCCGTGCGCTGATTGGTGCTACGCGAGAGAAACTGACGCACAATGGACGAATGCGAACACTGCAACTCAACCCCATCAAAGCCGCCCTGCTGCGTATAGCGGGCGACCTGAGCATAGCCGCGAATGATTTCCTGAATATCCTCCGGTTCAACCGCCTTCGCCACCTCGCGGAACATCGGGTCGGCCAGCGCCGAGGGTGCCCAGGCGGGTAGGCGCGTAAACATACCACTGCCCTGCCCGCCGTTGTGGTTGATCTGCGCAAAGATGGGCGTGCCTTCGCGGTGTACCATGTCGGTGATGCGTCGGTAGCCAGGGATGACTTGTGGGTGGAAGGCGTGGATGAGCTTTTCGTAGGGATGATCGGTCGGGTGCGTCGAGTGTTCTTCGGTGATAATCAGCCCCACGCCGCCGCGCGCTCGTTCACGGTAGTAATAGGCATGGCGATCGGTCGGCATAAAATCTTTGGCATAGTTGGTCAGGTGCGCCGAAAAGACGATCCGGTTTGGTACCGTCAACGTGCCGATCTTGATTGGCGTAAACAACAGTCGTCGTGTTTCACTCATTCATTCATCTCCACTCCACCGGGTGCAGCGTACCGTTCGGCACGTTTCCTGCTGGCCCGCCGGGGGTCTGAAGGCCCCGGCTCGGGTTCCCCAGGCCACTTGCACGGCCTGGGGGAGCCAGCGCAGGCTGGCTTCGCCGCCGGTAGCCTGCGGCTTTAGTCGCCGGGCGCGGGGCGCGTGCCGAACGGTACGTCACACTCCACTACACCGTCCGTCCAACGCGATAGCCCTCAAGTATAGCCTGGCTCATCGTGCGCGGAGCCACACAATCGCCCGCACGATAGGCACGCACCCCGGCCTGTTTGAGCGCACCATAGAGCGTCTCATCGGGTGTTTCATACGTCACCCCAACAAGCAAGTCAAGCCCTTCAATCGCAATGGGTGTTCGGTCAAAATGATCCACGCCGAACAGGGTACGTCCCGCGACGCGCTCAGCATCAATCTGAGGCCGGAACACAATCCCCTTCGCACAGGCACGCTGGTTCCAGGGTGTTAGCTCCAGCGAGGCTGTCAGCCGTTGCCCCACGAACATGTCAGCGGTGACAATCGTGACCTGCCAGCCGTGATCGGCCAGCCACTCGGCCACACCCATGGCGACATAATCGCCAATGTGGTCAAGGATCACCGCCATGCCCGGCGTGGTCGGCACGTCACCCACCAGCACCTGGCGCGGATTCACAATCGGCACCTCGGCGGCGCGCACGTCTACGTCGGGATACGGCCTGGGCATGCCGCCCACCGCCACAATCACCGCAGCGGGGGCATGGGACAGCACCAGTTGCGGAGTCACCGTTACGCCGAGTTGAATCTGAACCGGTAACGCACGCACCTGGGCCTCCAGCCAGTCCACAGCCAGCGCCAGTCGTTGGCGGCCCGGTGCTGCCGCCGCCAGTCGCAACGTACCGCCCAGGTGATCGCGCTGCTCGTACAGCGTCACTTGATGGCCGCGCAACGCTGCGATCCGTGCTGCTTCCAGGCCGGCCGGCCCACCGCCGATGACCATGATCTGCGCCGGTGGCGCGGCGGGTGGCAGTGGGCCGAATTCGAGTTCGTTCTCATAGCCCGCGGCCGGGTTGTTGACACAGCTCAGGCGCGGATTCTGCACCAGGCCAATAATGTTATCCTGGTTCGAGAGGATAGCCGGGCGAATCTCGTCGGCACGTCCGGCACGTACCTTCTGCGGCAACTCCGGGTCGGCGATTAACGCCCGCGTCATCTCAACCGCGTCGGCTTGCTGTTCGACCAGTAACCCGGCTGCCATTCTGGGATCGACAATGCTGCCCTGGGCAAACACGGGCACAGTGACAGCGGCCTTGATTGTCCCGGCCAGATGCGCCGCATAACCAGGCGGCATATACAACCCGGCACGGGTCAGGTGGCCGGTAAAGATGCTTCCGCTGGTGACGCTGATATAATCCAGGTGGGTCTCTGTCGTCAGCAGACGGGCGATCTCGGCTGCGTCTTCGGGCTTGATGCCCGCCCAGGGCGCGTGTTCATCGCCGCACAGACGCAAGCCGACGATTGACTCACTGCCGACGGCCTGTCGCACAGCCTGGATGACCTCACGCGCAAAGCGCAGCCGGTTGTCAAGCGCGCCACCATACTCGTCATCGCGCATATTCGTCAGTGGCGACAGAAACTGGCGCACCAGGCTATCCTGTCCTGCATTGATCTCCACGCCATCCAGCCCACCCTGGATCGCAAACCGGGCCGCACGCGCAAATCCGGCCACCACCGCTGCAATGTCCTCGATTTCCATCACTTTGGGCATCTCACGGCTGTTGACTTCGGGCACGGCTGACGGTGCCCACAACGGCAACTGCGAGTAGTGGCTGCTGCCCTGACCACCGCTGTGGGTCAGGTGTGCCAGCACCAGTGCTCCATAGCGATGCACAGCCTCTGCTATCTGCTGATAGCCCGCGACGACTGCTTCATCGTAGCCGAAGATGACATACTCATACGGCCAGTCCGACGGATGCACCACGCTGCCTTCGAGGACAATCAGGCCCACCCCGCCCGCAGCCCGCGCACGGTAGTAGGCCACATGCCGCTGCTCAAAGCGATGATGCGTGGCGAAATTGGTCTGATGCGTGGCAAACACGATGCGATTGGGCGTGATTTTGCGACCCAGATGCAAGGGTGAGAGCAACGGTTCAAACATTGTGCTGTTCATGGAACCCCTCTTTCGAGCGGTCGAGCGCTTGAACGCTTCAACGCTCGACCGCTTCAACGCTTCAACGCTTGAGCGCTTCATCGGAACCTGGCTCAAACACGCAGTCCGGGTCGGGAGCATCGAGCGAGCGGCCGGTGAAGTGCTTGACCGCAAAGCAGCCCCCGTGACAGAGCGCGTAGGCGTTGCAGGTCTGGCACCTGCCGCCGACTTGCCATACACGCAGGTGCGCGAACAGTGGCGCGTTCCGCCACAGCCAGGCAAAGCCGCCCTGATCGCGCACATTTCCCGCCGAGAACTCCGGTGACAGCACAAACGGGCAGGCATACACCTCCCCCACCGGATCGACGCAACACACGATGCGCCCGGCTCCGCACATATTCAGCCCGTCAAGCGGTTGCCCATAGGCCGATAGGTGAAAGAACGAGTCGCCGGTCAGCACGTCCGGGTGCGCCAGCAGCCACTCATACAGCATGCGATTCTGGGCATGTGCCGGGCGCATACGTTCCCACACATCTATGCCACGCCCGGAGGGACGCAGCCGGGTCAGGCGTAACTGGCCGCCGTTATCGGTCGCCAGGGCGTACAGGGCATCGAGTTCGTGGATGTTCTGGCGGGTGACGACCGCGTTGATCTTGAACGCAACGTCACGGGCTGCCAGCCGGTCAATCGCACGGCGTGCCCGCAGAAACGACCCCGTGCCGCGCACCGGATCGTTGGTAGCCGCGGCCGCCCCATCCAGGCTGATCTGCACATCGAGATAGTCGCGTGAGCCGATCCAGTCGGCAGCGGCATCATCGATCAATGTGCCATTGGTGCTAAACTTGACACCGATGCCCTGGTCAAGCGCATAGTTCATCAACACGAAGAAATCAGGGCGGCTCATCGGCTCACCGCCACCCACATTGATATAAAACACCTTCATCGCCGCCCACTCGTCAATCAGGCGCTTCGCCTCGTCCGTCGTCAGTTCGTCTTCACGGCGCTGACCAGAGGACGAGAGACAATGCACACAGCGCAGATTGCAGCCGTAGGTTATCTCCCACGTCAGGCAGATTGGCGCATCCAGTCCCTGTCGAAATAGCTCGTAACTCACCGCATTCCCTTCTAGAAAGCGTTCGAGCGGCCTGAACGTTCGAGCGGCCTGAGCGACCTGAACGTTCGAGCGCTTGAGCGCTTAAGGCGTTGCATGCAACGCTCCTACAGCTTCAACGCTCGAACGCTTGAGCGCTTGAACGCTTCTCCGCTTCCCCGCTTGACGTTCAGAACCAGCCAGCCGCCGTGAAACTCAAAATACTGGCAGTCTGCATCCATGCCACGCCCCAATTCCAGCAGTCGCTCCCGGTCAAAGACCTGCATGTGTCCAAAGCGCGGATCCGGTGTTGCCTCCAGGGGCACGCCGATGATCAGCCGCTGGCGCGTGCGCTGCCAGAGACTGGTCAGTGCTGGCACGGTCTGTTCGGACGGCAGGTGTTCCAGCACATGCATACACGTCACCGTATCGAACGTCCCTAACCGCGCAAAGTCCTCAGCGAGAATATCGGTGACGACGAAAGACACCTGATCCAGCTCCTGCCGAGCGGCATAGGTGCCAGCCAGTTTGATCAGCGCCGGATCAAGATCGCAGCCGACGATGCGCCGGATGCGCGAGGCGGGAATGCGAGGATGCGATGATGCGGGGATGCGCGAGGCCTCTTTGCCTCGTCGCCTCGTCGCCTCGTCGCCTCGTCGCCCCCTTGTCTCGTCGCCTCCGTAACGACTAAAGTCGTTACTACATGGCCCCTCGCCCTCTGGTCTCGTCGCCTCGTCGCCTCGTCGCATCCTCGTCTCGCTTTCGGCCAGCAACAGCGGAAAGAAGCCAAAGCACGTCCCCGCATCAAGCAGCGTCTCGCCGCGTACCAGGCTCATAGCGCGTTCATAGATTGCGCCAAACGGCCAGATAAAGTCCGGGACGGCTTCCGGTTGAACCATGGCTTGCTGCAACGCTGCCAGCGAGTTCGCGTAGAACAGATGCCAGGCATACTGTTCATTCCCATGGATCGAGCGCACAATCGCGCCTACCAGATGTTCAAAATCAGCCTGCTGGTTGCTGTCGAGCAGCGGCAACAACTCGTTCGCCACATAGTAGCCAATGTTGTTGTCAATCTCGGCTGCTGCAAAGTTGTGTACGATAACCACCTCGGACGAACCCGAATGCGTTGCTGGATTAGTTTCCGGTGTACCGGGTTGCTCCAGCGCGTACAGCCTGAAATGCGCACTGCTCGCGCACACGGTTGCCCGCTGCGCCAGGCATTCAATCAAGATCTGATGCCGGTTGGGTGCCAGGACGAGCGCATTCATGCGTGTACCGTCCATCGAAACAGATCTTCTGTCACCTTGCCCAGTTGATCCAGGTTGCGCACCACCTCAACGCGCTGACAGATCGGCGCATAGACGGGCATATCCGAACCGGCCAGTTGCCAGCTCCCGCGTGCCTCCGGTGTGAGCCAGATCACCTGCTTTGCCCGGCGGCGAATTTCCTCCAGAATCCAGGCGTTGGGCGGATTGCCATTCCCACGCCCATCGCCCAGAATAATCACGGTCGAACGCCGCGTGACCGCCGCCAGATGCTGGGTGTAGAACATGTCCAGCGCACGCCCATAGTTGCTACTGGCATCGCAGTCGATCAGCGTCCCGCCAAACACCATGTTAATCGCCGCCTCAATGTCTATCTGCTCGAAGTGCGTACTGACCTCAACCAGGTCACTGACAAAGACAAAGCTGCGCACCCGCTCAAAAAACGACTGCAAGCTGTAGAGCAGGTGCAGCATAAAGCGCGCCGTGTGGCGCACCGACAGGCTGACATCACAGATAACGATCAGACGCGGACGCTCATCGCGGCGGCGGGCCAGTACCGGGTAGAAGGGAATGCCGTCGTACTTCAGGCTGTTGCGCACCGTGCGGGCAACGTGCATACGTCCGCGCTGATCAATCGCCCGGCGATACGAGAGCGCCCCACGCATCTGGCGTCCCAGGCGACGGATGAGTTCTTCCATCTGGTGCCGCTCGGCAGCGGTGAAAGCACACACCGGATGTGCCGGATCGAGCGGGGGCACGGGTCGGCGCAGCAACGCTACTTCCCGCGCCAGATAGCGCCGCAACAATCCGGTCAGATCATGCTTCTGGGCGTGCAGTCGCTGCGCCAGTTCGTTAATCACCTCCTCATCGACCCCCAGGTCGCGCAGGTCGTCCAGCAAGGCGTTGAGTGCCCCCCCCGACACCTGCAGATCGATCTCCTCGGTCGCACGGACGGGACTCAGGGAGCCAGGCCGGGTATGGCAGCCCGCCTGTTTGACATGCAGGTGATACACCTGCTGCAAGGCCTCGTCCAGCAAGGCGCGGTGCTGGTTCAACACGAGATAGTGACTCAGGGTCGGCACATCCAGGCTATCGGGATCGGGTGCCGGGCTGAACGCTGCCAGACGCTCGGTATCGAGACGGACATCCTCCCGTTCGGTGTCGTCCGGGGGTGTACCGCGTTCAGCAGCGTCTTGCTGCTCTAGCTCAAACGGTCTATCGGTCGGTTGCGCCGGTCTATCAGGATGTGCGTTATACTCACGCATACGTCCTGGCAGGCTGAAGAAGATATCAAACAATTCATCAAAGACCGGGATGTCGCGTGTATCCTTAATCAGGGTGCTGCCCAGCACCGCCCGCACCGTCTCACGGTCAGCCATGCCGACATATGCCAATCCGCGCAAGGCATCGATCGTCTCTGACGGTGAAATCGACACCCCGTTGTGTTTGAGGATGCTGATAAAGCGATTGATCACGCTATCCATCCGGCCTCCAGCGCCTAACGATGGGGTTCATCGCGGCGAGAAC
>CALANA010000202.1 GCA_937925925.1 uncultured Chloroflexales bacterium | reverse complement strand
TGCGCAGCGAAGCATCTTCCTTCTGATGGGATAGGATCCTTCGCGTCGCTCAGGATGCCATGCGCGCCGCAAGATCCTTCGCGCCGCTCAGGATGCCATGCGCGCCGGCGACGCCTCCGCTCAGGATGACCGACAACGAGGGAGGTATGTAGGCCCTCTTGTACTAGTGGTTGACCACCGTGATGTTGAGGGATACGTAGGAACGACTTTAGTCGTTCCTACACGCACCGCATATTCAGTGTTGTCAACCACTAGCAAGCCTCTACCAATGCTACACCAGAGTCCCGGCTTAAGCCGAAACCCCGGTGCTTCACAACTCATTTATACGAGGTTACACAGAGGAAAAAAAGCGGTTGGCTCACGCTGCCACAGGCGAAAAAGACAGTCTGGTTGAGCGACCGTGTAACTTGTGTCATTTAGAATTACTAGATAAAGATTTTGTCATCTCGTTGCCAGGATCGCTCCTTCTGGAGTATGATGTCTGATAGGAATATGATATTTCAGGCATTATCGAATGACCCAGAGATCCGCACCAGAAGAGCAACCTGCCACCACCCAGCATCGCACACGATTATCGTCACGACTGTGGTCGGCATTGCGTCATCGCTGGCAGTGGCTCACAGTACCACTTGCACTCCTCTTGCTGTTGCTCTTGCTCGGCAGTACACCAGGCAGCAACAATCTCGCTGACTCGGCCCAACAACTCTTCGACCGCACGTTCACACCCACCTCGACCCAACCCATCGCTGTCGCCGCTGCCTTTGAACAGCATTCCCCCGATCCGCCGTTCAATCCACTGGTGAATGATGAATACGCCAATCCAACCATTTCAGCGTCCGACCCGGCAGCACCAGTTAAAACAACAACGCCCCGCCCAACTAGAACCGCCAGACGCCGACCAACCACAACGAGTACCACGACCATGACACCAACCCCAACTGCGCTCAATCTGGGCTTACCACCCCGCGATCAGTGGACAGATGTACGTGGTAAACCTTCACTCAGTGCAGCCAGAATCGATGCGATTCTGGCGTCCTATGGCTCACCCGCAGTTGGCACCGGCGCAATCTGGGTCGAGTTCAGTCATCGTTATGGCATCGACAATGCCGTGGCGCTGGCCTTTTTTATTCATGAAAGCTCGGCCGGCACCGATCCCAACTGGTCAGGCAATAAACGTGACGGCACCAGTACCTATAATGTCGGCAACATTGAATGCGCCGGCTATCCGCGCTGCTATGGGCGCTGGCGTGATTACGAGTCGTGGGAAGAGGGCATTGAGGATTGGTACCGGCTCATTGCGCTTACCTATGTGCAGAAGTGGGGGTTAACCACTGTTGAAGAAATTTTACCAGTCTATGCACCCGAATTTGAAAATGATGTGGCACTATATGTCGCTATGACTCAACGCCGAATCGGCCAATTTCGCAACATTCCCACCGAGTTGTGGCCGCCTATTCCCACTCCACGCCCAACCATGACCCCGACACCATCGTCTACACCCAGTACAACTCCCACCGAAATGCCACCTGTCGCTGGTGCCCAACGTATGCCCAACCTGGTGGGGCTTGACCTGGAAGAAGCCCTTTTCCTGCTCCAGGAAGTGGGCATTGTCGTTGACATCGTTGATATGCAACTGCGCGAACATATTCCCGAACTGTTTGACCAGGTGCCAGAACGCACTATCATCAGCACCCAACCCCAGGCTGATGCCTGGGTTCTGCCTGACGATGAGGTCATTCTGGGCGTGCGCGCCCCAGACCAGTGGCCACCATCAACACCAACGCCTGTTATGGACGACAGCATAGAAACCCAGCCAGGATTGCGTCCAGGACGAAGCGTCCCCTCACCAGCGCCAGAATCGCAACCAGAGCCAGATTCGCTCGACCTCGAACCTACGCCAACCTTGCTGGCAAGCGAAGCTGAAGCCGATCAGCTACCACCAGAGGAATAGGTGTTCAGCTTATAGCAAGCGCCTAACGTTCCAAACTTCCACTACTTCCCTGCTGCCACAGACGAACCGACGCGGCGAACGACCCACCGCGTCTGTCCTGACACAAGGGAGGGATTCTTTCCCTGCCCCCCTTCCGTTCGGAGGGGGGGCGAAAAGAGGCGGAAGGTCGCAGTCACATTAGTATAACCCGTTCAGTGGGATGGTAGCGAACGTTCTCGTGAACGGTTACATCGGCACGACTTACGCAGTAGGTCATCTACCGACTGAATCTGAATGTTACATCTTGACGTATACTTGACCACCATGTTAAGATGGTGATAGACTGATACCAGTTCATCTCGTCATTGGGGCGAGTCAGATACGTGCCAGGATCGCGCCCTATGAAAGGCCAGCTGATGATACGTGTAACTATTGACAGTATTCGCGTCAGTCTGCTCACTCAACATCGTGTTGTGGTACTACGTGAAACTGACAGCAGACGTTACCTCCCAATCTGGATTGGCCCTTTTGAGGCTGATGCCATTGCAATGGCAATCCAGGGCCATGAGCCACAACGACCATTAACCCATGATCTGCTTAAGACAACCATTAGTGATCTGGGAGGGACGGTCACTCATATCTTTGTCAATGATATTCACGACAATACCTTTTTTGCGCGCATTGTAATTGAGCAACGCGGACAAATTGTAGAAATTGATGCGCGTCCGAGTGATGCGATTGCGCTTGCTGTCAGAACCGAAGTCCCCATCTATGTTGAACCGCATGTGTTAGATCAAGCCGGAGTGTTGTTTGATGAAGACGAGCAGTCTGTGCCAGAACCAACACCTTCATCTGCAGAAGAGACCGAACCTGAAATGAATGATGAATCGCTTTCGATATTCAGGGACTTCATTAACAAACTTGATTTCACCGATCCAGATGAAGGTAGCCGGGAGAAGAGAGAATAAGGCGTTGCTAGTGGTAACATACAGAGGCAGGCGATACGAAGCACGTATCCCTGCTTTTTTGTCAATAACACTGGATCCATAATCCCTCTACCCTGATCCTGGTGTACCAGAGTTGATCACTGCCCCCAGGTATATGCACAAACGGAGTTCCGGCTTGAGTCGGTGTCTATGATGCCAGAGGTGATATAGCAATCCTATTTTATACTTCTACACCTGGAGTCCCGGCTGAAGCCGGGACGGAGCGCTGACCACGGCCCCCAGATGCACCAACGGAGTCCCGGCTGAAGCCGGGACGGAGCGCTACGAGCCTCCAGACTGGACTCCAGTTCCTCACGACTGTTCAGGACTGCTATAGTAGGACTGTCGCCTTCCATAGATACGCTTACGTCATGGCTTATATAGGATTGCTCGTAACCGTTCAGGGGAACGTTCGCCAGCGGGGGTTTCGCGGGGGCCACAGGCCCCCACGAAACCCTTAGAATCTCCTGGAGCGGCACTGCTCCTCCAAACCACTCCACCTGAACGGTTACGATTGCTCTATCTGTATAAATGTGGATAAGTAGCAGAAATATGTGGATAACCTTACATGTTTGTGGATAACCTCGTCCATAATACGTGGAGTAATTGTGTAACTCTACCTGTTGATCGAGAATACGTGTTTCTGGGTGTGAAGAACGTGGATAATCGTCCACAAGCTATCCCAGAGCAGAGAATGTACACCAATCGACAATATCGCTCCTTTCCACATCTTCCACAGCCACTACTGTGATAACTATAATTTATTAATTTATGCAACATATTTGTGCATAGACTCAGGACGTGCATAACTTTTGGGAGTGGTACAGCGATCCTACTATTACAACAAGACTGCATCTTAGCGCGGGTATGGGGGGCCGGTGGCCCCCCATACCCGTTGTGAAGCACCGGCGTCCAGGCTCGATGCTGGCAGCGCTTCATCCCAGCTTCAGCCGGGACTCCAGGTGTACACGTATAGTAACTGTTCACATTTAGGGGAGCGCTTCTGTCGTCAGCGTTCATGGTGCGCCTGGGAGCGCGGGCGTCCCGCCCACCATCGCGTACATGCGGGCACGCTGCCCCCGCTCCCAGGTAAGCATGTTCTCTTGAGTGTGAACAGTTACGCTGGCAGCGCTTCGTCGCGGCATCAGCCAGGACTCCAGGTGTACAAGTAATAGGATTGCTATTTTATGGAATATTGGTATAATGAGTCAGGTGCCAGGGAACGGCAGATACTTGCTGAACCCCGCCAGGGCCTAGCGGCAGCAACGGTAGGTGAGTTCCTCTGGGTGTTTCCTGGTACCTCTAGCCTCGCTCTTTCGCCTCACTTAGTTGGCTGGCACCAAAAGCAGCCGGCAATAATTCCTGGGGCGTCGTTATTTGTTGATCTCCTCGTGTATTGAGGAGTAACACAATACTGCGTGGTGCCAGTTCCAGGATAACCTGACGACAGGCTCCACAAGGACTGGCAACTGCATCAGTAGCAGTGATGACTGCGATGGCTACAATCTCTCGCTCCCCTGCGGCGTAGGCGCTAAACAGAGCTACGCGCTCGGCACACATAGTAACAGGGTAGGCAGCATTCTCAATATTACACCCTGGAAAAATGTGCCCGGATGCGGTGAGTACCGCTGCACCTACGGCAAATCTGGAATAGGGTGCATACGCCCGCTCCTGTCCTGTTTGTGCTGCACGGATTAACTCTGTATAGTCATATTGTTCCATGTATCTTCCTTACCATTCAGTTCTTCTGGTTGACGCTGAGTGAGTAGTGCTGCCAATAAATCATCATTGTTGTCGTGTGTCGTCAGCGTAGGCGAGTCTTCGGTTGTCTGTCGCATTCCGCCATCGCGTTCTGCGGGGTATTTAAATGTGATCCGTAGCTTTTCCGGACGCACGCCCTGCATAGACAGCACTGTTACGGTGGCTTCGTCAAGCACCACTTTGTCGCCAACTAGCGGAACCCGGCCTAATTGCTCATACACCAGACCGCCAATACGATCGGCATCGGTTGATTGGAGGCTCAAGCCAGTTAGATCATTAATGTCATCAATCGATACCCGTGCATCGACGATTAATTCGGTCTCAGTGATAACCTGAATAGAAGGTTCTTCATCTATATCATATTCGTCTTGTATCTCGCCGACAATTTCTTCCAGTAAATCTTCGATTGTTGCCAGGCCAGCCGTCCCACCATATTCATCGACAATAATCGCCATATGAATTTTGCGCTGCTGCATTTGCTTAAGCAGCATGTCAACCTTCATTGTTTCTGGGACAAAATGGATCGACGAACGTGAAAGATCGGCCAGAGACATATGACGTTGACCATCGCGTAAAACCGGTAATAAATCTTTGGCATACAAAATACCAACAATAGTGTCAATTGTTTCTTCATAAACCGGGATACGAGAATGGCCTTCACTAATCACAAAATCCAATGCTTTTTCCAGCGGAGTGTTCACTTCAAGCGCAATAATATCAACGCGAGGTACCATGATCTCACGCACCAGTGTGTCGCCAAAGGAAAAAATACCCTCGATCATCTCCCGCTCGTCGTGTTCGATCAACCCTTCTTCCTCGCCAACGTTCACCATTAAGCGCAGTTCTTCCTCTGTTACCAATGGCATGCTGGGTGTGTTCGGCCCTCGTATCAGGTGGATCAATGGCCTGGTCAACAACGTAATAACCATCACGATCGGCCCGAGTATATGCATTGCCAGGTTAAATGGGCTGGAAAGGATGAGCGCTGTGGTGTCTGGAGCGCGTGAAGCTACTGCCTTCGGCAAAATTTCACTTCCAACCAGTATGACGAACAGAAGCAGTATCAATGCGATGACCTGTACCCAGGTCGCACCATTCCGTACCAGATACAATGTCAAAGAGGTAGCAATAATCGTGACACTGGTGTTCAGCAGAATAATAACCGCTTTGATCCGATAGGGATCGGTCATTAAGCGTGACAGTAACTGTGCACGAGGTACTCCTTCTTCCAGCAAAGCATTCAGCCGATGACGACTGATGGCGGTAAAAGCCGCATCAACGGCAGAGGTGAAGGCTAATATACACAGACAGATTCCTACACCAATCGCAATCAGACCAGGGTCGGGATCCAAAGATATAAACTCCTGAAGTTACCTCCTTCAGCACGGCTTCAATGGAACACAGAAGAGATACTACGGAGAGCAACTTCGTAGGAATCCGGGATACAGGCGATGGTTGATCGGGTGTATCCTGGATTTACAATCGTCAGGAGAAGAGCGTACTGAGTGATAGATCCTTGTGGATGCGCATAATTGCTTCAGCGAACAGGGATGCAACACTAATGACCTTGATCCGTGCACCATCATGTGTTTTGGGGAGAGGGATCGTATTGGTGATAATGGTTTCAACCAGATGGGATTGCGCGATGATCTGCAATGCATCGGCTGCAAAAACACCATGTGTGGCGCATGCATAGACTGAACGTGCCCCGCGTTCGACAAGGGCCTGGGCTGCTTCTACTAATGTGCCACCGGTTGAAATCATATCATCGACAATAATTGCGGTTCTACCCTCAACATCTCCAACCATTTCTACGACCTCAGAGATATCTGGAGCTGGCCGTTGCTTGGCGATAATTGCCAGACCGGCCCCGATCCGTTCACGGAAGCGATTGGCCCGGCCCACGCCACCAGCATCGGGAGAGACAACGACCGGGTTAGGCAGATGCAAGGCACGAATACTATCAGCTAGTAGCGGCGCTGCCTGTAAGTGATCAACGGGGATGTCAAAGAATCCCTCGATAGCCGGCGCATGCAGGTCAATCGTGAGTACGCGATCCGCACCAGCGGTACAGATCAAGTTTGCCACCAGTTTCGCAGAGATCGGTTCGCGTCCGCTGGTCTTTTTTTCCTGTTTAGCATACCCGTAGTATGGAATGACTGCTGTGACACGAGCGGCAGAAGCGCGGCGCAATGCATCAATGATCAACAACAGTTCCATCAAATGATGATCAACAGGCGTACAACTGGGTTGAATGACAAAAACATCGCACCCACGGACATTGTCTTCTAGTTTGACGCGCGTTTCATCATTTTTGAACGTTCCAACGATCGCCCGGCCCAGATTGAGACTCAAACAGCTTGCTATTTCCTGTGCCAGCGGACGATTTGCGTTGCCACTGAAAACAAGGAGTCGTCCATCCATAACAATCTTTGCACCCTTCAGTTTATGGTAGGTAAGGCTCAACCGATACAAGACAGCGTAACCGAACGATATATGTGCCAGGAACAGGGATAAAAACACAAAAGAGCAGCGAAGCAAGCTTCACTGCCCATATTTTTGCTGGCATAGACAACCACGGGCATGCAATCAGCAAGGATTGCTGGCTGTTTTTGCTTTTCCACCACCGTTTGCTGTCTATCTCCACTGATGCAGACAGATGGCTGCCGGGCCAGGACTCGAACCTGGACAAACGGATTCAAAGTCCGTGGTGCTGCCATTACACAACCCGGCAGCAAGAATGTTAAACAGGCTGTGCTGCATTATACCATACTTTGCTTTACTATCGCAATATTGTGGGGCGGGTACCTGTTTGTATCAGGGATAATACCGTTTCGACTTGAACATTCTGCATGTTCTCTTGGCATTCGTCCTCCCTGGCGCCTGCGTCGCGGCGGGGTATAGGGCGGCGCGGGGCGTTGCTGCAACGCCCCGCACCATCTCGTTCCATGGGCAGGCGCGTTAGTGTAGGCGCAAGGGTCAGACTGACCACACTATGTGAAAGATCGCAGCCACAATGGTGCGCCTGGGAGCGCGGGCGGGACGCCCGCCATCGCGTACGTGCGGGCACGCTGCCTGCGTTCCCAGGCGGGCATGTTCCCTTGAGGGTGAACAGGTACATAGGAATGCCCAGCAGCAGTGGGTAGCGCTAGTTAAAGCACGGTCTTTCTGAACAGGTACGTGTGTTATAATGATTTTATACTCCTGTAGAAAGGGCGGCGAACGATGGTACGGGCATTACGAACATGCTGGGTAGCACTGCGTGATCTGATGGATGAGCTATGGGTGCTGATGGCCTGTAATGTTATCTGGTCACTGATCTGCTTGCCCCTGGTACTGCTGACGCTGGTGCTGTTCAGTCAGGGTTTTGTCTGGCTCACAATTGTGGCTGGCCTGCTGGCGGTATTGCCGCTGGCTGCGGCGACTGCGGGGTTGTACAGTGTCGCTCAACGGGTTTCCGAAGGCCGGGCCAGTCATGTTCGGGATTTCTTTGTGGGGATGCGGCGCTATATGCTGCCAAGCTGGCGTACCGCAGGTCTGTGGGGAATCGTTCTGCTCATTATGCTGGTGAATGTACAGTTCTATGCTCGTCTGCCCAATCTGTTCGGGATGGTGCTGACGTCATTCTGGCTCGTCGCATTGTTGATCTGGCTTTCCATGCTGCTGTATTTGTTTCCGCTGCTATTGATTCAGACACAGACACGCTGGTGGGTACGCATGCGTCATGCGTTTGCGCTGACAATGGGTCGTCCGCTCTTTACGCTGGTTACGCTCACGCTGATGCTGTTTTTGACGCTACTGACAGCATTGCTGCCCGTTTTGCCGCTGGTGGTGACGGTTGTGCTGCTGGCCCAGTGGAGCATGCGCGCAACGCTGTTGTTGCTTAAGGAAGCTGAAGCACGTCGTGCTGCATCCAACCCGGCTTTGATCAGCTATGGCCCGCTCACTGATAAAGGGCGCAAAGGCCAGATCAAACCAAAATAAGTGGCACAAGGTACGCCGCTTGTAAGGCTGTAGAACGAGGAAAGTCGTCATTCCCTGCGTTATACCGTTTCGCCGTGACCCTTCCGCAAGGTCTTGCCAGTCGTCCTCCCACGCGCCCGGGTTGCGGCGGGAGGTTATGGGGAGGCCGCACCCGCCCCACACCCCTCACAGGAGAGCCGGGGGGACAGCGGAGGGACGTTGCAGCAAGGCCCCCCGCCCCACGGCATTTCTTTCCAGGGGTAGGCGCGTTGGTGTATGCGCAAGCGTCAAACGGATCACAGGATGCGGAAGGTCGCAGTCAGATTGGTATTATGTCCAATCATATCACTCCATGGGTTACGTCGAAACCTGGCATTTGAAACCTTTGCCTGATGATCGTAATACTGAACAGAGAACGAACCTATGCTTACACGAAGAATAATACCCTGTCTTGATGTGAAAGCTGGCCGGGTCGTGAAAGGGGTATCATTCCTGCACCATCGTGACGCAGGTGACCCGGTAGAGCTGGCGGCAGCGTATAACGAGGGTGGGGCTGATGAACTGGTGTTCTATGACATCACAGCCAGCAGTGATGATCGGGCGATTATGGTTGATGTGGTGGAACGCACGGCAGCGCAGATCTTCATTCCATTGACAGTTGGTGGTGGATTGCGTACGACCGAGGATATGTATCGGATGTTGCGGGCCGGAGCTGATAAGGTTTCGATTAACACAGCAGCCGTGCTGAATCCGCAGTTGATTAACGAAGGGGCGCGCCGGTTTGGTAGTCAGTGTATTGTGCTGTCCATTGATGCACGCCGGGTGAATGGCCCCGATGAACCTTCGCGCTGGGCGGTATTTACGCATACCGGGCGTCAGGCACGGGCGACGGGGATTGATGCGATCGAGTGGGCACGGCGTGGGGTCGAGTTGGGCGCGGGTGAGATTGTAATCAATAGTATGGATGCCGATGGGCAGCGTACCGGCTATGATCTCGAGTTGTTACGTGTGCTGAGTACGACCGTTGACGTACCAGTGATTGCTTCGGGTGGTGCAGGGTCGCCAGAGGATATGTATCGTGGCCTCGCGGATGGTCAGGCTGATGCAGTGCTGGCGGCTTCGATTTTTCACTTTGGCGATTATACGATTGCTGAGGTGAAATCTTACCTGGCTGAGCGCGGGATACCCGTGCGTCAATAACACAAGGTACGCGATCGTGCGGCGCTAACGTCTTTTTTGCCGACGTTTGTTCTGATTCCTTCGGTGCCGCTCAGCGTACACTCCGACGAATGGGGCACATCGGCTGTGGTGCGGCGCACAATCACCAGGGTCACATCGTCGAAGGGTGCCTGTCCGTCGGTGAAAGTATGCAACCTGTCAATCATATGGTTCAGCAGCGCCTGGGTATGCAGATCATGGTGGGTGACGATTATGTCTCGCAAGCGTGAGACACCAAACGGTTCACCTGCGGTGTTGATTGCTTCGGTCAGGCCGTCGGTATAGCAGATGAGCAGATCATCGGGGGCCAGCGTCACGGTCGCTTCTTGTAGTTGTACTTCCTCAATAGCACCCAGTGCAATGCCGGGTGTTGTCAGTTCCACCAGACTACGGGTGGCACTCTGGTAGATCAGCGGCGGGTTGTGCCCGGCGCAGGTATAGCGCATCTGCCCACTTACCGTGTCGAGAATGGCGTAGAAGATTGTGACAAACATGCCCGACTCGGAATCGCGGGCGATCCAGCGATTGGCACGTTCGAGTGCGCGAGCGGGCGGTGAACCGTCAAGCGCCGCCGCCCGCACCAGACTACGCGCCAGGGCCATAAACATGGCGGCTGGTACGCCTTTATCGCTAACATCGGCAATGACAAACCCCAGTCTGGCAGGTGAAGGAGATGAAGGAGTGGGGGGGGATGTTTCGGCCTGTTCGCTCTCCACTGCTGTTACTCCGGTGTTCTTGTTGTTTAACCACCAGAAATCATAGAAATCCCCCCCCACAAGCCGGGCTGAACGCCAATCGGCAGCCAGTTGCCAGCCTGGTATTTTGGGCAGCGTTGCAGGCAGGAGGGTGGTCTGGATCTCACGTGCCACCCGTAGTTCTTGCTCCAGGTAGGCGGTTGCGGCAGCTTCGCGTGAGAGCAACACACTCTCGAGCGCATGTGCCAACTGACCGATGGCTCCTCGGTAAAGCGCTTGATGCCGTGGGTTAAGCGGGCGGTCGGGTTGGGTATAGTCAAGAATGAGTGCGCCGATCAAGCTGGTACGGGCCATAAGGGGCAAGACATCGAGCGTACCACTGCCAGTGGTGCTGATAATGTCTGGACAATCGGTGGGGCGTGTCTGAGCCGCATTGATATGGAATGGTTGTAATTCGGCACAGAGCCGTGCCAGAAGCGGCGTTTTGTCTGGCAATAGACAACGCCCAATCAATTCAGATCGCTGCGCCCGGCTCAATCCATAGGCGTCTTGAAGGATAAAACCGGTACATTCAGGCGACCAGAGCAGGCAGTAACAGCGATCACATCCCACCAGGAGCGGGGGCAAGCGCACCATGGTGGGCAAAAGTTCCTCGATCGTGCTGGTGCGCCCGATGTTTTCGGCAATCTGTAGCAGTGCATTCAGCACCCATGCCTCCTCTTGCTGAGCCGTATACGAGTTGGCACTATCAATCGCAATCGCAATCTGGTCGGCCAGGGTTCGCATAACAAAGAGGTCGTCGGCATCGAAGTCATCAAGTTCGTCACTCTGTACATCAAGAACACCAATGATCTGGTCGCCGATGCGCAATGGTACTGCGAGTTCGGAGCGAGTGCTAGAATGGTCATCAATATAGCGTGGATCAGCCCGTACATCGCCAACGAGTACCGGTTGACCACTGGCGGCGGCGCTACCGATCAGTCCCTGTCCAATGCGCAACTCAGTTCTGGGTACCAGCGCTGGTTCGTCTTCACCGGTCGTGACGGCGCGAAACGTGATTATGGCCTGGCCTGGCTCGATAGTAAAAATGTATACTGGATGATAGCCGAATCGCTCATGAATGCGGCGCACCACGGTGGGCAAGAGGTGATCAAGGTCGAGGATGGCCGTAATATGTTCGCTGATTTCGTGGATGGCCTGTAACTGGTTGACGCGCTGGCGGGTTTCGTGAAAGGTACGGGCACGCGTGATAGCAATTGCCGACTGGTCGGCAATAAGCGAGAGCAGCCGGAGATCGCTGGTTGTAAATGCACGGGGACGATAGCTCTGAATCGAAATACTGCCAATCACGGTTTCACCCGCAATCAGGGGTACATAGATACCAGAACGGGGTGGGTTGTCACTGTGGTAACGCGGGTGGGCTGGCAGTTGGGCCATTTCGAGCGCAAAATCCTCAACCAGCAATGCCCGCCCGGTTTGGCGCATCCAGCCAATAATGCCCGCATCAGGTTCGAGCGTGACAGTCAATGGTGGCAACCGCACGCGATCCTGGACACGTATTACCAGGGTGAAGGTTGCGCCATCGAACAATCCCAGGTGAAACGATGCCGTGTCCACCACTTTGCTGGCTTCGCGGTAAATCAGTTCGCACAGGGCGTCGATATCCAGTTCACTACGAATAATCGCCCGGCTGATCTCGTTCAACAACGCCAGTTCGTGCAGCGAGTGGCGTTGAGTCTGCACATTGTGGGCCGTGTAGCGCAGCGAGGCACTGCTGATAATCATCGCCACGCTGGTCAAAACAAAATAGCCGACACCAAGCTGGTTATAGATCGCTGCGCCGAGCAGGGCCAGGGGCAGCGGTGCAATCTCGGCACTGAGGTTCAAACGCCAGGATGTGCGCCACCAGGTCTGAACGGACGGCCATCCACCTTGAATATACTCTCGCCCTGTTCGTCCCAACAGCAATGCTGTGCTGTAGCCAGCGATCATACACAGCAACAGAATGAGGTCTCTCAGGTCAGTCTGTTGCTCAAGCATAAGCCATCCGGCCAGAGTTGCACCACCGAGTATTCCCAGGGTACGGGTGCCACTACGCAGAATAGGGCGTGCCACCAGGCTATAGAAGGTACGTGGTCGGCCATACATGAAAGGCAGGAGCATGCCAAACACCAGGCCTTCCAGTGCCGCAATCAGTGCGCCAGTGACCGGACTCAGGGTCAGGGCCGCAGTCAGCAAAATAACGCCCACCAGACTGTGCGGATCACCAGGCGGTGTGCGGAAGCCCAGGATGTCGATGAGCAGCGCGATCAGGCTGAACAGGGCGATGATTGGCAGGCTGGTAGGGGGCGATGGTAAGAACAACAGCCAGAGCCAGCCACTACCCCCAGAGAGAAAACAATAGCTGATCAATATCCATGGGCGCTTCACGTGTGTTTCGACCTGCAGGCAGTGCATGCTTCTTCCACGCTGGTGTGAATGGCAAAAACCTGTGCAAAACCGGTGATTTCAAACACTTCATACACCTGGGGTTGGGTGACAACCAGCCGTAACTCACCACCCAGAGTCATCAACTCTTTCCGCAAGAGGAGGAGCGCTCGTAGTCCACTGCTGCTGAGAAATATCACGGCGCTGAGATCGAGGATAACTGCGTGGGTACCGTTGTCGATCTGATTACGGATCTGCATGTTAATTTCAGGAGTGGTGATGGCATCCATGCGTCCAGCAACTGGCACGACAATGATATCATCGTGGGGTTCGGGTTGGATGTATTTGACGAGCGTAAGCAGATTACCAGACTGGGGATCAAAGTCAAAATGCACTTCGTCCATCAGGCGTGTCATCAAATAGATGCCTAGTCCGCCAACCTGCCGCTCTTCCAGGGGTGATTCGAGATCGGGTGGTGCAACCTCCTGCGGATCAAAGGCACGACCATGATCGCGTAAGCTGACAATAAAGCGATCAGAAACAGTATGCCATTCCAGGGTAAGCGTACCAGGTGTATCCGGCTCATAGGCATGCTGAATAATATTGGTGGCGGCCTCATCAATAGCCAGTTGTACTTGCCAGGTTGCGCGTTCGGTGAGGCCGCTTTGTTCAGCAGCGGTGCTGATAAAAGCGCTGATATGGGCCAGGGCATCGAGGTTAGCGACGAGAGTCAGAGTATTCATCGTGTTTCAGTCCGGTCGGGAGCAGCGTGTCTGGTGTATCGGGTGTAGGATGGGATCGGCGGTGCTGGTTGGTAGAAGGGTATGTGCATCAAGGAGAAGGACTGATCGCAATTTAGAACGAACCTACCGCAGCTACTGTATCGTCAAATATGTCAAACAGCGCCGTAAAGCCCGTCAAATCAAACACTTCTTTAATACGTGGGGGCATATTGGCAATGCGAATATCGCCGCCCTCGATATTGGTGATTTTCCAATCACGCACACGTTTGCGGGTTTCAATTAAGACGCGTAACCCCGGGCTGCTGATATACTCCAGGCCCGCCAGGTCAAGCACAATGTTATAGCGCTCAGCACTACACACGGCATCAAGTGCCTCTTTAAGCCTGGGGGCTGTGGCTGCATCAACACGCCCTGTTATCGTAAGAATATCAACACGATTGAGGCGTCGCTGTGAAATTTCCATACGATCTCCTGTGTCCACAGTTCGTCAGCGTGAATGCCAGAAACCTCCCGGTGTCCTGTCCTGGTGTCCATAGACAGGCGTGCAGCACGTTTCTATGCTGGGAGTGCATAGTTGACCGGTCATCAATGGTTCATGATTGTGCTGACCAGGCCTTGTGCCGCATTATAACATATCGTCTATGACGACTGTATCGGTCTTTAGTCGCAATGCTGGTACCAGCAGGGGCGAGTCTGGACGTATATCTCTATGCCTGGGATACGCACCACTGCAATGAACAGTGGCGCTCTGTCGCTGGTCGGTAGTAATGAATGGCGTGTACAGCATGGTATTACCATGCGTCTTCCCATGCGCCTGCGTTGCGGCGGGGGGGAGATGGGGCTTTCACGTGTAGTTTTTTGTCCTATCCCGTTGTGATGCGACAAAACGCTCCTGCCATCCCCCCCCCCCCCCCACCGCTGGGAGGGCGTCCTGATGCCGCAGAACCGGGCTTTGTGCAAAAAAACCTACACTTGTGAAGATACCGCTGGTTTATTCTGCATGAGCGCCCTTCTCTCAAACGGCCCTTCCCCAGAAGATGGGTTCGGTCGCGTAGTGTGGCGATGACGGCTTCAGCTATCGGCTCAGGACGCACGTGACACGGTTTTTGGGACTGGGGCGATCCGAAACGTACCGTACACCGCCTATCGAGAATAAACCAGCAGTATCTTGTGAAGGGGTATGGGGGGCCGCCCATGTTCCTTTTCGGGTGCGGCAGAAGGGCGTTGTATGCAATACTTCTCCGCCCCGCAATTCTCTTTCCAGGGGCGATCTCGTTGGCGTAGGCACAGGCGGAAGACGAACCACAGGATACGTAAGGGTGCAGACACATTGGTATTATGTAGGAGCAACATTGCAACGGGCGTTACCCCTGTCAGCAGGCTATCACCAGGTTATGTCTGGCTCAAGCTGGAATCGTTTCGGGCAGGGGGGGGGAAATCACCAGTGGGCGGTCGGTACGCAATTTGTGCAGACGAGCCAGCGACTCGACTGCGGCTGTATGGACATTGGTATCGGGATCTTGAACGGCTCGGGTCAGCGCATCCAGGACTTCACGCGAGGCACCTGCGGCACCCATACTGCCCAGGGCGCGGGCGGCAGCTTCGCGGGTATACGGGTCGGCGTCGGTAAGGAGGGTCATCAACTGACTGATCAGCAGGGGTGCGCTGGCTAACTCGCCAATTTCACTCAGCACCAGTGCGGTTGCCGAACGCACAAAGCGATCTTCGTTCGTCAGGCAGATCGAAAGATAGTCGATCAATTGTGGTGAGACAATGCGTTCACGCAAGGTACCCAGGGCACGTGCGGCTGCATTACGGGTTTTGAGATCGCAGTCGAAAATCGCCACGCGCACCAGTGCTTTGACCAGATTCAGCGGAGGTGTCTCGGCGAAATGCCCCAGCATACGTGCCGCGGCTGCGCGCACATCGGCGGTGCTATCTTTTAAACCATCACGCAGCAACACCAGATCGGCCGAGGTGTAGTAGCCTTTGCGATGTTGCAGGCTGCGAATCGCATCGTAGCGCAGTTGCCAGCCAGGATCGTTGAGTAAACGCCGGAGTTGCGTAAATTCGTCAATGCCATAGATGTCCAGTTCATGCAGCAGTGTCAAACGGAGCCACTCATCATGCGAACTGTTGAGCCGCTGGCGTGCCATGTGAATAACGTCCAAGGACAAGATCAACTGTTCGATTGCTGTACGTAGCATTGGTGTCGTACGCAGTTCACGCTCGATCATAAGCGCGGCCTGATAGCGCATCTGTACCGCACGATGCACAATATGATCCGCACCAGCATCACGGGTGATCCGTGCCAGTGCCAGCACTGCGGCGACTGGTTCGCGTTGAAAGGCATCGAGGAATGGTTCAAGTGTACGTACGGACAGATAGCCCAGTACTGTGGCAGTTCCTGTCAATTGTATATCCTGACGTGGGTTGCGGGCAAAAGCGTTCAACCGTTCAGCGATTTGTGTGCGCCATATATCCTGATCAAACATTGGGTTATCCTACTACAATGGTACGTACCAACGTCGATATGTGTACAGACATCAGTGTGCATATTATAGCATACTGGCTCGTCTATTGTTTGCGAGCTTCTTTATTGTAAGGATGCCAAAGAGACGTCCCCAGGCGTTGTTCTGGTGGGGCGCTTACAGGAGATGCGCAGCAGCACTGATTCAAATTATAGTATATCATAATGACAAAGAGATGAGTGCGCTACAATTGACAGGTGACAAAGTGATTACGTGTAGCGTAACAGGACTTATACCAATGTGACGTAGCCCTTCCGCATCCGTTGCTTCGTCTTCTGCTTGCGCATACGACCACGAGCCTGCCCCTGGAACGAGCGGTCGCGGGGCATAGCGGCGTTGCATGCAACGCCTACGCCGACATCCCCTTGCTGGTGCGGCGCGGCTTCGCCGCGCCGCACCAGCAAAGGAACATGCGCGGGGGCCGCAGGCCCCCGC
>CALANA010000201.1 GCA_937925925.1 uncultured Chloroflexales bacterium | reverse complement strand
GCGAAGCATCTGGCCTTCTGATAGTATCCAAGCTCCATCGCTCCGACTACGCCTCCGCTCAGGATGACCGACAACGAGGGAGGTATGTAGGCCCTCTTGTACTAGTTCTCTGTAACCGGTAATCTATCCCCTGATGGGCATTTAGCCAGGTCTAACGTTTTAAGCACAGGAAAGGGCAAATATGCCGATGCACACAAGAACGGCGCACCCGCGCCACCACAAACACCGGTTGCTGCGGCTGGTCGGCAGTATACCACTCACGGCGGCGGTCGGCTGGATTGGCTACAGTACGTTGTTTCTGGCCCGCAACCTGCCCCTGCCGCCAGCTCTGTCGGGCGAGCAGCGCGAGTTGAACGGGCGCACCGGACGCTTGAACTACTATGTGGACGGAACTGGCGCACCGATGCTGCTGATCCACAGCATCAACGCCGCTGGTTCGTCCTATGAGGTGCGGCCTCTGTTTGAACACTACCGCCAGAGTCGCCGCGTCTATGCGCTGGATCTGCCCGGCTTTGGCTTTTCCGACCGCTCGCCGCGCAATTACACGCCCCGCCTGTACGCCGATGCGATTATGGATATGGTCACGGCCATTGCACAGGATACCGGAGCTACAGCGATAGACGCGCTGGCGCTCTCGCTCAGTGCCGAGTTTCTGGCCCGTGCCGCCAGTGAACACCTCGACCAATTCCGCACACTGGCGTTTATTACTCCGACCGGCTTCGGCAAAGGCGTACCCTATTATGCCACACCGGGCAGCACGCTCGGCAACCCGGCTATACGCACCGTGTTTGACTTTCCGCTCTGGAATCGACCGTTCTTCGACCTGTTGACCAGCAAGCCCAGTATTCGCTTCTTTCTGGCGCAGACGTTTGGCTCATATGCCGCAATTGATGCCGGCCTGAACGATTACTGTTATCTGACGAGCCATCAACCCGGTGCGCAGCATGCGCCCTATGCGTTTGTGGCTGGTCTCCTGTTCAGCACCGATATCGGGCGCGTGTATGATGTGCTTACACAGCCAGTGTGGCTGGCCTATGGCACTCGTGGCGGCTTCAGTGACTTTCGTGATGTACAGCGCGTCCAAAGCCGGCCTAACTGGACGATCCAATCTTTTGAGACCGGAGCGTTGCCCTTCTTTGAACAACCGGCAGCTTTTATTGCGGCCTATGATCAGTTTCTCATCAATGCAACAGGTGACTAGTACACGATGACGGAAATAGCTCCAGGGTTTTGTCATGCTGAGCGAAGCGCAGCATCTTGCGAAGCGAAGCATCGTGCGGAGCGCAGCATCGTGCGGAGCGCAGCATCGTGCGCAGCGCGTTGTCATGCTGAGCGAAGCGAAGCATCGTGCGCAGCGCAGCATCGTCGCAGCGCGTTGTCATGCTGAGCGAAGCGCAGCATCTTGCGAAGCGCAGCATCGTGCGCAGCGCAGCATCGTCGCAGCGCGTTGTCATGCTGAGCGCAGCATCGTACGCAGCGCGTTGTCATGCTGAGCGAAGCGAAGCATCTTGCGCAGCGAAGCATCTTGCGCCGCGTGTGGTCATGCTGAGCGCAGCGCAGCATCTTCCTTCTGATGGGATACGATCCTTCGCTCTGCTCAGGATGCCATGCGCTCCGCAAGATCCTTCGCTTCGCTCAGGATGGCATACACTCCGGCGACGCCTCCGCGCAGGATGACCGACACCTACGGCGGGATGTAGGCCCGCTTGTACTAGGTGACAATAGACTTCAACCTGATTGATCTCGGATTGACGTTGATCGTCATTGTAAGCGTAGCCCAGGGTTGGCAGCGCGGCTTTATCGGTATGCTCTTTCGTGTGCCAGGATGGCTGGGCGGGATGCGGCTGGGGTTGCGCTGATATGCGCCAGTGGCAGACTGGCTGGCGTCCGGGTGGGGGCTTTCTCCGGTATGGGGCCGCCCTATCGCCAATCACCAATGTGTCAGAATCTACTTGCGCAGGAGCAGCGCCTGTGGTACATTCAGGTCAGTCATTACGCACGCTTGAATACGAGTGATGTACCTATGCCAATCGCACTCATTGTTCATGGTGGAGCCGGTATTATCCGCGACGAACTGATCGCCGGGCATCTGGCGGGCTGCAATACGGCGCTGGCAGCAGGGTGGGCAGTGCTAGAGCAGGGCGGCTCGGCGCTGGATGCCTGCGAAGCGGCGGTGCGGGTGCTGGAAGATGATCCGGTGTTTAATGCCGGTACGGGATCGGTACTCAATGCGGTCGGGACGATTGAACTGGATGCCGCAATCATGGATGGGAGTACGCTGGCCTATGGCGCGGTGGGAGCCGTGCAGCGCGTGCGTAACCCGATTACGCTGGCGCGTCACATTCTTAATGGCCCGGCGACGATGCTGGTGAGCAGTGGGGCCGAGGCGTTTGCCACGACACAGGGCATGCCGCTCTGCGCTAACGCCGATCTCATCGTTGAGCGCGCCCGTGCCCGCTGGGAGCGCTGGCGGGCAAAGCACGCCCTGCGCGAGGTTGGTACTGTGACCGAGGAAGCTTCGCTGCCCGAACCCACAACGTCAGCCGCGCACGATACGGTCGGCGCGGTGGCGCTGGATCGCAGTGGCAACCTGGCGGCGGCCAACTCCACTGGCGGAACACCGTTTAAGCTGCCTGGCCGCGTAGGTGATACGCCACTCATTGGTTGTGGTCTCTATGCCGACAACACGGTCGGTGCCTGCGCTGCCACCGGATGGGGCGAGGCGATCATCCGCATGGCGCTGGCACGGCGGGCGGTGGAGTTTATGGAACGCGGCGTATCACCGCATATGGCCGCCCGGCGGGCGGTGGCTCTGTTGATGCGCCGTGTGACGAAAGGGAACGGCGGCTGCATTCTGCTCAATACCCAGGGCCAGGTCGGGCTGGCCTGGAACACGGCGCGTATGGCCTATGCCTATCGTGTGGAAGGCAGCGAGGCGGTGGCCGGGGTGTAGGCACCGTCGGTGTGGTCTCACCCCTTGCGCTCAACCTCGGTGGCGACCGGCAGCGAGAAAGTAAAAACGCTCCCTTTGCCCATCTCGCTCTCAACCCAGATCCGCCCGCCATGCAATTCCACCAGACCACGCGTGATACTTAAGCCCAGACCCGTCCCCCCGATGCGCCGCGTATTGGTGTTATCCACACGATAGAAGCGCTCCCAGATACGCGGCAAGTCTTCGGGTGCAATGCCAATCCCCTGATCGCGCACACTCACCAGCAGCCAGTGGCCCGGCGGGTGATCGGGCGGCAACCAGACGCGAGTCGGATCGGCTTCCTGCACTACCAGTTCGATCTCACCGCCATTGGGACTATATTTGATCGCATTGGTGAGCAAGTTGAAGAGGATCTGCTTCACCTTGTCGCGATCAACATAGACCGGTGCCAGCGGATCGGCCAGCCGAATCAGCAACCGATGCCGATCCAGTTGCGCATTGAGCTGGTTGGTCAACTCGGCAATAAGCTGCCGCAGCGCCACCACCCAGCGGTTGAGCTTGACCTTGCCCGCATCCAGGCGCGAAACACCCAGCAAATCCTCAACCAGTTGCGAAAGATGCGTCGCCTGATCATACACGGTCTTGATAAACTGCTTCTGGTCAGACGGGGCAAAATCACGGGCTATCAGCAGTTCGGTATAGCCCAGGATCGAGGTCAGGGGCGTACGCAACTCGTGCGACACGATCGACACAAACTCGTTTTTGAGGCGATCCACCTCCCGCTCGCGGGTAACATCGCTCACGGCCCACAGCCGCCCGGTGTGCTGGCCGAGACTGTCGTGGGTTGGTACCGACAGCACCTGCAGTTCCTGCAAGGGATTGATCAACTGCACAGTGGTTTGCTGCACTGCATCGGGAGTACGCTGATCGGTGGCACAAAATTCGGTCAGGCGCAATGGGTCGGGCAGACGTGGCAGCAGCGCATCGACCAGATCCAGGGGCACATGAAAAGGGAGGTCACTATCGTGCGGCGGCGAGAGCATCCCCCAGGTGGTCGACCAGGCGGGATTAAAGCGCAGCACGCGCCCGGTCATATCCAGCAACGCCAGGCCGATCGGCAAACTGGCAAAGACCTGATTGAGTTGTGTACTGGTTTCCAGGACTTCCTGGTAGGTCATGGCCCGGCGCAGCGGCTGCGCCGCCCGCTCACACAGGGCACGCACAAAGGCCAGTTCCTCGTTGCCAAAAGCGGCCGAGCGCGGGCTATCCAGCACCAGCACCGCCAGCACACGGCCATTGACTTTGATCGGAGCCGCCAGTTCGGCCCGCAGGTTGCTGGCTGTCGGGCGCACATCAGGATTCTGGGTGACATCGCGCAGCAGCAGAGCGCGACCGCTGCGGGCGACACGTCCAGCTAACCCCACTTCCCAATTCCAGCGGTGGCGCAACCCGTGCGGCAGGTCAGTGGCAAATGGTTCGACTCCATAGCCCTCATACACCTGCACCACCAGTTCCATGCGTTCGTGATCAACCAGGCTGATCGCGCCGGCTTCGGCACCGGTTGCATCCAGCGTCCAGCGGAGCAGCAGGGTCAGCAGCTTATGTAAATCAAGCAACTCCTCCAGCTCATGCCCCAGGGCAGTCAGCAAATGTTTCTGGTGCCGGGCCACTGCGGCCGACGAGCGGGCGGCCAGGGCGGTGGTGGGCGCGGATGCAAAAGGCACTGGTGCGTCACGTTCAGACTGCCGCTGACTCACACCCTCCTCGGCAATGACCGCAGCCAGTTGCGGCAGAAGCGCCGCGACGATTTCCTGCGCAATGCCATCGAAGATTGCCAGATCATCAGCGCGGAGTTCCAGGATGCCCCACAGCCGACCATCCCAGCGAATGGGCGCACCGAGATAGGCAAACTGCACGGCGGGCAGCGTCACCTGGTTTTCCTGCGGGGCATCCAGCACACACAGGCGGCAGGTCAGTTGCCCGTTGAGCGCCATCTGGCGCATCAACGCATCATCCCAGGGATAGGGCCAGTCATCAGGGGCACAAAACTGCTGGCGCACGGTACCCGGTTGGGCCGACTGGAACCAGCATGTCAGGCGCGCATCGCGGTAGGCAATCGCATTGCGCAGGAGCGTAAACAGCGCCTGCACGCGTAGCGCCAGGGGGCGTCCATTGTGCAGCAGGCGCGTTGCCTCGGTCAGCAGCGCCAGCATCTCGGTTGATTCGAGGAACAAAGTTTGCACGAGCGGTAACTCAGTATTACGGTGAGCGGCACGTTCAGCAGGCATGTTCCGTACCAGCAACACATGTCGATCAACCGGTTATAGCACAATCTCTGTGGAAGGGCATGCTGTCTGCTGACATTGTAGTCAATCAGACCTGGCTGTCAATAGACGGGGTGCCGAGGCATCGCACCTGGTGGCCCGGGTGTGCAACCACGGCCACCGTTTAACGCAAAGCCGCAGAGATGCAGAGAGGCAAAGGATCAGAAAGAGGTATCCAGCGCCACTACCAGGTAGTCATAGATCGGCGATGAGTACATGAACATCTTCATCGAGATAAAGTTCAATGAAAAGTTGGTTCACATATCCCTCAACCAGTGGGTCAATTAGCTCGTCTGGAATGCGATTACGTTGAATATAATCGTTAATTTCCTCCTGATGTTCGCTGTAGTAACTTAAGGCATCAAATATCTGTGCTAATGTCAGGTGTGGCAGTAGATTGGGAATTTCCTCGGGCAAAAAACCTTGCCGCCCTGTTTCGACAATGGCCCGCACTGGCGTCCGTGTTCCTTTGATAATCGGTTCGCCACTTAAAATTTTCTCATTTCTAACAATATACCGGTTTTCCGTGATCTGAATCATCGCCAATAACCTCATCTGGAATACGTGTTGCCCATTGCGCCTTTGCGTTGGCACGTTGGCACGTTGGCACGTTCTAACGTTGGCACGTTGGCACGTTCTAACGTTCTAACGTTCTAACGCAAAGACATGGAGGACACCGAGCGGTTCACAGTAGGGCACGGCTCCGGCGTGCCAT
This sequence comes from uncultured Chloroflexales bacterium, assembly GCA_937925925.1. GTDB lineage: Bacteria > Chloroflexota > Chloroflexia > Chloroflexales > Chloroflexaceae > CAKZQX01. Next base: position 41,123 of record CALANA010000201.1, on the reverse strand, counting down.
CCGCCGCGCCGTGTGCGCCGCACAAGGAGACGCCGCCCACCGGTAGGATGCACCCCCACGCCCACCCGCGCCCTGGAGGGACGCGCTACCGGCTGTCCGCCACACGTCCAACGCCCGCCCGCGCCCCGGAGGGACGCGTTACCGGCCAACCGCCACACGCCGAACGCCCACCCGCGCCCCGGAGGGACGCGCTACCTTTGCGCCTTTGCGTTGGCACGTTCTAACGTTGGCACGTTCTAACGTTGACACGTTCTAACGTTCTAACGCAAAGACGCCTGGCGACCACTTACTCATCCGGTAGCCCCCACAGCCGGATCGTACCATCTATCGACGCCGAGGCCAGCGTCGCCCCGTCCAACGCGAACGCTACGCTTGTCACCAACGACGTGTGCCCCTGGAGCGTGCGCAACAGCATGCCATCGGCTATGCGCCACAGTCGTACGGTATCGTCCATCGACGCCGAGGCCAGCGTCGCCCCCTCCGGCGCGAACGCCACGCTCACCACTTCGTCCGTGTGCCCGTCGAGCGTGTGCAACACCGCCCCATCCGTCACCCGCCACAGCCGCACCGTCTCGTCCATCGACGCCGAGGCCAGCGTCGCCCCGTCCGGCGCGAACGCCACGCTTCTCACCCAGTGCGTGTGCCCCTCCCCCTCCAGCGTGTGTAGCAACGTGCCATCCGCTACCCGCCACAGCCGTACAGTATGATCAGATGACGCCGAGGCCAGCGTGGCCCCGTCCGGCGCGAACGCCAGGCTCAACACCCAGTCCGTGTGCCCCTCGAACGTGTGCAGCAGCATACCATCCGCCACGCGCCACAGCCGCACCGTCGTGTCCCTGGACGCCGAGGCCAGCGTCGCTCCGTCCGGCGCAAACACCACGCTTCTCACTGCACCCACGTGTCCCTCGAACGTGCGCAACAGCATGCCATCCGCCACCCGCCACAGTCGCACAGTACCATCCCATGACCCCGACGCCAGCGTCGTCCCGTCCGGCGCGAACGCCACACTCGTCACCACATGCGTGTGTTCCTCGATCGTGCGCAGCAGTGTGCCATCCGCCACCCGCCATAGCTGCACGGTCTCGTCCCCCGGCACCGATGCCAGCGTTGCCCCATCCGGGGCGAACACCACACTCGTCACCACATGCGTGTGTTCCTCGATCGTGCGCAGCAGTGTGCCATCCGCCACCCGCCACAGTCGCACCGTCTGATCATGCGACACCGACGCCAGCGTCGCCCCATCTGGCGCGAACGCCACGCTCCGCACCACACCCGTGTGCCCTTCAAGGGTGCGCAGCAGTGTGCCATCCGCCACCCGCCACAGTCGCACCGTCTGATCATACGACGCCGACGCCAGCGTCTCCCCGTCCGGCGCGAACGCCACGCTCTCCACCTCACTCGTGTGCCCCTCGATCGTGCGCAGCAACGTTCCATCCGCCACCTGCCACAGCCGCACGGTCTCATCCCACGCCCCCGACGCCAGCGTCTCCCCGTCCGGCGCGAACGCCACGCTCCGCACCCAGGACGTGTGCCCTTCAAGCGTGTGCAACAACGTGCCATCCGCTACCCGCCACAGCCGCACGGTCTCGTCCCTGGACGCCGACGCCAGCGTCGCCCCATCCGGCGCGAACGTCACGTTCACCACTTCGTCCGTGTGCCCCTCAAGCGTGTACAGCAACGCGCCATCCGCCACCCGCCACAGCCGCACCGTCTCGTCCCTGGACGCCGACGCCAGCATCTCCCCGTCTGGCGCGAACGCCATGGTCTCCACCAAACCTGTGTGCCTGAGCTTGTGCAGCAACGCGCCATCCGCCACCCGCCACAGCCGCACCGTCTGGTCATCCGACGCCGAGGCCAACGTCGCCCCGTCCGGCGCGAACGCCACGCTTCTTATCCAGGTATCCGCCGCTATCAGGCGTCTTTCCTGGAACGTGTCTGCATCGTACAGGAACAGACCAATTGAGGAAGCCACAGCCAACTGGCGACCATCGAGACTCCAGGCAAGGTCTTGCACGGATCCCTTGCCCAGGCGGGCACGCTGTACCACGGTCGCCGCATTCTCCGGAGAAATGGAGGAAACATTGCCCCCCAGACGCTCCGGCATACTGCAGCCCGCGAGTCCTGCGCCGAGCAATACCAGCACGAGTACCAACGCCACCAGACTGACGAGTCGCAACCAGCGCGACCGGTGCGGCGCTGGTGTGGGCGCATGGGGCAGTGGTTGGATCGAAGGCAGGTGCGGGTGCTGGGGTACGGTAGCTTCCGTAAACGCGGGCATCACCAGGAAGCGCCCGCTGGCGGCAACAAAATAATCGCTGACGCGCGGGAGCGTGGGATGCCGCAACTGGTGCAGCAAGTGCGCCTCACGCTGAAAGGCCCGTTCGAGGCCCGCTACCTGGGATGGGTTGAGGTGCGGGGTGGGAAACATCTGCTTGAGCGCCACCGAGCTGCCAAAGGTCTCATCAATGGCTGTATACACCGCGCCCATCCCGCCTTGCCCGATCAGTTGCACCACGCGATAGCGGGCATGAATAAGCGTACCAGTTCCTAAGAAGATGGACATGCGCTGCTCCTGGACGACCAGGGTCTTGCCGATCATCACAACCAGGTGATGGCCCGGCAGGACGCCTCATGTTTTCGGTATCGTTGGCGCTATTGTAACACACGTATCCACGGTGGACGGCGGCGGGCCTGCGCGCCTCGCGCCTGCGCGCCTCCGCGCATCCCGCTATAGGTCAGAATCGCTGAGGCGCTGCACCACGGTACGGGGGAACTATGCGTATAGCTGTCTGATTCCGCTGAAACGCGGCCCATTGGCGCTGAAGGGCACCGAGCCGTTCGCGGTCGGGCACGGCTTCGGGGTGCCGTCCGCGCCGGGTGGGCCGCAACGACTAAAGTTGTTACTACAGGCTGCTCCTCTGCGTCGCCGCGCCGCCACGCCCGGCAACAACTTGCTCACCCGGTACTCCCCACAGCCGTACGGTACCATCCAACGACCCTGACGCCAGTGTCTTCCCATCCGGTGCGAACGCTACACTCTCGACCAAATTTGTGTGCCCTTCCAGCGTGTGCAACAGCGTACCATCGGCCACCCGCCACAACCGCACGGTGGTGTCATATGACGCCGAGGCTAGCGTTTCCCCGTCTGGTGAGAAGGCCACGCTGTTCACCAAGTCTGTGTGCCCCTCCAGTGTGTGTAGCAGCGTGCCATCGGCCACCCGCCACAGCCGCACGGTCTTGTCATATGACGCCGAGGCCAGCGTCTGCCCGTCTGGTGCAAAGGCCACACTCCGTATCCAGTCCGTGTGCCCTTCCAGCGTGCGCAACAGCGTACCATCCGCCACCCGCCACAGCCGCACGCTATTGTCATATGATACTGAGGCCAGCGTCGCCCCGTCCGGCGCAAATGCCACGCTCCACACCATACCCGTCCCCGTGTGCGCATTGATCGTGTTCAGTAGCACGCCCGTCACCCGCCACAATCGTACGGTGGTATCCCATGACCCGGAGGCCAGCGTCGCCCCGTCCGGCGCGAACGCCACGCTCCACACCCCACCTGTGTGCCCATTAAACGTGTGCAGCAGCTTGCCATCCGCTGCTTGCCACAACCGCCCGATCGTATCATACATCGACACCGAGGCCAGCGTCGCCCCGTCGGGTGCAAACGCCACACGTGTTATCGAAGTCTTTGCCATCTGGTGTATTTCTTTGAGTGTGTCCGCATCGTACAGGAACAGACCTATCGCGGAAGCCACGGCCAACTGGCGGCCATCAGGACTCCAGGCAACATCATGGATTGATCCCTTGCCCAGGCGGGCAAGTTGCACCACGGTTGCCGCATTTTCAGGGGAAATGGGCATCGTGCCTGTTGGAATACCGGGAGTATCGGTTTGATCCCTACGCTCGCTGCTCCCCAGACGCCCCGACGAACTGCAGCCCGCGAGTCCTACGCCGAGGAATACCAGCACCAGCACCAGCGCCACCAGACGACCGAACCGCAACCAGCGCGGCCGGTGCGGCGCTGGTGCGGGCGAACTGGACAGTGGTTGGGTCAGAGGAAGGTGCGGACGTCGGCGTATGGTAGCTTCCGTACATGCGGGCATCACCAGAAAACGCCCACTGGCGGCAACAGAAGAATCCCTAACGTGTGAGAGCGCGGGATGCTGCAACCGGTGTAGCAAGGGCGCCTCACGCTGAAAGGCCCGTTCGATGCCCGCTACCTGGGATGGGTTGAGGTGCGGGGTGGGAACCATCTGCTTGAGCGCCACCTGACTGCCAAAGGTCTCGTCAATAGCCGTATACACCGCGCCCATCCCGCCTTGCCCGATCAGTTGCACCACGCGATAGCGGGCATGAATAAGCGTACCAGATTCTAAAATAGTGGACATACTCCGCTCCTGTGTGACTAAGATCTTACCGATCATCACAATTGTCTGTAGACAGATCTCAATATCGATCCAGAAAAATCAGTGAAACAGGATATTCAGAAGTACACAACCAGATGATGGATCGGCATGACACCTCATGGTTTCGGTATCGTTGGCGCTATTGTAACACAGGTATGCACGGTGGACGACAGCGGGCCTGCGCGCCTCGCGCCAGAGGTCAGTATCGCTGAGGCGCTGAACGACGGGACGGGGGAACGATGCGAACGGCCGTCTGATTTCGCGCCGGGCACGCTGCAACGACTAAAGTCGTGACTACACGCTGCGTTTGCGTGCTTCGCGCATCGTCGCATCCGCGCATCCGCGCATCCCGGCATCCTCGCATCCCCGCATCCGCCCAGGTCTTGTATAATAGAGGTGGGTTGTGACAACGCCCGGTGGTGCCCGAGGTGCGCAGCAATGCGTGTCACGGTAATGCGAGGCGGCAGGGCACCCCGCCATAGGAGGTCAACAGGAGGCGAGTATGTTTAAGAATGTCGATCACATTGGCTTTGCAGTCAAGAACATTGATCAGGCGGTTGAGTTCTACGGAAAGGCGTTCGGCATTACCGAGTGGGAGCATATTCCAATGCCAGAACGCCATATGGCGGTTGCGGCGACGCGCATGGGTGAGATGTTGCTGGAACTGATTGCGCCTACATCGGACGAGGCCAGCTTTGCCAAGTATTTGAACGAGAAGGGGCCAGGGATGCATCATGTGGCCTATCGCGTCGATGATATTCATGCCGCGCTGAACGAGCTACGCGAGCGCGGCGTCAAACTGATCGACGAGGAGCCGCGCCCCGGTATTCACAACACGCTGGTGGCCTTTGTGCATCCGAAGAACGGCGAGCAGGGTGTGCTGGTGGAACTGGTGCAGCATATGGGCCATCATTGATACGTGCCGTGTGTATTCGTGCGCTGGAGGCGGCAGCTATGCTGCCGCCTCCAGCATGCTGCGGCAGCGTAGACCCGGCTCATGAACGTTGAAAAATGAATCTGCATCCATCCCCGACCGGAGTCCCGGCTTTAGACGGACTGGTGGCACCTGGTACCGGAACCCTGACCGGAGTCCCGGCTTTAGACAGACTGGTGGCACCTGGCACCGGAACCCCAACCGGAGTCACGGCTTTAGCCGGGCCTGGGTTGCCCTGGCCCGCCGGATGCGGTAGCATAGCTGCTGCACTTCGCGGTTCAGCCGTTCGGAACGGTCTGAAGGCAGCACAACGCTTGTATACGAAAGACATAAACCAATGCCATACGTCAATATTAAGATTACCCGCGAGGGCGCAACGCCGGAGCAGAAGGCAGCACTGATCCAGGGCGTTACGCAGTTGCTGGCCGATGTGCTGGGGAAAAATCCGCAGACCACAGTAGTGGTGATCGATGAAGTGGATACCGATAACTGGGGTATTGTTGGCGAAACAGTGACGCTGCGCCGCAAACGCGGCGTGTGATCGAGGTAGGACATAGCAATGTTGAAGCAAGCCAGTGATGCACTGCTCGGCGTGGGCATCATTGCGACCACAATAGCACTGTCGCCACTGCTGCGGCCCTGGTATGCCCGCTGGGGCGCAACAGCGGCTGAAACCAGCCGCACGCTGCCAGGAGATGACCGAGTACCGCATCCCCGGCTCATCACGACACGCGCCATTACCATCGACGCGCCGCCCGACCAGGTGTGGCCCTGGGTGATCCAGATTGGACAGGGGCGCGGCGGTTTCTATAGCTACGATTTGCTCGAAAACCTGGCAGGTTGTGCCATTCACAGTGCCGATCGTCTCTTGCCGGCCTATCAGTCGTTGCACCCCGGCGACGTGGTGCGCCTGGGGCCAGAAGGCTATCCCTTTTTCACCGTCGTTGATTGCCAACCAGCGCAGTGGCTGGTGTTGCTGGCAGGTGACACCCAGACGCAACAGTCAGTGCAAAGTTCGTGGGCGTTCGTGGTCGAGCCGCACGGCACCCAGGCGACGCGGCTGCTTGTGCGCACGCGCACCGACTACGCGCCGGGGTACCGCAACACGCTCATCTGGCGCGTACTCACCGATCCGATCCAGTTTGCCATGGAGCGGCGGATGCTGCTCGGCATCAAGGCCCGCGTCGCGGCGGCTGACACCAGGTCTACATAAGCCCACCAGCACGTTCTTACACACACGACCAGAGTCCCGGCTTGAGCCGGGACTCCGTTACCAGACCCTATTCGCACGCCCATCGCACTGTTTCTTCAGTGGTATGCCACGCAATGCTTCCACGTGTACCCTGATCTCTTCACGCCGTTACGTTGACTCAAAACGCCACCATACACCTGAACGCCCAACCTCGTGCGCCATCCAGCGTTGATCACCTGAGTTCCTGATCAGGCCGTTGTTCCTGACGTTGCAGTTCCTGTTGCCGGTGGGCAATCGCCTCTTGCAGCAGCGCAATCATCTGAGCATTGACCGAACGGAGATCCCTGGCTGCCAGTTGCTTAATTTGTGCATATAACTCCTCAGGGAGGCGTAAGTTTGTGCGTATATCGGCCACGTCTCACCATCCTACCATTGCCCTACCGCCAGAACGGTCTTGACAATAATGCACCCATGGCAGTATAATACTGCCATGGCACTGCCATTTCTATCGGATACTGTAGCGCCCTTATGCCAACGCATCAGGAACAACGAGCATCCTCCCCCTGCTTAAACATATGGGGCACCAGCAGCGCCACGACCGTCAGAGAGAGGCGCAATGTGTTTACGGACGTGCGTGGCTTCCAGGAGTTTCGTTATGACTTTAGCATCTCATATTACCATGCCCGACGATAGGTGTAAATCAGGCACGCTGCACCTGCTCGGTCACACGCTTATGACAAACGAGTGTGTAGCACTCGCGTGTGAAATCGCCGAAAGCGAGGAAGTAAGCCTTGATGTTGTCCTGCCGCGCATCGGCTTTGAAATGGTTAACCTGCCGCTGTTTATGAGTGAGTGGGATATAACAGCCACCCTGGAGCGCGTGTCGTTCCTGGCAAAACACACGTTTACTCCCTCGGAGAACGCCAAGCCCTGACTATGAATTATAATGTGCCCCGCCAACCATCGCACTGCATTTTGCATCACAACACCGTACCATCAATCTGGTTGCCACCAGAAACGCTGGCCCGATATTAGCACGCTTTGCGCACGCCCGGAGTCCCGGCTTCAATAATGCCTGGCATTGCCGATCAATGCCCCCTTTGCCCGGCATTTGGTGTCAATGTGACACCGTGCGTAGGGGCGACCCTCGTGGTCACCCGCAGCGCAACCCAACGCTGGCATTGACAGGCGATGCGACGAGGCGACGAGGCGAGGATGCGAGGATGCGCGGCGGACATTGCGTTCGCGCATTGGCGCGTTGGCCCGTTTCACCCCCAATCCCTTTGTTACGCCTTTGCCCGTTTGCGTCTTTGCGTTCAAAAAGAGACCGTGCGAATGCGCAGAGACGCGAGGCGCGCGGCGGACATTGCGTTCGCGCATTGGCGCGTTGGCCCGTTTCACCCCCAATCCCTTTGCGCCTTTGCGCCTTTGCCCGTTTGCGTCTTTGCGTTAAAAAAGAGACCGTGCGAAGGCGTGAGGCGCGAGGCGCGAGGCGCGAGGCGGACATTGCGGGGCATGGTATGGCATCGCACACAATGCGGGGCATTGCGTGGCGTTGCGTGGCGATGCGGGAGCGATGCGGAGCGATGTGGGGCGTTGCGGGCACCCACGAGGGGTGCCCCTACAAACGATCGGCAATGACCGCCAATGCCGGGCGACGCATGGCAGCGCAACCCAACGCTGGCATTGAGCATCAATGTGGGGCATTGCCTCCGCAACGTGCCAACGTGCCAACGTGCCAACGTGCCAACGCAAAAGGCGATGCGCGGATGCGGGCAACGCGCGGCGTTGCGGGCACCCATTAGCGCAACCCGTGCGTGGTGGCATATTGGCCCCAGTCGGGCTGGCTGCCGTCTTTGTCGGTGAAGCCATACTCGGCGGCCAGGCCCCACGAGCTAAACACGCCGCCCGACTTGCGCTCCACCTCCGGGTCAGCGGCCAGGGCAGCCACGGCACGCCCGACATAGAACGGTGTTTCCGAGGCGATAAAGTGCGGGTCGCGCTGCGCTCCAGCCTGCCAGTTCGCCTCGGTAACGTCAAACAGATCGAGCATGGCTTCCGAGCGCAGAAAGCCCGGCGTGAGCGCCAGCGCGGTGATGTTGTACGGGCGCAACTCCTCGGCCATGGCGTAGGCCAGCCGAATAACGGCGGACTTGACCAGGTCGTAAAACAAATTGCCGCGGTAAGCCGGTGTATCGCCATCGGTGATCTCGATGATCAGCCCGCGCCGCTGCGCCAGCATCAGCGGAACGGCGTAGCGACTGGTGATGATATGCGTGTGCAGCCCGCGCTGCTGCATCAGCAAGCCCTGCGGGATCGACAGCGTCCAGAAGGGCTGGCCCCACTCGGTCAGTTCATCCCCACCCCAGATGTCATTCACCAGAATATCCAGCCGGCCCTGCTCGGCCTGGATGCGTTCACACAGTGCTTTGACCTGCGCCTCAAGCGTGTGATCCACCTGCACCGCGATGCCCACCCCACCGTGGGCCGCCACCAGTTCTGCCGTTTCCTCAATCGTTTCGGGCCGGTTGCCTGTAGCCGGTTGTCCGCGCACGCTGCGCCCGGTGCAATAAACCGTAGCCCCCGCCGCACCAAGCATACAGGCGATCCCGCGCCCCGCGCCACGGGTGGCTCCGGCGACCAGGGCGGTCTGTCCCTTGAGTGGCTGCATCCACTTTGCTCCTTTCCTGACAGCGAATCAACATGCATAGAGCATAGCACAGCAGTGTGACAGGGACGGTCACAAATCGAGCCAGATCCTGCGCTTCGCCCATGGCTGCTCAAGGCAAGCAACCTGGGCAACAACATCATCCTGAACTTTGACGCACGGCCTGCGATTGGCGCAGGCGGGCCGCATCTGGTACACTACACGCAATAAATACCGTCGGTCGTCGTATTTGTAGTATGAAAGGAGCCAGTGATGGCTCGCAATCCTGGTCGAGACGTTGCGCGGAATCAACCGCCACGAACGGCGCAGCCCGCAACACCGCCGGCACAAAAAAGCTGGTTGCACCAGTGTGTCACCTGGCCAGTGTATGAGGTGCTGCTCTCGAAAGAATGGGATGTAGAAAGCGCAATCATTACCTGTGTCGTGGCCCGCAAGTCGCCTCGTTCCAGCAAAATTGCCGCCGCGTCTTATATGGTTGACCTGGGGTGTCTGGGCGTGAAGAAGGCGTTTGTGCGCATCTGTAAATCACCGGAAGACTATGAACGCCGCCTGCGCACGCCGCTGATGGACGATCATCCCATGGAGCCAGCCGACTTCAATCTGGTGGCAAAGATTATTGCCTACGGCCATGCCTACGCGCAACAACTGGGGATTGCGCCAGACCCTGAGTTTCAGCAGGCACGTCTGTTACTCACCGGGGCACAGATCGATGCATGCGCCAGGAAGATACCCCTGGGTGGGCCAGAGGGCAAGCCGATCTTTGTCGCCCGTTACGATGATGATATCGAGCGTATTCTGAACCAACTGGCGCGTGTGGTAGGGCCGGATGGGTTTTATTATATGCTGCCCGGTGATACCGAGAAGCAGGTCTTTAACGCCCGGCTCCCCGGCATACGAACCGAACCAACTGAACCAGAAGCCACTGAATAACACGAAACGCAGTCGCGTATGCTCGAACGCTGACGCGATGGCCCACAGCCCGCCGGCGTGGTCAACCCGTTAGCCCGCGCCGGCAGGCGTCGCACAAGAGTCGCCCGCCCGTTCACGCGTTAACCCGCACCAACAGGCTTTGCTCATGTGTCGCCCACCCATTCACGCGTTAGCCCGCGCCGGCGGGCTTTACTGCTCCGTTGCCCGCCCGTTCACGGGCCGGGCGACACACCTGCCGCCCGGATGCTGAAGCGTCGGGCGACCGTGCAAAGGCCCCCTGCGGGGCCTTATTAGCCCGTGCAGGCAGGCTTTGCTGCCCCGTTGCCCGCCCATTCACGGGCCGGGCAATCTCACCGGCACGGTTACAGACGGGTGGGGTTCTGGCGGGTGATAATCTTGATCACTTCGTCTGCGCTCTCCTCGATAGGCTTGTCAGTGACATCAACGACGGTAAACCCGCCCTTGCGAAAAATGCGCCGCACCGCCGTCACTTCCTGATACACCGCATCCAGGTCGGTGTAGTTGGCACCTAACGCAATCCCCAGGCGTTTCTGACGTTTCTGGCGATGCGCAGCGAGTTGCCCGCCGTCAATCGTCAGGCCAATTACCCGCCGTGGGTCAACTTGAAACAATTCAGGCGGGGGCGGGATTTGCGGCACGAGCGGAACATTGGCGACCTTCCAGCCTTGCACGGAGAGATAGATACTCAAGGGGGTTTTGCCCGTGCGGGACACGCCGGTCAGGATAATCTCGGCTTTGTGCCACTCTTGCGGATTACGCCCATCGTCATGAGCGACGGTAAACTCGATGGCCTCGATCCGCTCGTAATATGAGGCGCGCAGATGGTGATACCATCCTGGTCGGCCCAGGGGTTGCCGGCCCAGAATCTGCGACAGCCGTTCCAGCAGGTGTCCCACCAGATCGATGGATGTGATCTGGTGCGCATCTGCAGCCTGGATCAAGGCCTTGCGGATCTGTGCGTCCATCATTGTATGCACAATCGTACCCTGTGATGCGACCACATGGGGCATCAGTTCATCAATCTGCTCCTGGTGACGCACTCGTGGAATGACAATCACCGGCACCTCAATGCCCTCAAACTGGGCCAGGGCGCTACGGACGACCTCCTCGGCAATCGATCCTTTGCCACCGGACACGACATAGATCGGGGGGATTTCCTGTCCATCTTTTTGCTGATCTGACTCGCTCATTGCAATCATCTCCGAATGCAGGGACACATACAATGTGCATGCACATCTTGTGCAGATCTTTCAACTGTCTATATCTATCTTACCATAACTATGATGACATCCGTAACCGTTCAGGTGGTACGTGCGCTGGCGGGGCGCGGGGGCCTGCGGCCCCCGCAAAACGAAGAGACTCCAGGAGGGGCAACGCCCCTCCTGACCACCCCACCTGAACGGTTACATGACATCCAATAGATTCATCGTTTAAGAAGCCTGGGTTGCACAGCAGCTCTGATTAACGCACTATTGACGTGCTGCCGCAACACCAGCCCGGCTTAAGCCGGGACTCCGGTCGGAGTGCCGGTGCCGGGTGCCACCGGCCCGGCTTGAGCCGGGACTCCCGTCGGTTGCGTCAGGGGCGACGAGCGCCACGCACCACCGGCCCGGCTCAAGCTGGGACTCCCGTCGGTTGCGTCATTATAGCTGGACTTTCCCGGTGCATGCGGTAGAATACAGGTAGTATGTGTGGGGACGAGGGGAACTCTGGCGCATCGACCAGTGAGCGATACCTCCTTTCTGGACAAATGCTCTGAAACAGAGCAAAGGAGCTTTGATGAAACACCTGATGGTACTCATAATCGGATCATTCCTGTTGCTAACAGCGTGTACGCCTGATGCGGCGACCGTTGATGCACCGGTTGCCGTTGATAGCCTGGGAGCGGCAGATGTGGCTGCCAGCGCCGACGTTGATCTGCTGAACTTAGCACGTGAGATTGATGTCGCAACGGTGGCGAGCATCCAGCATCAGGAAGATGTTATCTTGCTCGACGTGCGTGAACCATGGGAACATGACGCCGTACATATCGCCGACACGCTGCTCATCCCTATGAATGAGGTGCCGCGACGATTAGATGAAATCCCCACCGACAAAACCGTTATCGTCTACTGTCGCAGTGGCAACCGCAGCGGTCAGATTACCAATTTCCTCCGCCAGCAGGGATATGAGCGCGTCCACAATATGCGTGGGGGCATGATCGCCTGGGAACGCGCACGCTATCCAGTGGAAAAGTAACAGGCCTTACGCGGTGGTATAGTCAGATCACCTTTGCGCCTTCAGCAGATTGGTAATTTCTTTGTTTTTCACCCCAAAATCGCCCCTACAGCGCAATTTTGGGGTGACATCAAGCTTTTTCGGCCACGTTGTCACAGATGAAACGGCGAACTGACCATCGCACCACATCAGGTTTGTACGTGGTAGACCATGCACTCAGCCTATAAATCCAGACGCACCTTCGCACCAAAGCTCTTCTTCTCTTTACTGGTGAAGTAGGTAGCACAGGCCGCATCCAAGAGATCGGGATTTAGAGTAACGCCCTCCATGTTATACTTGGCAATCGAGATCATCTGATCGATAATGTCACGCGGTTGGCACATCCGAAACGGGCGGTTCTCGGGCACAAACCACTTGGCCACCAGGTAGTCCAACCCACGATCATCGTAGGGCACTTTGCGGATACGGCACATCAACTTCCAGATTTCGCGCCACTGGGCCTCGGTCGGGTCAATGATCTCGAACTTGAACTTGATACGTCGGAGCAAAGCTTCGTCTCCAAGATCGGAGGGGTGCAGATTGGTGGAAAACATAATCAGTTGATCGAAGGGGATCTGGAGCTTTTTGCCCGTCACGGTGGTCAGAAAGTCATAGCGCTTTTCGAGAGGGACGATCCAACGGTTCAGCAGATCAAAAACACGTACTTTTTGCCGCCCAAAGTCGTCAATCAGAAAGATACCACCATTGGCCTTCATCTGAAACGGCGCTTCGTAGATTTTTGAGGTCTCGTTGTAAATCAGATCAAGCGCCTCCAGCGTCAGTTCACCGCCGGTAATAACCACAGGACGATTGATCTGGATCCAGCGCCGATCGTATTCGAGATCTTCGGGCAGGGGCGTTGTGCATGCTTCGTGAACGATCGCGTCATACATTTTGATGATCGAGCCATCGGCTTCAATCGTATAGGGAATAAAGATCGCATCGCCCATCAGGTGCGTAATGCGTTCGGCAATACTGGTTTTACCGTTGCCAGGGAAGCCATACAACATCACCGAAGCCGCCGAGTTGACGGCTGGTCCCACCCAGTTCAGGATCGACTCATCAATGATCAGATCGGCGAATGCTTCGCGGATATTGCGTCGAGTTACGACCACATTCTTGATGGTCTGGATTTTTACCGACTCGATCCAGGTACGCAGAGGCACCGGGCACGGGCCAGCATACTGGGTTTTGAGCAGAGCATCGTTGGCGGCCTGAATGCCACGTGAGGTCAGGACATACTCATAGTTAATGTCGCCATACCCACGCTGCCCAACAATATCAATCATTTCTAGATTGCGTAGATCGGCAATGATCGGCTCGATAATGCGGTAGAATAGCTTGAGTTCTTCAGCCATTTCGGCTCCGGTCGAACGGCCTTTGTTATAGAGAACGCGCAAGAATTGCTCGGTCAGCAGGGTGCGGTTCAGTCCCGTCTCCTCAATCGTCGTGGGCATCGGGGGGATAAAAGAGTTGCTTAAGGTGGGACGCGCTTCTTCTTCCGATGGCGGAGGATCGCCCAGATTGCGCACGCTACGTATGTCCACACCGTTGCGTTGCGCATCGGCAATCAGACGTTCCAAATCTTCTTTGTGAAACTGCAAATGCAGCAGCGCCTCGGTGTCGCCAGCAGCGGTCGCTTCTTTGATGCAGGCATAGACGGCGCGAGCCACGGTATATTTCACTCCATCGACATACAGGTGATGCAGGTAGTCTTGATCACGAACATAACAATCGCGTGAATGGTCTTTTTTAGTCAGCATTTCCTCATACGACTTCTGGTCGAGCAGATAGCGCATAGAGAGTAAACCTCCAGATGTATAATAGAACGATCGTGTATGAGTGCCGGGTTATGGTTGTATCCCGGTTAAACAGTGCCAATAGCACCTGTAAGCAGTATAACGCTCTGCTACAGAGGTGCCTATAGTGCGTTAGTCCTACCTGCACCCATGACTTTAAGGTCTGGGAGAAACGGGTTTTTCCGGTTGCCTGGTTGCCCGGTGAGCGCCGCACATGATTCTGGTATGGGCACGTGACATATGGAATCAACATAGAATGCCTTATGCAGTTTGAGAAACGCGAACGACCGGAGTCCCAGCATAATACCAATCCGATGTCCATTTCGCAAAAAATCGTGGTATTCGTGGTATTCTACCGTTTCGATGTGAACCTTCCGCATGTTCTTGCCAGTGGGGGTACGGGGGCCGCAGGCCCCCGCCCATGTGAGGATGTCGGCGGAGGGGCATTGCATGCAACGCCCCTCCGCCCCGCGACAGCTCGTTCCAGGGGCAGTCTCGTGGTCGTATGTGCAAGCGTACGACGAACCAACGGATGCGGAAGGGCGAAGTCGAATTGGAATTCGTGGTTCCAGCGCAGATCAGACCAGATTCGAATCGTCGTTTGGGCGGGGGTGAAACCAGATTGGTATAAGGGTGATAGGCAATACTATGCTGACTGAAGAGCAACCGGATACCAGGGCAGATGAACCGTGGCACTTGAATACGGCGCTGCTGCTGGAGCGCCTGCGGCAACTGACAGCGTGCGCTACGCTGCCGGCGCTACGCCAGGCCGTTCTTGCGCTCAAACATGATCTCGCCCAGACCGACCACCATCTGCATGCACAGGATGCGACTGAGGCACCTGCCACCTGTAGCCCGGCACATGTGCTGGCCGATCTGGAGCAAATAGTCGAGGCGCAAACACTGGAACGGGCGCGGTATTACGTTGAGCGCCTGATCAAGAGTATGACCGAAATCAGGACGAGTGCGATCAACGACATCAACCTCAATCGCTGGAAGGAGTACGATGACATTCTGACCGATAGCCTGTGGTTATTCGACCGTCGTGACAACTCCGGGGTGCATAGTGCTGGCTACTGGGGCAATTTTATCCCCCAGATTCCGCACCAGATGCTGCGGCGCTACACCCGAAAAGGCGACTGGGTACTGGATACCTTTGCCGGACTGGGGACAACGTTGATCGAAGGGCAACGCCTGGGGCGTAACACGATCGGCATTGAGTTACAAGACACGGTTGCCAGCCAGGCGCGGGCGTTGCTGGCACAGGAGCCGAACCGGCACGAGGTGGTCAGCGCGGTGATCACTGGCGACAGCACGCAGGTCGATTATCAAGCCATCCTGCACCATTATGGACAGGCGTCGGTGCAACTGGTGCTGATGCATCCGCCCTATTTCGACATTATCAAATTTAGCGCAAACCCACGCGATCTCTCCAATGCGCCCTCGGTGGCGACGTTTCTGGCAATGATCGGGCAGGTGGTAGATAATGTCGCGCCGGTACTCGACCGGGGGCGCTATCTGGTGCTGGTGATTGGCGATAAATATGCGCAGGGTGAGTGGATTCCGCTTGGGTTTCAGACTATGAACGAGGTGTTGCAGCGCGGATTTACGCTGAAAAGCATTATTGTCAAAAACTTTGAGACCACCACCGGCAAGCGTAATCAGAAAGAGCTATGGCGCTATCGGGCGCTGGTGGGTGGGTTTTATATTTTCAAGCATGAATATATCTTTGTGTTCTGCAAGCAGTAGCTTTGGATTGATACAGACTAACTTTCAATTTTTCAGATTCATAATAATCCGCAACGAACGATCGCTATAGCGCCCTCAGTGCTATTTCTATTTGCTCTAATGGCACTAATTCTTGTAAGCTAAAGTGATAGTTAACTGTAACACCTTTGTGTTGACCGTCTACATAATCACTGGTTGTCGATCTTCTACGAAATCTTCTCCGCAATCCATAGCATTTAAGAATGTGATCCAACGCCTCAATATGTTGACCCCAATAGCCTTCACCCAGGCATGGCCGCTTTACCCGCCAGACAACAAATGTAGGTAACTGCTCTTTGCGATAATGACGAATATAGCGCTCGAGGTCGCTCAGGTTGAGCGCAACCGTCTCGTATGGGCGCAGGTCGGCATGAGGGAGCAATTTCTGGACAAGCATAAAGGCTCGACCCTGGGCTTTCACTTCAATCCGTGCAACAACTCTTTCATTTTGGACGAGCTCTAAATCTGGAAGTCCATGCGCCTCGGCAATCGTTTTTCTGACTTGCACAGCTAGCGATGAGGACAATCTCCCGGTCAGCCAGTCCTCGGCCTCCGCCGAGAGTAAGACATCATCCTGAAAGATATACGCGCTCTTAGATGTGCTGTTACAGCGAGTGCGACAGACAGCGCAGTTATATTTACCCTGGAATTGGAGATCGATGCTCAATACTATCAGCCTTGTGTTTCAGCCAGACCACGCATCAGCATAGAGACAGGGTGGGCATGAAACTTCTTATGCCACGTGGGTATCTTCTGCATCCAATGCTAACTCATCCTTGAGCAACTGATCGAGCGAGACATTAAACAGCCGCGAGACTTTCAGCGCCAGCTCCAGCGATGGGTTCACTTTGCCTGTTTCAACTTCGCTGAGATAGCTATAGGATGCATAGCCCAGCGCGTCGGCTAATCCGATCAAGGTCATCTGGTGGTGCTTACGTAGCGCACGTAATTTTGATCCAAACTGTTGCATGGCTGTTAGACAATCCTGGTAGTTGGTATGACGCCAACTCTAATCCTTATCGACACTACCAGAAACCAGACACACGGCAGGCAGGTACCGTAGCGCTGGTCGTGGCAAGTCAACTGCAATACAACGCTATTGTAGCATACAATGGAAAGCGAAAACATGAGGGCGCATGTTTCAGATGTCACGGTTTGACGTGACCGATGTCGTGACGACTTCAGTCGTTCTCCCGTGCCTTAGCGGTCGGCGGCATGGATGATCAATGTCGTGACGACTTTAGTCGTTCTCCCGTGGCGTGTTGGTCGCCGTCACGGTCGGCGCATGGATGACCGATGTCGTGACGACTTCAGTCGTTCTCCCGTGCCTCATAGCGAAACACCGGCATGTTGACATTTTGTGCTACAAGGCGCATCATGGAACCGCGCATGGAAAATGTAGATCTTTTGTCTATTTCACAGGCAGCGCAACGGCTTCAGATATCGCGGCAGCGTGTTCATCAGTTAGTTGCCAACGGACAGCTGCGAGCCATCAAGTTGGGTCGTTACCTTTATATACCGGTTTCAGATCTGGAGTGCTATCTTGCTCATCCACCTGGTAAACCATACGCTCCGCGTTCAAGCGATGCCGGGAACTCTATTGACAATGGACAAGAGAGATGTTAAGATCAGGGAAACTATTTGAAAAGCGAGGAGAAAAACCCATCATGTTGCACCAATCAGTCCAATTCCAGGGTGATCGTATAAATCGGCTTGTGTCAGTTTTCCAAACTGACATGGGACAGCTATTTCAAGGGGATTGTCTTGATCTTTTTGGTGTACTTTCCAATAACGTCGTTGATATGATTTTTGCCGACCCACCTTTTAATCTTGGTAAGGATTACGGCAAAGATGTTTCTGATAAACTGAAAAGAGAAGAATATCTTGAGTGGTCAAAGAGTTGGCTTTTAGAATGTATTCGTGTTTTAAAACCAGGTGGTGCGCTTTTTGTATTCAATTTACCCTCCTGGCTAATTGAATATGGTGCTTTCTTGAATGTCAATAATATGTTATTTCGACATTGGATTGCTTGCCGAATGCCGAAGACTTTTCCACGTGGTAAAAAATTATCTCCAGCACATTATGGACTGTTGTACTATACTAAAGGTGAACCTGCTACTTTTAATAAGGTCTATACTCCTATTCCTGTCTGTCGGCACTGTGGTAAGGAAATTCGCGACTACGGTGGGCACAGAAATAAGCTAAATGAAAAGGGGTTAAATCTTATGGATGTGTTTGACGATTCAAGCGAAATATGGAAAGTAGATGAAGTTTGTGAGCATGAACATAGTGGAGCATGGATAACATTGGAAGATATGATGGATGATATTCCGCCAGTACGCCATGGTAAGTATAAAACAAGAACGGCAAATGAGTTGGCACCAATTATGTTGGAGCGTCTTATTTTGCTGGCTACCAATGCTGGTGATCTTGTTCTTGATCCATTTGGTGGTTCAGGCACAACGTACTATGCTGCCGAAAAACTAGGTCGTTCCTGGTTAGGAATAGAATTGGGAGATACCAGTGGTGCAGTACGTCGTCTGACGGATTACCAGCGTGGTGTTGATGTAGAATGGGAGTCTGCACGTGGCAATGGTAAACGAAAGCCTGATATGTCTCAGCAGTTAAGCCTGTTTAGAAACGATCTAATGGTTGGAAAGAAGTAACGGAATTATATAGGTAATAATATTTGCTCCGAAGTACCACGAATATAGACTTGATATACTATACCTTTGATTTCTAGATTTCTTCCGGTATTGTGAGGTGTATAGGTCGTACCATCTCGTTGTAGGTAAGGTGCGCTTGCTGAATACCCATCGGGTTCGAACACAAACTCTATTAATGGAAATTTAATATTATTTCGGTATTTCCTGTTTGTAAGCTCTTCGTAGGTTGCATTCCGGTTTGAAACAGGCCAGATTCGGTGTGCCGCTGCTTTAACTGTGGTTATAAAAATTCCTAGATCAACAAATCCTTGTTCATAAAGTGTGGTTAGTTTAAGAAATGATCTAAAAGCAGATGCAATATTTCCTGTTTCAAACTCTAATCCAGTATTAAAATTTCTGTCGCTGGTTTGGTTTACTGGAATAGATGTAAAAAAAGCACGGTATTTCTTTTCCCAATGCTGTATGTCATATTTTCTTCTGACTAAATACATCTCTTTTACTTCACGTATAACCTTGTCTATATCTTCTTGTGGATTATTTTCCCAGTATTTCATGATAAGCCTCCTGTAATTCTCCTGTGAAATACAGTATGTTTTTCCAGATAAATCATATGCTTTGTATGCATCTATACGTTGCCCATAAACCGTAAATTGGGTTCGCCAGCCATAGATGTCACGTAAGTGATTCTCAAATCTACGCGAGATAAATTCAGCGGCGTTCATTACGCACGGTGTAGGGTTTCCTTGCGCATTTAGTTTGAACCACTGGGTATCATTTACAATAAATTGACCCGGTGTAGTCTCTACTGCCTGTAGTGATGCTGTGATTTCATGTTCAACCAGTTGAAGAATACGCGGTGGTACATTATCAGGTTTACCACGAATTTGAACTTGCATGTAATGTTTCTTTCATTCCAAAGAATCACCTGATCCGCTCAGCTACCGCGATCATTATCCGCCATTTATGCAACGGTTAATCCGCACCTACTCCTACACATTCCCCGCCAACAATCTGGTCAACTCGGCTGCGGGCAATTCCTGGCAACCACTTGTGTTCTGGCCGGCCCACAGCGGGGAGAAATCGCCGCTACCCTGGCTTTCGGCGTGAGTGCGCAACAGTGCTACCGCTGCCCCGGCCAGCGGAAACGCTGGCACCAGCGGATGCATTGGGCCAAGCTCGCACATCAAGCGGTTCACGATGCCGCGTGCCGGTCGCCCGCTGAACAGGTTCGTCAGCGCGGTGTGGCTGGCTGCGGCACTGGTGAGCGCAGCGCGATGCACCGGGCTAAGTGTGACTTCGGGGCAGAGCATATAGGCTGTGCCAACCTGCACGCCGATCGCGCCCAGTGCCATGGCTGCGGCTACCCCCTGGGCATCAGCAATGCCGCCAGCCGCAATCACCGGAATCGTTACGCTCCGCACGATCTGCGGAACCAGGGCCAGTGTACCCACCTGGGTGCTGATATCGTCGGTTAAGAACATCCCGCGATGCCCACCTGCCTCCAACCCCTGCGCGATGATCGCGTCTACGCCCTGGGCTTCGAGCCAGCACGCCTCGGCCACCATTGTCGCCGAGGCCAGGATCTTCGCGCCGCACGCCCGCACGCGGGCCAGCAATTCTGGGGATGGCAAGCCAAAATGAAAGCTAACGACCGCCGGCTTGACGTCTTCCAGTATCTCTGCCGCCGCAGCGCTGAACGGATAGCGCACTGGCCCGGCGGGAATGCTGGTGACATCAATGCCCAACTCGGGGTAATAAGGCGCAAGCACCGCTCGCCACGCCGCTGCGCGGGCTGCGTTGGACGTCGGGGGCGTGTGACAAAAGAAGTTGACATTGAAGGGCTTGCTGGTCTGGGCCGCAATTGTCGCCAGTTCGCTGCGCAACGCCTCGGGACTGAGCATGCCAGCCGGGAGTGATCCCAGGCCGCCCGCTTGCGACACCGCCACAGCAAGCGCACTGCCCTGCACGCCAGCCATTGGCGCTTGAATAATTGGTAGCTCCAGGTTTAGCAGTTGTTGCACATTCATCAGGTCAACTCCTTATTGCTTGCTAAGACATGGTTCAACTTTATTTGACGCTGTGTACCGACGTAGGAACGCTTTGCGATGATTACATGCGCCGGAAACGACTGAAGTCGTTCCTACCAATGGTATGTTGCTCTGAAACCTTGTCTAATAGTCTGAACCAGGCGCTTCCTTCAAACATCTTCCAGCGTGAGAATATAGTGCCACCAGTTATTTCGGATACCATCGGTTTCGCCGGGCACACGCGGCAGATGATTAAGCCACCAGCAGTGATGCGCCCGTGTGTCACCGCCGCCCCACTCGTCGCAGCGCATCGGGCGCGGGGGGCCAGCGAGATCGGGAAAGCGGTACCAGGTGTCGGCACGGCTGAGGACAGTACGCGGGTTGCCCCAGTCGTAGTCGCGCAGGCTATTGGGCGCAAAGTGTACATTGCCACATTCGGCCTGGCCGGGCATATCGCGCTCAAAGCGGGTAAAGCGGTTCCACAGGTTGCGCTCGCCGGAGTGCTGACGATACACGTGTCTCATGATCGACTCGACGCGGTGCCCAAAGTTTTCGAGCATACAGCCCACATCACGTTCATAGTTGAAGCCCATCAGCACAAAACGCCGCTGGCAATGACTGCTACCGGGCACTGGCGGCGAGTTGCACCAGAACGCGCCAGCGCCAGCCATGGTACTCTCGTAGTAGCCAGCGTAGGGGAAGGCAAACAGCCACACCTCATCTATGTGACGACGTTCGATCTTGTTGATCAGATCAAACTCGGCCAGCAACCGCCCATAGTCAACGGCATCAGGCATATGAAAGCCACGCCCCTGCTGCCAACAACGCAGATAGTTGGCGTCATCGTAGCAAAAGCCATCCTGCTTGATTGGATAGCCATCGACCACAATGCGCTCCACAATCGCATACCGAGCCAGTCCACCGCTGCACGCATCCAGGTCAGCGATATACTGTTGCGCCAGTTGCTCCGGGTCGTGCCAGCGCATATATGCACTGAGCGTCTGACCACCGACAATTTCGAGCCGCGGGTTGTGAACAATCATACTCACGCGCAGGTGGTACGGTGGCAACGTCGTTGGGCGCTCGTCGGCAACCGGTGACGGATATTGATCCGGGGCACGCAGGTGGCGCAAGAAACGTTGCAGCATCGGCTGTCTCCTTTCGCTATCTGCGTTTATTCAGGGCACGATCAAGGTTAAAAGCGGCTCTCATGAGTGCCAGATGGGTGAACGCCTGCGGGAAATTGCCTGGCGCCTCACCGAGTACGCCCGCCATGCCATCGCTGTAGAGTGCGCCCGCCATGCCGCCGCCAGGAATCGGGTTTCTATCCATTGCGGACAGAAGATCAGCGGCACAACCCCGCATCTGCACCCTTTTCGCGGATAGGCTCTTACAACTCAACGAAATAGGATCGGCATGCCGCTTCCAGGAGTTCTGGTGACATAGTAGGCTTAATGTTCAAGAAGTGCGCCATATCTATCGTCTGATCGATCAAGTCACGTGGATGGACAGAGCGCAGTTCAAGGTTCCGTTTGGCGTACTGCTCTGTCAACAAATAGCGCAAGCCATCATCACTATAAGGCACATCCTTTGCGGCGCAGACGCGGCGCATAATCTCACGATACTGCTGCGGAGTTGGATTGCCCACCTCGATTTTGTAGCGAATACGGCGTAGAAAAGCCTCGTCTACCAGTTCCTTCGGGTCAAGATTGGTAGAGAAAATAATCAACTGATCGAACGGAACCTCAATTTTCTTTCCCGTATGCAGCGTCAAGAAGTCAACACGCTTCTCGAGCGGCACGATCCAACGGTTTAGCAGATCCCGGGGACTCATCTGCTGCCGCCCAAAGTCGTCAATCAAAAACAGGCCCGCATTGGCCTTCATCTGCAGCGGCGCCTCATAGTACTTGCTAATCGGATTATAGATCAGATCGAGCGAGTTCATATTTAACTCGCCACCCGTCACCACAATCGGTCGCTTAGAATACACCCAGCGCCGATCAAACATTGTGGCCTCAGACGCGGGCAGCGGTGTCTCAGTATGATGAATGGCATCAAAAACCTTGATTACCTGTCCATCGACAATCACCGCATGGGGAATGCAGATAGCATCGGAAAATAGCCGCGCAATCGCTTCGGCAATCGATGTTTTCCCATTACCAGCGTGACCATAGAGAAAGATCGAACGTCCAGAGTTGATCGCCGGGCCAAGCTCCTGGATCAGCGTCGTACTAATCACCAGATGGGCAAATGCCTCACGCAATCGTTGTTCATCGACAATTGTGCCATGGATCACCTGTTTCTGCATAATAGCCGAATAGGTCGCCAGAGGAACAGGAGCCGGACCAAGATACTGACTGCGCTCACCCAGTTCACGTGCCCGCTCAACTCCCTTCTGCGTCACTTGATAGCGATAGGCACGCTCACTCAACCCGCCCGCGCCTTTCACCTCAACCAGTTGCTCACGACGCAAATAACGAATCGCTTGATCGAGAACCCCTTCATACCACAGCGCCAGGTGGTCACTCAACTCTTGTCCGGTCAACTCACCAATAACATAGAGCGAGCGCAACACCAGGTCGGAAATATACGAAAGTGAGAGGCCCGTCTCTTCGACTGTAGTCGGACGACGTGGTAAAAACAGATCTGGTTGCTCTATTTCATCGCTCAGATTCACCGGGGTAAGCATAGCGGCCCTCCGCTCATGTATCACTACTTGTTGCTCAAGATATCCCGTCTCGTTAGAGTCGCACAATTCCTGGTCAGGGGCGACTACTGGCAACTGATGCCGACGCTTCGCGTTGGCATCAGTCAGGCAATCCTAAAAAGTTGTGCAGCCCTGGATTCCCGGCTTTAGCCGGGGTATTGCTCCGTTTTGTGCGTACTGGTGGCGCGCAGCGTATGGTTAGTAGGTATTATACCGTTTCGACGTGAACCTTCCGCATGTTCGTGCCATGCATCCTCCCACGCGCCCGCGTCGCGGCGGGGGTGTGGGGGCTTGCGATCCCTGCCCATGTTGCCTTTTCGGGTCGGGCGCAGCTTCGCTACGTCCGACCCCCACAGGGGGGCCAGGGGGAATGTGGCGGAGAGGCGACGCATGCAACGTCCCTCCACCCCCTCGACAGCTCTTTCCAGGAGAAGTCTCGTTGTCGTATGAGCAAGCGGAAGGTCGAAGGCACATTGGCATTAGTATACCATACCGAAAGCTCAGATAGCGAACCGTCTTGTATATCATCTCCTGATAATCGGCAGATAGACCTGCCAGTCATCATTCGTTACTCCGCCCTCCACCGTGATCGTATTGGTCACACTGGCCCCGCCAATGACCCGATCCTGATCGTCAGTCAGATAGATCGACACCGTGTCGCGCTGTCCGGAGCGCGCTGCTGGATTAACCGTAACATCGGCATAGAAGTGAAACTGGTTGCGAGGGATTTCAAACCCAACTTCAAACATATTCTCACTGGTGAGATCAATCCCAGGCGTATCCGAACGGAATCGTACCGTGCTACCCAGGCTGGACTGGGCCACGATCTTGAAGGTTGCCGTGCCGTTGCTCTGATTCGTGGCCGTATGCCTGAAGGCAATCGTCTGACCTGCCAGGGCTGTACCCTGACGATCCGGCTCAAGCTTTGCCAGCGCCTGCAAGGTAACCGTGGTGGTGTTGATGATCTCCTTATTCTCGTCAGGATCTTCGGCAACCTGCACCGTAATTCTGGCCTCAGAACGATCATTCGCCAGCGCTTGCCGCGGGGGCGTTACCCGTAACCGGATCTGTTCACTCTGGCCCGGTGCCAGAACCATGCTGGTCTTGTCTAAGGTCGTACTCCACCGCTCCTGGGTTGTGGTAAACTCTAGCGTGATTGTGGCCGTGGTATTACCATTGTTGCGGATGGTATGGACGTATTCGGCTGGTTGACCAGGCAGGGTCAACCCGGATGAACCAGGTGGTTCGATCGCCAGCTTGATACTCTCAGTCACGCGGGTTGTATTGCGCACCGCATCGGCAAGCCGATTATCAAGCGTGTTGGCGACGGTTATCGCCAGCGTGTGGGGGAGATTAAGCTGCACGTTGCTGGCCGGGCCAGCCGGTGCCTGCAACGTCACCGTCACCGGGCGCGATGCCTGCGCCGGAACGATAAACGCGCCTGACGGTTCGAGCGTGGCCGTCCATCCCAGGCTCGACCAGTAATCAAGTTGGAACTCATCCTCAATCGTGCCGGTATTGGTCACCGTATGCCGATAGGCATACGATTCCGTCGGTGCGATCCACTCTGGCTCATCCGGTCGTGACGGTGCAATCTGGACGCCACGGATGATCCTGAAGATCGCATACTCCGAGGTATTGCCTGCAAAATCGGTCGCCGTCAGCAAGATCTGCCCAGGTGTTTCAGGCAGTTCCACACTGAAAAAGCCCGTCTCGTCTACTATCGGATCATTTTCAACCAGTTTGCGAAAGCCCTGTCCATCGGGCACCGATAAGGCCGGATTGGGAGCAAAAATCTGGACGGTACAGGTGACACAGGCGACGGTAGTGAAGGGTGGCAACCCACCCGTATCGGTAAGAACGTAGCCCGATAGCACACCTTCACGTGACAGGCGCATCCCTAGATTCAGGGGCAGGCCCCATGCTGTCGCATTTACAAGCGGGGGCGCAATACCATGATTCGGGTGATTCGGATTCGCATTCATTCCCGGAGCCGTCGCTGGCTCAAGGCGAATACCACCACGCTCTGTACCGACTGTATTACCGCTGATACTGTTGTCGATCATACGGATGCCCTGTGGCGAAAGCTCATCACTCCCCTGCACCAGAATCCCTATCGTATTCGTATAGATGTTGTTGCGGCTGATCAACGCCGCACCGGTATTGCCATGCACATAAATACCATTGCCGCCATTACGCACAATACTGGAGTTCGACTGGATGGTGGTATTCACACTGCCGGTCAGGTCGATTCCATGCTGCGTATTTTGATTGATCACATTCACACTCACCGTCGTATTCGCGCTATCGGTCAACCCAATGCCGTGCTGTGTATTTCGATTCACCTGATTGAACTGGATCAAGGTCTCTAACGCTTGCGAGAGTGCGATTCCACGCCGATTGAAGGCGATCAGGTTAAACTCGACCGTGCTGGCCTCCGTGTTGGACAGAGTCAGGCCATCCAGAGCGTTACCGCGTGGTAGCAAGCGCACACCCTGCGGATCGCCTGGATCGGGGATGACACCGATGTGGTTCGACTGTACGGTGCTGGAACGAGTCCCTATCAGGCTAACTCCATGCCCCTCATTCTGCGCAATCCAGTTACCCTCGGCCAGCGTTGGCCCACCAATCGTGAGCGTTGTCGTCTTGTCGGCACGCAGACCATCACCGCCGTTCGGCGCGGCGACGGTAAAAGGTTCGTTTGCTCCGGCTCTGTTCTTGCGCAAACCAATGATATTGCCGGTAACGGTGATGACACTGGTACCCACAATATCAATACCCGGCCCGGTATTGCCGCTGATCACATTGCGTCGCGCTGCATCGTTCAGATCGCCCCCACCGATCAATGTGCGCTGTGAGGTACCATCTACACGCACCCCCCCTGAACTATTCGGCACACTGGCGGCCCCCACCACATCCAGGCCGATGATGCTGCCGGTGATTGTGGTTGAAACGGCATTCGTCACCCGAATACCATACGCAGTGTTGCCCGCGATCTGGGTACCAGCCTCGATGCGCGTCTCCGGTGCCCGGAAAATACGAATACCATCGCCCTGGTTGGGCAACGTAACCGTGCCATTGGTTACAGACGGATCGGGTACCGCACCAATATACACTCCGGCAATCGCATTGTTGCGTGTGTTCAGGCCGTCAATCACGATTCCATTGTCCTGATTACCCACTATCAGCGTTCGTATAGTGGGGGTGCCGGTTATCCGATTGTCGGACGCACCAACGTCAATGCGAATACCACTCTGTTGATTGCCCAGATCGACCTCGGTACCATTGAGACCGGTGCCGATAGTGACTCCCCGAATTTCGTTGCCGGTCGTTCCCGCGCCTCGCAGCACGATCCCGTTCCCGGTATTGTTGCTAATCAGCATGGGAGCCGATGGTATGCCCGACACAATGTTATTCTTCGCACCACCCTCAATCAAGATGCCATCCCCTAGATTGCGATAATCTGGTTGTGGTTCCGGGTCAGGGTCAGGATCAGGATCAGGGTCGGGGTCGGGGTCAGGCGGCGGTGGGGGTGGGGGTGGGGGGGGCGGCACCAGTGGTCGCGGATTACCAAAATTATCGGTGCCGATAAAGTTGCCCTGCATGGTATTGGTCATCGTATTCGTGCCAGCCAGACGGATACCGGCGCGACCATTGCCGGCGATAATATTGGCCGCGTTCGGATTCGTACCACCGATCAGGTTCTGGCTACTGCTGCCATTGCCGGTACTGAAAATCTGGACTCCGAACTGCCCATTCCCCAGGACATCAACCGTCGTTAACCCTGTTCTAACAACACCGATGAAGTTACCCTGTACAAAGTTTGCGTCAGCATTGTTTAAGAGTACCCCATTCTGGCTATTGCCGCTGATATAATTGGCCGACCCGAAATTGGGGGTTACTCCTCCAATGACATTGCCCGTTCCACCGGCAACCCGTACCCCACTAAAATTGCGTAGCCCGGCTTCTGGTTGCATACCCTGCGGAGTAATCCCGATAAAATTGCCGATAATCTTATTGTTTGAGCCACTGATATAGATACCCGAACCCAGGAACGGTTCGGTACCGGTGTCGCTGAACCCATAGATACTTAGGCCGGAAATGGTGTTATTGTCGGAAGCAAGATGAAACCCGACGGCCTTTCCCAAACCGTTCACGGCGATGAGCGGTACCCCAAAACTGGGGCCACGAATTTCCGTATTCCCAATCGTGATTGCCGGTAGTGGCCCGGTCGGGTTGCTAATGTTAATCGTCTGGTTATTCAGCGCATTGGCAAAAGTTATCAGAATACGTGTACCGGGCGCTTGCTTATTGGCGGTTTCAATCGCCTGGCGCAGCGTACAATCATTCGCCGCTGCGGTGCAGAAGGTTCCGCCTTCAGAGGTATCCGCATCACCAGTATTGTCCACCACATATTGAACATCAAATTCTTGCGCCCGGGTTGGCGCGGGAACCGTGGCAATCACCGTTAGCAGCAGCATCAGGATTAACGGCAAGTGCAACCAGCGTCTAGGAGTAGGCGACATAGTACACTCCTTACACCGCCTGAAAGCGGGCATGTTCACAAGAAGACAGAAAAAGTGCATAACTAGCATCCAGGTAGCCTATACGCCACCTTTACTTTTATTGCCGCCTCATTGTAGCACGGAAAAGATGATTGTGAACTAGGAAAGTGGTACTAGAAGTTGTACCACGTTTCATTTCAGTCATCTGAGAGTCTAACACAAATCTAACGCGATTCTTGCGCAAGACTAGTGAAAAGCGGGTACACTGGTTTACAGTAATTGACCAAGATACCGTGTGTGCCTTTTATATAGAACAATCCTACATCAGTTGTGCAGCAGGACTCCAGGCTTGAGCCTGGATGCCGGGCATTGCTACAGATCATTACCTGAGACATCTCATGGTAGGCGAGCAGGCACACAGATCATAATATTTATTGCGAACAAGCTTTTGTTCATTTTTTGAGGAGGCAGATACACAATGGCGAAGATAGTTGGAATTGACCTGGGAACCACAAACTCGGTGGTGGCGGCCATGGAAGGTGGCGACCCCGTGGTGATACCCAATGCCGAAGGGAATCGCACCACGCCATCGGTGGTGGCATTTGCCAAAAATGGCGAGCGCTTAGTTGGGCAGACGGCCAAGCGCCAGGCGACGATTAACCCCGAAAACACGATTTACTCGGTCAAGCGTTTCATCGGGCGCGACTATGATGACACTGGCGTTGAACGCGAGATGGTACCGTTCCAGGTAACGAAAGGCCCACGCGGCGATGTGCGGATTAACGTACCGCAAACGAGCAAAGATTACGCGCCACAGGAAATCAGCGCGATGGTGTTGCAAAAGTTGAAGACCGACGCCGAAGCCTATCTGGGTGAGCCGGTCACCAAAGCCGTCATTACCGTCCCAGCTTACTTTAACGACAGCCAGCGCCAGGCCACAAAAGACGCGGGCAAGATTGCGGGCCTGGAAGTATTGCGCATTATCAACGAACCGACCGCAGCCGCACTGGCCTATGGCCTGGACAAGAAAAAGGATGAGACGATCCTGGTCTTCGACCTCGGTGGCGGTACCTTTGACGTGAGTATACTTGAAGTTGGTGATGGCGTGGTCGAAGTCAAGGCGACCAGTGGCGATACACACCTGGGTGGCGATGACTATGATGCCCGGATTGTGGATTGGATCGTCGAGGAGTTCCGCAAGGATCAGGGCATTGATCTCAGCAAGGATCGCCAGGCGTTGCAACGGCTCAAGGAAGCAGCCGAAAAGGCCAAGATGGAACTGTCGAGCGTGATGGAGACCGAAATTAACCTGCCGTTCATTACCGCCGACGCCAGTGGCCCCAAACACCTGGCAATGCGTCTGAGCCGGGCGAAGTTCGAGCAGTTGACCAGCATGCTCACCGAGCGCCTGCGCGGGCCGGTCAATCAGGCCATGAAGGACTCGGGCTTGAAGACAAGCGACATTGACGAGGTGGTGCTGGTTGGTGGTAGCACACGCATGCCGGTGGTGCAGGAACTGGTACGCAAGATGATCGGCAAAGAGCCAAACAAGAGCGTGAATCCGGACGAAGTCGTGGCGATTGGTGCCGCGATCCAGGCTGGCGTACTCGGTGGTGATGTTAAGGGCGTGGTGTTGCTTGACGTGACACCTCTGTCACTGGGGGTTGAGACGCTCGGTGGCATTATGACCAAACTGATTGATCGCAATACGACTATTCCAACCCAGAAGAGCGAAATCTTCTCGACCGCCGCTGATGGTCAAACCGCCGTGGACATTCACGTCTTGCAGGGCGAGCGCGAGATGGCGAACGACAATATGACGCTGGGCCGCTTCCGACTGGAGGGTATTCCGGCTGCACCACGCGGTGTGCCACAGATCGAAGTGACGTTTGACATTGATGCCAACGGTATTCTGAACGTTTCGGCCAAAGATAAGGCCACCGGTAAGGAGCAGCGTATTACGATTACCGCCAGCACCAACCTGAACAAGAGCGAAGTAGAACGCATGGTGCGTGAGGCTCAGGCGCACGCCGAAGAGGACAAACGCCGCCGTGCCCTGGTCGAACTAAAGAACCAATCCGACAGCATGGCCTACCAGAGTGAGCGTACGCTGAACGACCTGGGAGACAAGATAGACAGCATCGAGCGTCAGCGCATTGAGAGCTTGATCAAAGACCTGCGTGATGCAATTGCCCAGGAAGATGAGGGCCGGATGCAGAGTCTTTCCAATCAACTACAGCAGGCGATGTATCAGATCTCGCAGAGCGCGTATGGCGATGGTCAGGCGCAGGGACAACCGGGACAACCGGGGCAATCGGGGCGCAAGGACGAGGGTGTCGTCGAGGGTGAGTATACCGTCGAGTAAGAACCCGCACGGTTACAACGGTGAAACGCTAGTGCGTTCCACCGTTGTAACATTGTTTTATAGCAGTCCTATATCAGTCGTACAAAATAGGCGTCCAGGCTAAAGCCTGGACGCCCGGTTACAATTGGAATAGGATTGCTCTATCACGCCGACGCTGGCATGCCGGGCGCATGCAGAAAAAACAGCGCCTGCTGGCGGGCGGCTACAAAGGCGCGACTCCGATCCAACGACGGGGCCGGATCACCATACACACGCCAGCCACAGCAGCATGTACACGGTAGCGGCAGAACACCCATATACCCTAACACATCCTTGATCGGATAGCCCAGTGCCAATCCGATCTCGTGCGGAATGTCGCCAGTCTCTTGCCAACGCCGTGCCACTTCAGCCAGAAATGCGGCAGGATCAAGGCCACACACATAATTCAGGGTGCAAGCAAGAATACATGGCGAAACCGCAGTCAATGCCTCCTGCACCTGCTCGGGCCGATAGATGATCACTTGCGTAGCAAACGCGGTCTGATAGAGAACATACGAAGAGAGATCCCAGGACTCGACCAGTTGCGCAACACACGCCAACCGTTGCGCCAGCGGCAGATCAAACTGATTTGACGTCAGCGACAAAAGTTCACCCGCCTTGCGACCAAAGATCACGCTGGCGATACTCACAAATAGCCACTTCTCAAATTCAGCTTCTCTTGAAGAATCGCCTGTTACCCGCAGCTTCCAGTTTCGCAACCGCTCCGATTCCGTCCAGGTTATCTCCACGCTAGACCTCCTTCGTTACTTCCTCGACTTCAATTTCACAGGCAATGGCATAGGCGATAGCCACCGTCCGGTCGTCAATTTTCAAGATCAATGGCCCCTCGAAAGGCGCAACCTCTAGCACTTCCACCCGTACATTCGGCACCAGTCCTAACTCAGATATATAGCGCAACCGCGCCTGATCCAGGTCATTAATACGCTGTACCACCACCGTTGCACCAGCAGCTACACGGGCCAGCGTGGGATAGTGATGAATGGCGATCGTGCCATCCTTGCCGGGAATAGGATAGCCATAGGGGTCAACACGAGGATACCCCAGCAACTCCTCCAGGCGATCCGCCAGCCGATCCGAGATCACATGCTCCAGGCGGCAGGCCTCCTCATACACCTCGTCTAACAAGTAGCCCGCCATCTGCACCAGGAAGGTCGCCGCCAGGCGATGTTTGCGCAGCACATTCAACGCTACCTCACGTCCCTGGCTTGTCAGCGAGATCCCTTGCCGCCATTCGTGATACACATAGCCCTGCTCTGCCAGACGGCGTACTTTCTCAGAGACACTCGGCAGGCTGACATCGAGCGTGGCCGCGATGTCACTGGTCGAGGCATACATGGCTTTGAGGGTTAATCGATAAATGGTAATCAGATACATTTCGGTTGACTCGGTAAGCATCACCTCTGCTCCTTCGATACACTATCGGGGCGGCGTATAAGCACATACAACAGATATGGCAACCCGATCAGCATCGTTATCAGACCAGCCGGTAGTTCGTTGACCAGGGCAATTGACAGTACCGCTTGCGAAATAACCCGCGCCACAATATCGGCCAGCAGCAACATACTCGTCCCAAAGATTGCGCTGAACAGGAGTACTCGCCGGATTTCAGCACCTACGATCCGCTGTGCCAGTAGTGATCCCAGGAGACCCAGATAGCCAACGGCCCCCACTACCCCGACCGCACTGCCGGTTACAATCCCGGCGGCCCCCAGCCAGAGCATCCGTGACCGAGGCTGTCCGCTACGGGTGAGCGCGGGCATCCAGGCGATCAGCAGCGCCAGCAGGAGTGCTAGCAGCGCCCACGGCCAGAGCGACTGCCAGGCACTCCAACCACGTCGGTCGAGTGACCCGATTGACCACCACAGGAAGGTATTCACTTGCAAATCTGGGAACAACAGCAGCAGCGCTATGACCGGTGCGCCGACACTGATAGCCAATCCGACCAGCGTGCTGCCTACGATAGACGGTGGAGTGGAACGAGTCAGGATATACAGCGGCAAACTGGCAAGCAAACAACCGCTCAAACCGACCAGCGGCAACACGCTGGCACCTGGTAGTACCAACGGATCAACATAGATCAGCCAGAGAACAATTAGCAATGCCCCACCAGACGCAACGCCTAGTGACCCGGCATCGGCCAGACGGTTGTGGGTGCTGGTTTGCAACAGCACCCCCGCCAGGCCAAACATGGCCCCGGTCACGCTAGCAACCAGCAAGCGGGGGACGCGCACACTCCAGATAATACTCTGCTGAACTGGATCATCCACCTGCCCCAGCAATGCTGCAACAAGTTGATCCGGCGTGAGTAGCACGGTGCCAATGCCGAGATGGATCAAGGCCAGACTGGACATCAGACCAATGCTCAGCAGCAGCAGCAGCACCAGGCGTGACGGGTTCCCTGGTTGGGAACGTATCCCAGAGACGAACCTGGTCTTACCATAACCCGCCACGCTGGTCGGTGGAATGTCGATAGGGGCAGCATCGTGCATGGCCGTGTCATCCTGAACACATAAACGTTGTCCCGCAGCGCGCTGCCACCAGCTCTGCCACCACCCGTGGTATGAGCGCTGCGTAACGTAGAGGAGTCCTCCACAGAGCAACGCCAGCAGGAGTGCCAGCAGGAGCTGTAGGAGTGCGACCAGATCAAACAGGTGCATCATCTCTTCCCCTCAACGAACGTCATATCTGCGCCGGTGGTTGCCAGCAGCGACTGACGAGCCATCTGTTGTCCTCGTTCGGTCAGCAGCAGCACGCCAGCCTGGTTGCGGATCAGGCCACGTTGCTCGGCACGGCGCACAACGCGGGTGGCAAAGACTGGTTGCCAGCGCATATGCTGATAGAGATGCTCAAAGCGACTCTCGCTGATCGCATCAGGCTGGCACTTATGATTGAATGCATCGCTTCGCTTCCCTCCCTTGCACGACAATTGGATTGTCTACTGTCCGCTATTACTACAACGAGACTTCGTCTCGTCAGGGGTGCTGGGGCCGCAGGCCCCAGCCCATGTTCCCTTTCTGGTACGACGCGGCTTCGCTGCGTCGTACCAGAAAGGAGATTTCGGAG
Organism: uncultured Chloroflexales bacterium; assembly: GCA_937925925.1. Taxonomy (GTDB): domain Bacteria; phylum Chloroflexota; class Chloroflexia; order Chloroflexales; family Chloroflexaceae; genus CAKZQX01. The sequence continues at coordinate 7,778 of CALANA010000201.1, read as the reverse complement.
GAACTTCGCTCCTCAAAATCTCTTTCCAGGGAAAGTCTTGTTGTAGTACTGTATAGCACAAATACATAGTATTAGAATAACCTAACGTATGGTAAGAGCATATAATACTTTGTCTTATTTGTCAATGCATGCCATAACAATCATTGAGGTTTTATCAGGATCACCTGTGAAACGAAGAAATCCGGCTTCGACAAGCCATCGCCAACAACGCTCATACATCTCTGAGAAACCTGCGCAGAGACATGCACGTCGCGTTGGGCCGATACAAACAACCAGATCGGTGAGCGCTTTTATGCATCAGGAAAGCAGATACCGTGATCACGGGTTGGAGGTGGAGTAGCAGGAGTTGATGATCGAAGATTCAGGTATGCCTCAGTTGAAATTTCTTAACTATTGCATACCAGACACCGTCTCGTGGCTTTCCAGGGAATGCCACCAGCTATGGAGTGCGGCTGCCATGCTACCGCCCGTGATGGAGTGCGGCTGCCATGCTGCTGTCTATGGAGTGCGGCAGCATGGCTGCCCCCCGTGATGGAGTGCGGCTACCATGCTGCTGTCTATGGAGTGCGGCAGCCATGCTGCCGACAGATTCAAGTCGAGTTAAACTATCGCTAAGGTTCTGTCTCTGCTGGTATATCTGTCGCGGTGGGTGTGGCGGTCGGCATCGAAGTCGCCGTCGGCGTGGCCGTCGCTGTTGCGGTGAGTGTGGCCGTCACCGTCGCCGTCGCGGTGGATGTGACCGTCGCCGTCGTGGTGGGTGTGGCGGTCGGCATCGAAGTCGCCGTTGCTGTTACTGTTGCGGTGGGTGTGGCCGTCGCGGTGGGTGTGGCCGTCGCCGTCGCCGTCGGCAGCACGGTCGCGGTCGTCGTCGGTGTCATGGTGGGAAGCACCGTCGCCGTCGCGGTCGCAGTTGGAATCGCCGTCGCAGTTGGGGGCGGTTCTATTGGCACAAACGAGTGCATAACGATTGGCAGATAGAGCCGGCTCACCGGCAGGCCCGCCAGTTCGCGATACGTCCAGAACGCAGGGCGGCGGTGGAGCGGCTGTCCATGCGGCTCGTAGCAGGCATCACCCGGACAACGCGGATCTTGTTCGGTGAAAGGGATGTGTACCACGCCCCACCGATTGGCAAAGCGCCCGGTGGCCGGCGGGAAATCTTCGTACTTAAACCAGAAAATCGTCGCCACATCGTCCCGTGCGCCCAACCGGGCAAAAGTCGCTTGTAAAAACGCCGACTGCCCGGCCTCGGTCTGACGCATAAAGGCCGCATTGTAGCCTATCTCTGTGATCCAGAAGGGTGGCTGCCGCTCATCCAGACCGTTCACCAGTCGGCGTACCGCATCCAGCCGGTTGCCGATCAAATCCATGTCGCTCTGCAAACTCAGGCGGATTTCTTCGGGATAGGGATGATAACCCAGGCCGTCGAGCGGGTAATGCCCATAGCTGCGCCGGTAGCTCACAAACCCATCCGAGGCATACAATTGCTGCAAATAGACCTGATCGGAGATATAGCCCGACTCGCCCGGCTCGCCGGTTCCCTTCGGGTGCAGCCCACCGAGAATAATCGGCACAGCATTACGCCAGGACTGGTCGCCAGCCTGCTGATAGCACTGCTCATGGCGAAAGATGCGATAGAACTTGGTGTGCAGGCGGGCGGCAATGGTGGCCGGAATACCGTTGGCGTCGGGGGGCAAGCGGTTTTGCTCGTTGAGGATCTCATACGCCGCCACCCGGCCCTGGTAGCGATTGGTAATCATGCAAGCCCGGTCGAGCCAGGTGCGGATATAGTCGTTGACACCGCCGCCATAGCGCGGGTCAGTGTAGGTGCGCGGGTAGACCAGCGAGCGCGGGTCATCGGGCAGATAGGGCGGCCAGTCGCGTGCTACGCCAAAGCCGAGCAATCCCAACACTTTGAGGTTGTAACGCGGCGCAACTTCGTTGATGAAGTAGTCGTTGCGGGCAATGTGTGCCGCCACGTCGCCATCCTGAATATGAAACTCAAGCCGCACCCAGCGCACACCCATCTGCGCCAGCATCGCTCCCATATAATCCTGTGCCACTCGATTGGGCTGGTCAGGCTGACCAGGATAGGTACCAAAGTCATACCACGGATCGCGGATGACCATACCGAACAGTTCCGGGTTCAGCGCAGTTATAGCCGCCGTTGCTGACTCGTTGCCCGGCACGGCTTCCGCAAGCGGTACGCCCAGGACTACCACGAGGAGCAACAGCGCATAGAACAATCTGGTTTTCACGGATAATCGTTTGTCCACCATTTCAGATTCCAGGTTCCAGGCTATAGTCGATCGAGCGGGTGCGATGCCCCGTATTGTAGCTGTTATAGAAAACGCTTGTGAGACAACTAGACAAACGTAGGAGCAGGTCAGGTTTTGGCTGATAGATTGCTGATGAGAGGTCTCAAAGCCCAAAACGCAAAGCGCAGAACAAGACGAGGGGCTGCGCCTCTGCGCCTCCGCGCCTCCGCGCCGAATTAGGGATGGTCTCCGCCAATGAGTGGGTGAGGCAGTCAGCGGTCGGTGGTTGGTGGTCGGTGGTCAGTAGTTGGTACCGCTGACATCCGCGGCGACCAGCTACCGCGCAAGAGCGGCCAGGCTTTCCAGATATAGTCTACAGCGGAGAAAACAGTCCAGATCACCGTCAGGGCCATGGCAATCGGCCACAGGTTGAGCAAGAGGCCTACAATGCCACCGGCCACGGCAGCAATGCCGCTCGCCGTCGCGCTGGCATAGAGCAGCAACCAGACCAGAGCCACAACCGTAATCACCAGTTTTTGCTTGCCCCACTTGCCAGCCGAGATCACCTCGCCCTCAGCCGCCGCATAGGAACGCAAACCGGAGATGATAAAATCACGGCCAATAATCAGCAAGGCAATCCAACTGGGCAACAGGCCCCGTTCGATCATGGGCAACAGCGTGCCCGCAACAAAGATCTTATCGCTAATCGTGTCCAGAAAAACACCAAGCGGTGAGACCACCTGCAGGTGTCGGGCAATACGCCCATCCAGGACATCACTCACCGCCATCACGATGAGCAAAATCGCTGCCCACAGGTAGGTTCCCGCCTGAGCGGACAAAATCAACCAGACCAGCAGCGGAGTCGCTACAATGCGAAAGAGGCCAAGCATATTCGGAATGCTGCGCATATTTACCATCATCCAATCGAGGGGTCATTCTCCCCAATGTGAACAGTCACCTGCTCTGATACGGCATGGGCCGACCTCCGTCCATCGCCAGTGCGTCTCATTTTGCATCGTGGCGACCATTGCCTATTGGGTTCTCTATCTAAGGATTATAGCACAGGACTTACGCGGCTACTTGAAGCTCACGTTCCTTCGACTACGCTCAGGGTAAACTCCGGCGAAACCCATGGGGTGATGGACGACTGCGGCAGTCCTATAGCATATACCACAGCCGGGTTAGAGAGATGACTGTGGTATAATTGATAGCATTGTTCAAGTACCATCAGGTTACAGATTACAAATTATAGCAATCCTATTCCAATTGTGAATAGGAATCCAGGCTTCAGCCGGGACGGAGCTAGACCAGCGTCAAACTGGCACTCCAGTCTTCACAACTCATGTAGGATTGCTTTATTAGGGATAACAATCGTCATCTGTCATCTGTAACCTGTCCTCTGTCAAGTTTTGTACCCCATATGACCAGTATTATTTTGCAAATCAACGAACTGTTGACGGCTGCCGTCTTAATTGTTACCTTTTCGCTGCTCGCCTATGTCGCGCTGCAAAACTGGCGCAACGCAACCGCACAGGCGTTGTGTGTACTACTGACCAGTGTGGTCATTGTCCAGGGTGGCGATATTCTGCTGGCACGCGCTACCCGGCCTGAAACAACACTGTTCCTTTTGCGAGCGCAGTGGCTGGGTATTGCGCTCGTCCCTGGTGCCTATTTGCATCTCGCACAGGCACTGCTAACGGTGAGTCTGGGCAAAAAGCAGAAGTGGAGCGCACGCTCGCTGATTGTTGCGAGTTATATCGGCAGTCTGCTCTTCTTTGTGCTGGCACTCCTGACAGACCTGATTGTGCGCGATGGTGTCACCAATGACATCCTGGTACAGTTCAGCGCCGGGCCGTTGTTCTGGTTGTATGTGTTGTTTCTCACGTTCAGTGGGTTGATCATGCTGCGTTCTGTTATCCATGCGCGGCGCAATGCACTTACACCAACCTTACGGCGTCGGCTAACCTACCTGGGCGTGACGTTTACCGCTCCGGGGCTGGCAGTTTTTCCCTACCTGGTGATTGCCGGATCAGCGGTACCGCTACCGCTCAACCTGATCCTGGTCTTTTCGGCCGTTATCAATATCGGGATTATGGTGATGATCACGATTATGGCCTATAGCATTGCCTTTCAAGGCATGCTGGTGCCAGATCGGCTGATCAAGCAAGACTTTATCCGCTGGGGTTTGTATGGCCCGGTGGTGGGCGTCACGATTATTCTATGCATTCAGGCCGTACCCTGGTTTGAACAGGTGCTGGGTTTGCCCAGAGATACCTTGATTATTTTCGCAGTTATGATTATGACCGTACTCATGCCGATGCTGATCAGTCAGGTACGACCTTACCTGTATGCGTTGATCTACATGCAGGATCATGAAGAGATCGACTACTTGCGGCGTTTACCCCGCGACACCTTTACCCGTGCTGACTTGCGGCAGCTTCTCGAAAACACACTGATTGCCGTCTGTGGTGCCTTGCGCGTCGAGACCGGCTTTGTGGCCGGCGCGAGTGAAGATGGCTACACCGTCAAGGCGCTATGTGGTTCACGCCGCGCTGTTAAGCATTTTGTGTCTGAGTATCCACTGGCAGAGTTGATGCCGCAGATGCAACAAATTGCCCCGCGTGATCTGCGCGTCTTGCCACCACCCGAAGCGTTTCTGCTGTGCAATGGCTTCTTTCTGTTGCCCCTGCACAGCCCCGATGGGCAATTTCTGGGCGCATTAGGCGTTGCGTATCCCCCACAGTCAATGCAGCACAATGGTGCCCTCACTGTCGAGTCGCGGCGACTGATCGGTGTTCTGGCCCATCAGATGGAACTGGCGCTGACAACCGTGCAGATGCAACAGCGCATTTTCAAGACGCTGCGCGGCCTTGGCCCCGAAGTTGAGTCGCTCAAACAACTGACCACGCACCTGGAACAGGCGACCCCGGCGTCACTGGCAGCACTGGAGTCCGATGTAGCTTTGCAACCCCAGTTCCCCCAGATTGTCAAAGATGCGCTGACCCACTATTGGGGTGGGCCAAAACTATCCGACAGCCCGTTGCTAGGTATGCGTTCAGTGCGGCGGCTGTTGGAAGATCAGGGGGGTAGCCCGACGCGGGCATTGCAGGCAGTGTTACGCCAGGCCATCGACAATCTGCGTCCCGACGAACAACTTGATCCCTCGGCACAAGAATGGCTGCTCTACAATATTTTAGAATTGCGCTTTTTGCAAGGCAAGCGCATCCGCGATGTGGCAAACCGTCTGGCAATGAGCGAGTCGGATTTTTATCGCAAACAACGCATCGCCGTCGAGGAAGTTGCCCGCCAGTTGGTGATGATGGAAGATGGCGAACAGCGGTAAATACGGCGATGAGATGACGAGACACGGAAGGGTAAGACGAACAAAAAGATGCAGAAGATCGAAGTTACATTGGTACAAGTCCTGTTATTCACTATCGTGCTGCACCAGATCCTCGATTATGGCAACCAGGTGTTGTAAACTGATCGGCTTACTCACATACGCATTTGCCCCGGCTGCCAGACAGCGCTCGTGATCACCCGGCATGACCAGTGCCGTAACAGCAATGATCGGCAACTGCTGGCAGGCTTCATCAGCGCGTATGTGCTTAATCGCCTCCAGGCCATTCATTTCGGGCATCTGAATATCCATGATAACCACATCTGGCTGTGTGGCCCGTATCTGCTCAATCGCCTCCAGGCCATTCCGGGCCAGCACGATCTGACAACCCTTCCGCTCCAAATAGTCCACCAGCAACGTGCGGGTGATAACATGATCTTCGGCCAGTACAATCACGGGCTGATTGGTGAACATACGTGGTATTTCCTGTTGCTGTACCAGATCCGGGTCAGGATCGGCCAGGGACAGGCTGGCCGCATGCCAGGGAAGCGTAATCGTAAAACGACTGCCCTTCCCTGGCATACTGGTCACGGAAACGCCACCACCGTGCAGTTCAGTCAGATGATACACCAGTGCCAATCCCAGGCCAGTTCCCTGATAGAGCCGTGACAGACTGCTATCCAGTTGTACAAAAGGTTTGAAGAGGCGTGACAGATCAGTCTCAGCAATGCCAATACCCGTATCCCAGACCGTGAAGCGCACCGCCTGCTGGTACAGATCACCTTCGACTGCAAGCCCGATTGTCCCGTGTGCTGGTGTAAATTTAATAGCGTTATCAAGCAGATTCACCAGGATCTGGATCAGACGCCGCACGTCACAGCGGATCACCGTCACCTGCGAATCGAACGAGGTGACAATGCGCAGACCCTTCACCTGCGCCGCCTGTTCCGTTAATTGCAAACTATTCTGACAGATCGCTTTGACATCGGCCGCTTCCAACTCCAGTTCCATCTTACCGGCACCGATTTTTGCCAGATCAAGTGTGTCGTTAATCAAATCCAGGAGATGATAGCCGCTTTCCTCAATCTGCTTTAATTTGGCGGCTTGCTTAGGGGTAACTGGATCGTAGATCCCTTCTTGAAGCGCTTCAACAATCATCAACATGGCATGCAACGGCGTGCGGAGTTCGTGCGACATGGTAGCAAGGAAATCATCTTTCATCTGATTGGAACGCCGCAGTTCCGCATTAGCCTGGCTCAACTCGGCGGTACGCTCGGCCACGCGCTGTGCCAAACTTTCACGCTCGGACGCCAGTGCCGCATGCGCTTCGACCCGCTCGGTAACGTCAACTCCCAGGCCAATCGCCCCGTCGGGCATACCCTGTGCATCATAGAGCGGAACAAGCCGTGCCTCATAACACCGACCAGCATAGATGCTTGTCCAGGTAACTGCCTCGCCCTTCAATCCACGCTGATAGTAGTCAAAATTTTCGGCACTATCGGCGAGTCTGGTAAAAATGGAGTGTCCAACCAGTTGCTCTGGTTGCCACCCGATAGCTGTCAGTCCCTGACCAGCAGCGAAGGTAAACGTGCCTTCTCGATCCAGTTGCACTAGAATAAGCGGTGCATTTGTTATCACCAGCCGCAGTTGTTCTTCCCTGAATCGTAAATCTTTTGCCGACTGGCGATAGGCTGTCAATATCGCCTGCTGCATTTCTGCCTGTTCCTGTACAACTACGCGACGTAATTCACGGGTAAAGCCAGTGGCAATGCCCGCCAGCAGCATGCTCAGGCGTTGTTCATACTGGCTGACAGCCCCGGTGCGGCAGAGGGGCCGCAGGTGTTGATCAAGAATCAGCAGGGTCTGTTGCAGTACTTCGGGCTGGGTATAGCCCATACCTACCAGCGCTATCCCTGGAGCCTCGGCCTGATCAAGCGTCAGGGACTCAGCGCCAAGCAACAGGATCATCTGATCAACCAGTCCCAATAAACATTGGCATACATCGGAATCAGCCGGGTAGGTATGGGAGATAGCAATCGCATGATACCAACTCGTAACCAGTGCCAGGCGATTACCGGGATCTATTGACAACGAGTCCACGCAGTTTGATGATTTCATAGGTTAAGATGCCGGTACACAGAACCATGATAGACGCCTATAGCAATCCTACATCAGTCGTGAAG
>CALANA010000200.1 GCA_937925925.1 uncultured Chloroflexales bacterium | reverse complement strand
CTGCGGCCCCCGCAACCCCCGCTGGCGAAAGTCACCCCGAACGGTTACGACGAATATGACGACTATGTAGTAATGACTTCAGTCGTTTCAGCGGCCGTTATACCGTTTCGACTTGCATATTCCGCATGTTCTTGCCATTCGTCCTCCCACACGACTGCGTCGCGGCGGGGGTGTGGGGGCCGCAGGCCCCCGCCCATGTGTAGATTTTGGCGGAGAGGCGTTGCATGCAACGCCTCTCCGCCCCACGACAGCTCTTTCCAGGGGAAGTCTCGTTGTCGTATGAGCAAGCGTAAGACGGACTAAGGCATGCGGAAGGTCGCAGTCAAATTGGTATTACTCCGCATATTCCGAGGGGCTAACCACTCGCTCACTTGCGCTGCAAGCCAGTCTATGCCATACTTTTTGCACATAGAGCAACCCTATTATAATGCTGCACTGGGAGAGAATTGCAGCAAGAGGAACCTGTGTATGAATGACGTGACCACATGGATCCAGAACATGCTGGGTCTACCGCCAGCAGCCCAGTCGCGGATTTTTACCACGCTTATCGCCCTTCTGTCACTGTGGATCTTATACCAGCTACTGGTCAAGCTCATCATTCGTCCGTCACAGACGATAGCAACCCGCTATCGCTGGCGGCGAGCTATATCCTACAGCATAATAGGTATCGGCATCCTCCTGATCGGTCGGGTATGGTTTGAAGGTATTGACTCGCTGGCAACGTACCTGGGGCTGCTATCCGCAGGATTAGCGATTGCGCTCCAGGAGTTGCTGGTGAGCCTCGCAGGATGGTTGTTCATTATCTGGCGTCGTCCATTTGAACTGGGTGATCGCATTCAGATCGGTGAGCATATTGGTGATGTGGTGGATATTAATATTTTTCAAGTCACGCTACTGGAAGTTGGCAATTGGGTGGCCGCGGATCAGATCACGGGCCGCATTATTCATATCCCGAACGGAAAAGTCTTCAGCGAACCGCAGGCAAACTATAACCAGGCCTTTCGCTATATCTGGAATGAAATCCCTATTCTGGTGACCTTTGAGAGTGATTGGAAAAAAGCCAAACAGATTCTGCACGACATTGGGGTCGTCCATGCTGAACATCTGGGGCAGGCAGCAGAACTGCGCCTGCGACAGGAGTCGCAGCGGTTTATGATTACGCAACCTCGCTTGCTCCCATCGGTATACACCAGCGTCAGCGAGAGTGGCGTACTCTTGACGATGCGCTACCTGTGTGAGCCACAGGAACGACGGGAAAAGGCCCAGGCGATCTGGGAGGATGTGTTAGACGCTTTTGCGCTCCATCCAGATATCAACTTTGCCTATCCAACCCAGCGCGAAATTCACGAATAAGATCAGGGGCTTCCTCGTTCATGAAGCTGGGCAATCCGATCTAACGCCGCGTTCCACAGCTTCATACGTTCTATATTGCCGCCGGCATCGGGATGGTGCAGGCGGGCGATTGCTTTGCGGATCACACTGGCTTCATCCTCGGTTATCTCGCCAACGAGCGCACCCAGATTCATAGTTGGTTGCTCGGCATGACACCCGGCCTTGATCGCTCGATCACGCCACATATCCCGCTCAATGGTCAAAGCCGCATTCTCGCGCATTGTTTCTGTCAGTGTCACCACCATCTTTGCATGGGCGCGTGCCGCCTCTTCAGCCGCAGCCTGCACTTTCTTCAGTTGTCGGAGCAACCCACGATTCATGGCATGTGCTTCCTGGAGTTCGCATAGCAGCAACTCCCGTTCCCGTTCTGTAAAGGAATCACTGGATGTTCGTGCTTCGTCTGATACGTTCATTCCTTACCCTCCTGCAAGGAATCACTGGATGTTCGTGCTTCGTCTGATACGTTCATTCCTTACCCTCCTGCAATGTAAACCAGTTATGCCATGCGCCAGGTACTATAGGCAATGATAGATCGGCACGTGTGCGCTTGATTATAACATACTGTTTCTCTGTAGAGACTATGGTACAATACCTGCAAGCCATGGTTCATATCTAGTCGCAGAAGAACGCTAACGCTGGCGTCACGGCTGGTCTGAATATCGGCGCGACGCTTATGCGCGAGCGCTCGATCCTGACGTAGTGCTTGGTACTACAACGAGACTTTGTTTCGGCGAGGATGCAGGGGCCTGCGGTTCCCGCACATGTTCCCTTTCTGATGTGGCGCGGCGAAGCCACGCTGCACCAGAAAGCAGAGGAACTTCGCCCCCTCGAAATCGCTTTCCAGGGGAAGTCTCGTTGTCGTAGTAGGCACCTGATTCTTAATCTGTTGATCACGCCTGGAGAGGCCTGAGGGGAGCCAATGTCCGATCTGCATCTGCTTACGATAACTGCTGCACGTGCGGCACTTGATGCTGGTGATATTACGTCGGTTGCGTTGACCGAAGCTTTGCTGGCACGGATTGCGGCGGTTGAGCCACGTGTACACGCCTTTCTTACCCTGACTGCCGAGCAAGCACTGGAACAGGCGCGTGCCGCCGATGCGCAGCGGAGCCACAGTCGCTCTGGGCAGGCACTTGGGCCTATACACGGTATCCCGCTCGCTATCAAGGATGTCATTTGCACCAGCGGGATTCGTACCACCTGTGCCTCGCATATTTTAGAAACCTTTGTCCCACCGTATGATGCTACCGTTATTACCCGCCTGCGTGCTGCTGGCGCTGTTTTTTTGGGCAAAACGAACTGCGATGAGTTTGCTATGGGGTCTAGCACCGAGAATAGCGGCTTTGGCCCCACGCGGAACCCCTGGGATGTCAGTCGTGTACCAGGTGGTAGCAGTGGTGGCAGCGCGGCCGCCGTGGCCGCCAGTGAAGTGCCAGGCAGCCTGGGTACCGATACAGGTGGCAGTATCCGCCAACCCGCTGCATTGTGTGGCATCAGTGGCTTGAAGCCAACGTATGGCCGTGTGAGTCGCTATGGTCTGGTTGCCTTCGGGTCATCGCTGGATCAAGCTGGCCCCCTGGCCTGGACAGTGGCCGACCTCGCCCTGATCTTACAGGTTATTGCCGGTACCGATCCGTTCGATGGTACGACGGTACCGCATGCCGTCCCGGATTACCATGCAGCACTCACGGGAGACATCCGTGGGGTGCGCATTGGCATTCCGCAGGAGTATTTTGGCGAGGGCATGGAACCAGGCGTTGAGCAGACCACGCGCACGGCAATCGCGGCTCTGGGTGACCTGGGAGCAGAGTTGGTAGAGGTTTCGTTGCCGCATACCCGCTATGCCCTGCCAACGTACTACATCATTGCCCCGGCTGAAGCTAGCGCTAACCTGGCGCGCTATGATGGGGTGCGCTATGGCCCGCGTGTTGCCGGCAACAGTATGTGGGACGAGATTGAACGCACACGGGGTTCTCTTTTTGGACCTGAAGTGCGGCGGCGCATTATGCTCGGCACCTATACCCTGTCCGCAGGTTACTATGATGCCTACTACAAGCGTGCCCAGCAGGTGCGCACACTGATTCGCAACGATTTTCAACAGGCATTTGCCACCGTCGATCTGCTGGCAACACCAACCTCGCCTACGGTTGCCTTCCCGATTGGGCAAAAAGTCGATGATCCGCTCGCCATGTACTTAAGTGATATTTTTACCCTGACGGCCAGTATGGCCGGGTTGCCAGGATTAGTGGTACCATGTGGCTTTAGTTGCAATCTACCGGTCGGGTTGCAACTGATTGGTAAGCCTTTTGATGAAGCTACCATCTTACGTGTCGGTGATGCTTATCAACGTAGCACCGACTGGCATATGCAGCGCCCGACACTCTAGCAGTGTCGGGGCAAGGAATACGATGTGGACGCGGTAGCTGCAACATATCTGGCGGAACGATTGAGTGTCAGCCGTACTTCGATTTGCCACCGTGTCGCAACACGCCTGCTCAAAGCTTTTCCAGAACTGATCAACACCCTTCGGAGCGAAGTCGTTATCTCAGTTGAGACGCATATGTCCGAAGTGTCTGCCGAGCGGTTGTGTGAACTGGTACGTGCGATCCTTATCTTTAACTTGCCCACCCTGGCCGACAAAGAACTCGAGTGGGCGTGCGGTGTTTTGCCCCGGAGTGGGATCACCTATAGGCACCAGGCATCCTTGATCCACTGGTTTTTTGATGAAGTACGCTTACTCGACCTGAGTGCTGGCGAAGTGGCGATTACCCATGAACTTGAGCAGTATATGCTCGATGTGCTTGATAGATCATACACATTCAAAAAGTAATCAGGTGCTACATAGGAGTCAAAAACATGCTATCCGATAATGACATGCGTGAAGTACTGACACCGCAACGCACTATCGCGGTTGTTGGACTCAGTGCTAACCCGAATCGCGCCTCGTATCGTGTTGCGCACTTCTTGCAACAGCAAGGTCATCGGATTATCCCGGTCAATCCCACCCTGACAGCACCGATTCTGGGTGAGACCGTCTATGCGCGGCTGCGCGATGTGGATATTCCCGTTGATATTGTTGATATTTTTCGTCGTACAGAATACGTCCCCGACATCGTTGCCGACGCGATTATGATTAATGCCCGTATAGTATGGATGCAACTGGGGATTATCCACCCGGAAGCGGCAGCACAGGCACAGGCGGCTGGTCTGGGCGTGGTGATGGACAAATGTACGCTGATCGAATATCGCCGCTTGATCGGCTAAGAGCCATACCAGATGATTCCATCTGCCAGGAGAACTGTTCACTTTTGGGGTAACACCCACACCTGGAAGCGCGGGAGTGCCGCCCTCCGTCACGCATGCGAGGGCAAACTGTCCTCGCTCCCAGCAGAAGCGTGAACTCATATCTGCCAGATGACAGATGGAATACCAGCAGTTACTTATGCGTCTTGCTCATCTTCTGTAACCTTCCAGGTTGATCTGGAAGTTCCAGAACTGAATCTGGCACTGGATTGTCTTGTACTGGAGGTTCGAGAACCAGATTGAGTACCAGCAGATGGGCGCTCTCCTCTACGCACAGATGAATAACGACTGCCAGGTCGTGATCCAGAACGACTCTGACGCGCTCGTCGCTCCTCATCCTGACGTTCGCGCCAGGCACGGTTCGGTGCAGGTTTCTCCCGTCGGGATGGTTGGTCGGAGCGCACGCGTTTATTGCCCGCAACACTTTCAGGCGACCGTGATCGATCAATACCACTGGTCGAACCAGCAGCACCAGCCGATCTTGCTGAATGAGAACGGTTGGCCGAACGTTTTGCAATGGAAGAACTACGACCTGTGCCGCCTCTGGCATCGGCGGCAGCAAGCGTATTGCTGCGGCCCTGAAGCCCACGTTCTGCGGATCGTGATCGTCCATTGCTCAGGGATGTCTCAGCAGAACGATGAGGACGGGTTGACTGCTGCCCATAGTCCCGCCTGCCCGAACCACTCTCATCTGGTTGTTTGCGGCGACGCGTGATGCTAGAGGGTCTCAATGGTACACGTGGCTGACGCTGATTGGTACTTTGCGGGTCATATTCGGCTGGTGCCATATGGCTGCGCAGGGTCTGCACTTCTTCCGGGCGAAGATTACGCCACTGACCAACCGGGAGATCAGCCAGCACCAGGCTATCTTCGCGGACACGGATCAGCCGTTCCACTTTATAACCCAGGAGCCGTGCTACCTCGCGGATCTGGCGTTTACGTCCCTCACGCAACACCACCGCTACCCAGGCTGCATCGGATTGATCCAGCAGGTGAACCTCAGCAGGTGCGGTGCGTTCGCCGGCCAGTTCCACACCAGCCCGCCATTGACGCAATGTCTCTGCATCCGGCACCCGATCCAGCAGCACATGATACTCTTTTTCAATCTCGAAGCCGGGATGCGTCAGACAATGGGTCAATTCGCCATCATTGGTTAACAACATTAAGCCTTCACTGTCAACATCAAGACGGCCGACTGGAAAGACACGGGTCGAGACGTTCACCAGATCGATCACGGTTGGACGCCCCTGCGGATCATCAACCGTTGAGACTACACCGACAGGTTTATGCACCATGATGTAGGTGCGCACATCTGGTAAGCGGATGGGCGTACCATCAACCGTGACTGTATCCTGTTCAATATCAATGCGTGTACCGAGTTCCCGCACAACACGGCCATTCACCATGACCCGTCCCGACGCCATTAACTCTTCACAATCACGCCGTGAAGCAACACCGGCACTTGCAAGCACCTTTTGCAGTCTTTCTGTACTCACACAATACCTTTCCACCATCATGCTCGTGTTCACCTGGCAACGAGCCGACAGTCTCAACATACCACATACATTTGTCAAGGAACCAGCTCAGATCGAGATGAGGATTGGCGGTGCCAACATGAGTTTTTTACCAACCAGGGCGATGCCTCATATTTCGATAAGCACTACCAGCAAAGGATGTTACAAACCCTTATTCTGATCATGATGCAACCTGGAAGATCTTTTTCGCTCAGTCAAGACCTGGTAGATCAAACCAAAACACGTCGTCGGTGTTTCAGGGAGACAGGCCTGGGAGTCATTGAGTTTCACCCAGAACACATAGTTTGAAAATGCAGCAACCACAACACCATGAAACTAATGATATGAAAAAAATGATGAGCATCAGCTACCGTTATGAACGGGAAAAGTAATACGAGGACTTGCATTGCAGATTATGGCTTCGACGAATTCTAGAACCTGCTCTAGTATACCACAAAAATCATACCTTGTATATAATACCAATTTGACTTACACATTCCGCATACACCGAAATCCCCACATGGGCGGGGGCCTGCGGCCCCCGCCCCCTGCCACGACGCAGTCTCTTTGAAGGACGCATCGCAAGACCATGCGGAAGGTTCACATTTGGGGTGAAGCTCTGTCGTACGCGTTCCCTGTTCGCCTGGGAGCGCGGGGAGCAGGCGGTGTATACGCGACGGCGGGCGCCCTGCCCGCCCTCCCAGGCGTGCGCGTTCCCCCTCGTGTGAACAGGTACGAGGACGCAACTACTTGACAGAAGTGCTATACTGATTAAAACTTCGTACCACAGCATAGCCCCACCTTCGTCACGATACAAGAGTGATTGACAGGAGGTTCTTGCGAGGGAAAAGCTCTACGATAGACCAGGCAATCCAGATTCGTATGGCTTTTGATCTACGTCCACGGTTAACGCTGTTAACAATCCTGGTTATCATGTAACCCCGATTTTCAGCAACTATAAGCATCCATGACTGATCGCTCATAGTCCATATAGCATCCTATTAGAGTTGTAAACCTGGAGTCCCGGCCTGGGCCTGGACGAAGCGCTGCCAGGCTCAAGCCTGGATTCCGGTGCTTCACACCTGATGGAGGATCGCTATCGTACTGATCAACCTGTATACTTGACTTTGAAGGCACAGTCTGCTTCGCTGTGCCCCACCCATGATTGATGATCGGTTTGGGGTCATCTGGTAGATTTTCGATCATAACGCACTGACTAGTACAAGAGGGCCTCAATACCTCCGTCGTTGTCTGTCATCCGAAGCGGAGGCGGAGCCGGAGCAAAGGATCGTGGACACCATCAGAAGGCGAGATTCTTCGCTGCGCAAGATGCTTCGCTCCGCAAGATGCTTCGCTCCGCAAGATGCTTCGCTCCGCAAGATGCTTCGCTCCGCTCAGCATGACAAAACCCTGGAGTTATTTCCGCCATCGTGTACTAGCAACACTATTGTTATCAGCAGGAGGTACATCAACTAGCAACTGGCACCATACACATAGCGAGTGACCCGAAGAGGTGGTATCAGGTAGCGCAGCATTGCGGTGGTCTGTTGGGAGGCAGCCGTCGCCCTTATATGCAATGCCCTGCCTTTTACTCTCACGAGACGACATCGCAGCGGGGGTACGGGGGCCGCACATATTCCCTGTCTGGTACGGCGCAGCGAAGCCGCACCGTACCAGACAGGAGATTTCGGTGGCGGGGCATTGCATGCAACGTCCTTACGTCCCCTCGCAATCTCTTTCCAGGAGAAGTCTTGTTGGAGTACGATGATGAACGAAGGAGGATAAATCATGACTGCCGAAGTTGGTTCCTTCATTGGTAATCAAGAAAATGTTAAGCACGATCTGTATAGAGGTTGCGGAAACCATTGTGTAGGCCAGATCGATCTGTATACGTTCCACTATGGCAGAAAAATAGCTACTGCATGTAGCACAGGTAATTCGATCATACCCCATCGAACCTATGAAGTAAAAGGCTCTTACACGGTCTTACTTTGCCGCGAGTGTGTAAGACATCATCATCGCCAGAGCCTGCTAAAGGTAGGATTGCTGACGGGAATACTGCTGATACTGATGGTTGTGGGACTGACGTTCAGCGGAATATCGCCGTTTCTAAGCATTCTGGCATTCATGGGCTTCATAGGAGCATTGCTCTGTCTCGGTATCCTCCTGGGATTACTCTCACGCAACTGGACGGCACGTGGTGAAGCACTGGCAATTGATTTGCACCGCCAGGAATTACAACGGCAGGGGTTTGATCTTTTCTGGTATTCACAGGATTATAAGCACCTGTATCATACGTCTTGATGGTTGGTACTTATATCTGGCACTGTACTGGTGCTGAAGCACTGCGTCGGCATCTGTCTTACCCAAAAGCACACGCTTTTGTTGTCACGTCGTGTCGCGCCGACTCACCCTGCACGCGTCCAGCGAACCGGGCAAGACCCTGTGTACACACTAGTGGTTGACCACACTGAATATGCGGATCATGGAGTCACGACTTCAGTCGTTACGACGGCCTCAGAAACGACGAAAGTCGTGACTACGTATCCTGCACCATCACGGTGGTCAACCACTAGTCCCCGATGACAGCCATGGCTCCAGGGTTGTGTCATGCTGAGCGCAGCGTGTTGTCATGCTGAGCGCAGCGAAGCATCTTGCGCAGCGCAGCATCTTCGCAGCGTGTTGTCATGCTGAGCGCAGCGAAGCATCTTGCGCAGCGAAGCATCTTGCGAAGCGAAGCATCTTCGCCGCGAATTGTCATGCTGAGCGCAGCGCAGCATCTTGCGCAGCGCAGCATCTTGCGCAGCGAAGCATCTTCGCCACGAATTGTCATGCTGAGCGGAGCGAAGCATCTTGCGCAGCGAAGCATCTTGCGCAGCGAAGCATCTTGCGCAGCGCAGCATCTTCCCGTCTGCTGGAAGATCCTTCGCTTCGCGCAGGATGCCAGTCGCTTCGCGCAGGATGCCAGTCGCTTCGCGCAGGATGCCAGTCGCTTCGCGCAGGATGCCAGTCGCTTCGCGCAGGATACCAGTCGCTTCGCGCAGGATACCAGTCGCTTCGCGCAGGATACCAGTCGCTTCGCGCAGGATGCCAGTCGCTCCGGCGACGCCTCCACTCAGGATGACAGACAACTATGGAGCTATCTCCGTCATCGTGGACTAGTCATCCTGACGTTAGCGCGACCGATAAGGAAAGTAAGCGTTCCCTTTTCGCCTGGGAGCGCGGGCAAGCTGCCCGCGCATGCGCGACGGAGGGCGAGACGCCCGCACCCGCAGGTATGCGCGTGCCCCCAAGTGTCAACAGTTACGAAGGAATTTGTAATGGACAATAGGGTATGAACTATAGTATCATAATGGCAACGCTGTTGCCAGGCATGAGCGGAATAGCTGTACGTATGCACGGCGGATTGCTGCCGATTGCTGACCATCCGCCATCATGCGTGTAACCGTTCAGGGGAACGTTCGCCGGTGGGGGTTGCGGGGGCCTGCGGCCCCTGCGAAACCCTTAGAACCTCCTGGAGCGGCACTGCTCCTCCAAAGCAACCCACCTGAACGGTTACATCATGCGTAGCAGACTGTAAATACGGTTACCAGAAGTGACGGAAAGAGCGATTAGCGATCATAGAAGCCAGAGGGAGGTTGCGATAATGAGTCAACAGACATACGACACGGCACAGGCACTGGATGTCTGGTTAGCAAGCTGGTCAGGGGCACGCAGTGAAATACAGCAATTGATTGCAGCGCATTCCGAGCGCAATCCATCGTTGTATTTTGAGCCAACCCTGGCCGAACTCGAGTTAAAAGACATTAGCGAGGCAGTACAGCGTGCGGCGGCGCTGGCGCGGTTGCTGCGTTCTGATGAACTGATGTCGTCGGCAGAACTGCAGGGAACCGGTAACTGTTAAAGCGTTGCTTCGCTCCTGTATGTGACCGACGCTATGCAAGCGCCGGTCACATGACCGCCCTATTCTGCACATTCATGTGGTGGCACGACATAACTGCCAGTGCCAGAATTCCAATAATCTGGAAACTCAGCCTGGAGAATCTCACCACATTCCGGGCAATCCCACTTCTCGCCATAGGTACCTTCGGCATGCGTTTCCTGCAAGAAGTCGGCAATAAGTTCGTCAGCCTGTTCGAGGTTGGCCTCGGCGAACCACACTAAAGGACAGGTGGCAGTCGGCATGGGAATGTCGCCACGAATACCAACCAGGTCTTCACCCTGTTGCAATGTTGCAATGTTCCAACGCCTGGCTGCAGACATCTCGCGTCTCACCTCATACCTTATTGCGTCCACGTAGCCGAATACCCAGACCCAACAGCAACACCACTCCCCCACACAACGCGATGATCGGCAGTGGTAGTGGCAAGCCGGCATCCGGCGCACCAGTTACGGGTAGCGTCTGCGGTAGCGGTACCGGCGTGGGTGTGGGCGGTATTGGTGTAGATGTCGGCGGCAGCGGCGTTACTTCGGTCGGCATGGGCGTCAATGGGTCAGGTGTCAGGGTTGGAGTCGGCGATGTGTCGGGCATCACCGTGGCTGGTTGATTCGGGCCTCGTGGCCTTGATCCGCTGCCATCCGGCTCTGGTACCAGGTTGACCGTTGTGGTTGCAGTGTTGTTCGAGGGATCGTCAGTACTGCTGGTGGTAGTCAAGAGCGCTACATTACGATGGACGGGCGGATCGGGAATGAACAGCACGCGCACGACGATGCGGATCGTAACAGTTTCGCTAGTGTCCACATCGCCAATCGTGACCACAACAGTGGCACCAGAGACAGCCACTGTCCCTCTGGTGGTGGTAGCACGTACAAATTCCATAAACGGCGGGATGGTGTCTTGTACCACCACGTTCTCGGCACGGGTATTGCCATCGACCGTGACTGTCAGTTCATACACGAGTACATCACCTACACGAGCGCTGGTTGTGTTGACCGCTTTGGCTAATCGAGGATCACTTCGTCGGCGCGGGCGTCCACCATCATCGGGTGGCGGCACGGGCGTATCGTCCGTTGGCGGTGGCGGTGGCACGGGCGTATCGTCCGTTGGCGGTGGCGGTGGCACGGGCGTATCGTCCGTTGGCGGTGGCGGTGGCACGGGCGTATCGTCCGTTGGCGGTGGCGGTGGCACGGGCGTATCCGTCGGCGGTGGCGGCGGCATCGGGGTATCCGTCGGCGGTGGCGGCGGCACCGGGGTATCCGTCGGCGGTGGCGGCGGCATCGGGGTATCCGTCGGCGGTGGCGGTGGCGGCGGCTCGGTCGGCTCTGCGGCTGGTTCAATAGTCGAGGCACCTGTTTCCTGGGCAATCACAGTGACATCCACGAACGGTATCTGTATGACTAACCAGATTAGCGCGATCAGGACTATCAGGCTCCCTTTTGGCAAACGTCGTCTCATGCTTCTCCACTCCTTAGCATAACAATATCCATCCTTATCCCCCTCACTCAGCGCACCGAAACGCCGGGTTTCTGACCCGGCGTTTCGGTGCGCATCATGGCGCAATTATTTGAAACTGTGATCCCGGTTCCCTCTCTGTACCCACGTAAACGAGAACAGAGAACCAACACATCGATTGGTGTGCCACCGTTATGACTGACACGTCGCAAAACCTGTATGATAATGAATCCGACTGCATGTGGTCTGGCTCTATGTTGTCTGCACATGTTCTTGGTGACAAGCGCGTACATCCTGATCCGGATCATCGGGTCTCAGGGTTCGGTGGGTGCCTCGGTAATCGCTGGAGTATCGGTAGCAGACAGATCGGCTTGCTGCTCTGGTGAAGACAGAGGCTTGCTACTATCGGGCGGAACGGCGGGCCTGATCAACAGCGGTTCGGCCGGTTCAACCAGGCGATCAACAACCGCGCCTAAGCGTTGGAACTGGGGACCAAGCTCGGTATCTATCAATGGAATATCCACGGGTACCTCAAGCTGGACAGGTATCGACGTATCGAGTGGAACGGCAAAGTTCAGTGCAATCGGCAACCGCAATCCGGCGGGCAATTGAATATTGACCGTAGCATTCAGGTTACCACCACCAGCGGGAAAGAAAATACCGGCCGGCACATTCAGCGGAATCGACTCCGTCAGTGTCACCACCGTGGCTTGATTGATCGGCACATCAATCTGAATAGGGATGCGGGTATCGAGTGGCACGGTATGCACAATCCGAGCGCCCTGTAACTTCTCGACCACATCCTGCAACTCTGAAACGTTGTTTCCCGCAAAACTCTGTACACTGCCCACTGCCGTCGTGATGTTCTGTCGATATATCACGATCAGGCCTACCAGCACGCCAACGATAATAATCAGAACGACATTCAGCGCAAACGACGTCCAGATTAAAGCTTTATACAGGGGAGCGATACGGGCATAACGCTTGCGGGCGGGCGGCGCGTCTGTGGAGACGGATTCTTCAGTAATGCTGGCTTGACCTGTATCCATGTGTTTCCTCCTTGAGACGATGAGACGGTTCCTGTTGGCGATAGGAGCTATCGCCAACATTGCTTCTAGTTGTGTCCTGAACATGAACCCACGTGCTGCATCGCTCAACCTACGATGCGCAGACGTAGTATGATGCAATAATACCATATTAAAGCATATATGCAATAGGGCTTTCGGTGGTAATTGCGGACATTTGGGGATATGTACCAGTGATGAAGACGAAGGGTTATACCGTTTCGACGTGACCCTTCCGTATAGTCTTGCTATGCGTCCTCCCACGCGCCTGCGTCGCGGTGGGGATGCGGGGCCTGCGGCCCCCGCCCATGTTCCTTTTCTGGTGCAGCGCGGCTTCGCCGCGCCGCACCAGAAAGGGGATGTCGGCGTAGGGGCGTTGCATGCAACGCCCCTACGTCCCTCGAAACCCCCTTCCAGGGGACGTCTCGCGGTCGTATGAGCAAGCGGAAGACGGACGAACGGATGCGGAAGGGCGAAGTCACATTGGTATTATACGACCGACCAACGTTCGATGAGCGTTAGAGCAACGAGAGTCGTGGCTGGCGAACGTTAACCCTGTTCAACCGAATATACGCCCGACCAGAGTCCTGGCTTGAGCCGGGTTGGGGTTGTCGCGGGCGGCAGTCATACTGCCGCCCGCCCTGGCCGAACGCTGTGTTCAACGTTTATCAGCCGGAATCTGCTCAAACATAGCGGTGTGTATCCGAATTCGATATCACAGGTATGCCATCGTCTGATCAGACCACCACACTCCCGATATTCCTGCGCAACCAGAGACATGCTAATATGCATCAAGCGCAAAGGCACGATGCACCACTCGTACCGCTTCATCACCATCACTGGCGTTGACAATCAGGGAGATATTATTCTCCGTACTGCCTTGTGCAATCGCAATCACGTTAATGCCTGCCGTACCCAGGGCGCTAAAGACTCGCCCCGCAATGCCGGGTGTGCCGCGCATCCCAGAGCCAACCACAGCGACGATCACTGCTGGCTCCAGCACGTCGATATGCTCAACATCTTGATGAGAGAAATCACTGGTTAGCTCGCACCGCAATTCGCGCACCGCCGCCTCGGCCTCATGGCGCATTACGGCCAGACAAATATTCTGCTCACTACTGGCCTGCGTGATGAGCAATGTATTGACATTTGCGCGTGCTACTGCGCCAAAAATACGAGCAGCGACGCCTGTCAGTCCCAGCATGCCTGGCCCACCCACGGTGATCAGGCTCACATCTTTGATCGCCGTGACGGCCTTGGCCGTCCCAGCCACCTGCGCATTGGTGATACGTGTGCCTGGATGGTCGGGATGAAACGTGTTGAGGATACGGATGGGAATATTACGTTTTACTACCGGATAGACGGTTTTGGGATGTAACACATTGGCACCGTAGTAGGACATTTCGGCCATCTCGGTGTACGAAAGTTCGGGCAGCGTCCGTGCTTCAGGAACCACCTTCGGATTCGCGGTCATCACGCCGTCAATTTCCTTCCAGAACCAGACCTCATCGGCGTCCAGCGCGGCACCGAGAATGGCACAGGAATAATCGCTGCCACCGCGCCCCAGGGTGGTGGGAATGCCCGCCAGCGTCGCGCCAATAAAGCCAGTGACAACCGGCACACAGCCGCGCTCCAACAGCGGGAGCAGGCGCTGCTGACTGTGGCGAGTCGTCTCAGGCATGAGCGGGGTAGCATCACCGTAGCGCTCGTTGGTAATGATCAGTTCCGTCGCATCAACCGCCTCCGCCTTCTGACCAGCACTGCGCAATGCAGCGGCTATCAGGCGCGCATTACAACGCTCACCCTGACCACTAATGAGATCAAGGGCACGCGGCGTTAATTCACCCAGGACGGCGATGCTATGCGACAAATCATTGATATGATCGAACATCGTGCGCAATTGTAGTTCAAGCGCCCGACATTCTTCCGGGGTAGACAGTTCCGCAGCAGCCCGCATATGCAGATCCAGCAAGCGTGGCGTTAGCAGCGTAGCCACGTTACTATCTCCCTGCGCTGCGGCGTGGGCCGCCTCGATCAACGTGTTGGTTGTGCGTAAATCGGGCGCGTTCATCGCTGAAACGACCACGACTACTTCATGCTGCTGCGCCACATTGCACACAATTGCCACAACACGCCGTATCGCATCCGGGGTGCCGACAGACGTGCCGCCAAATTTCATCACAATCCGCATTGTTACTCCTTATGTATCAGTGTCTACAGCCACGGGCCGATCTTATACCAATGTGCCTTCGACCTTCCGCATCCGTTCGTCCGTCTTCCGCTTGCTCATACGACCGCGAGACGTCCCCTGGAACGAGCTGTCGCGGGGCGCGTAGGGGCGTTGCATGCAACGCCCCTACGCCGACATCCCCTTTCTGGTGCGGGGGCCGCAGGCCCCCG
>CALANA010000199.1 GCA_937925925.1 uncultured Chloroflexales bacterium | reverse complement strand
AGATTGCGCAGGGCGAGAGCTTCCGCCGAAATCTTTTTTCTGGTGCGGCGCGGCGAAGCCGCGCCGCACCAGAAAAGGAACATGGGCGGGGGCCGCAGGCCCCCGCCCCCCGCCTAGACGTAGTCTCGGTGGAGTAGGAATGGCAAGAACATGCGGAATGTTCAAGTCAAACCGGTATGACATATCAAGCAAATGGAAACCGTATTAAACACTCTGCGGGAGAAATGACGATGACCCGACCAAAATGGGCGGCGCGTATGCCGTTTGGCCCACTGCGCATCTTCGCTACAGGCGTGGCAATGGGCATTGCCGATGTTGTCCCAGGCGTTTCTGGGGGCACAATGGCTTTTATTCTGGGTATTTATGAGTATTTATTGAATGCGATCAAGTCCTTCAATCTTGATGTAGTCAAGCTACTGCTACAATTCAAGTTTAAGGCCGTGCTGGAGCAGGTACCCTGGCAATTCCTGCTGGTGCTGCTGGTGGGCATTGGTTCGGCGGTGTTTACCCTGGCACACGTGGTAAGCTGGTTGCTGGTGCATCAGACGATCTTGCTCTTTGCCTTCTTCTTCGGGCTGATCCTGGCTTCTATTCTGGCGATCGGGGCCACGGTACGCTGGTCTGCTACAACGATAGTTGCGCTCATTATCGGGACGGCCGTGGCTTACCTGATTGTGGGCCTGGTGCCACTGGATATGCCTAACGATCCACTCACACTGTTGCTGAGTGGGATGGTGGCGATTATGGCGATGATCCTGCCCGGTATTTCTGGTTCGTTTATTCTGCTTATTCTGGGGCAATATGAGTTTGCACTGAACGCAGTCAAGACCCTCGACGTTGTGTCGATTATGGCCCTTGGCACCGGTGCAGTTATTGGGATTATGGGTTTTGCCCGCGTGTTGAGCTGGTTGCTCAAGCACTATCATCAGGCAACCGTGGCGTTGCTGGTGGGCTTTATGATCGGCTCGCTGCGCAAGATCTGGCCCTGGAAAGAGACCGTGATGACGATGATTGATCGGCATGGTGTGGAAGTACCTCTTTTGCAGCACAATGTGTTGCCTGATTTTAGCTCACCTCAGTTTTTTGCAGCCGTGGCGCTCTGTGTCCTCGGCTTTTTCATTGTCACCTTGATCGATCATCTACAATCAAAATCCAACCCGGTCTTACGGCTCGTGGGCCGCAATCGCCGTAAAGCCGATGTGATGGCCGCTGATTAGAGCCAGTCTGACATGGTCGGGTGCAGCGGGCCTGGTCGATTAGTGCCGAGTAGGTACCAGCCATGCCCCACACCGACCATCCTGACCATACATGGCCGTCGATGCGCGGCAGCGCCCCGCACCGCCCCGTATTGCCCCGCAGTGCCCCACAATGCCCGCATTGCTCGCATTGCCCGCCATGTCCACATCGCCCGCACCGTCCTGCATTGCCCCGCATTGCTAAACAATGATAATGCCATGATCGTAGGGGCACCGCTTGTGGGTGCCCGCACTGCAACCCAATGGATGGCAGAACCTGTTCACACTTGGGGTACCACGCACCCCTGGGCGCGAGAGCGGGGCACACTCCATCGGGCACACGAGGGCAAGATGCCCTCGCTCCCAGGAGCAGGGTAAACACGTACGGATGGCAATGTGAACATCGCCCCACATCGCCCCACACCACCCCGCACCACCCCGCAGCGCCCCGCATTGCCCCCTAGCGCCGCACATTGCCTGGCAATGCTGCGCAGGGCACTACATCGACCACCCCATGATCGTCGGGGTAGCTCAACACCAGGCCACCGATAATCGCGAACAGCAATATACTCGTCACTGCGCCGACTTTAAACGCTGATCCAGTGGCCTGCTATGAAGGGTTTTGAAACCTCGCTACCTAGAAGGTTACGACCTTCCTTCCCTGGTTGACACCATTGGCTCGCTATTTGGACCCCAGGTGACGGTCACCCCCCCAGGTTCAGGCACTCCCCCCTTCAGCGTTGCGGGGGTGACCGTCACCTCATCGCTGGGCCGCCCCAAAAAATCTCTGGGACGCTCAACGAGATCTTGGAAGGAGAGTCCCTCGCGTTCGAGTACACGCTCAAGCGCAGCACCACTCGGCGGTGCGGTTGACCGGTTGCGCCGGGGTGCGCCCATGATCGCGCGTAGATTATCGGCGTAGGCCGCAACTAGCTGTAGCGGCATAGTACGGCTACGCCGCTACGTCTGCTCTATGAGGGACGATGTCCTTATTACTGGGAGCGATGTCATCGAAAACCTTTTCAAAAAGGGGGACGGCACTGCTATGCATCTACGAGGTTGTATCCCACGCCGGTCGCGGTTTCGCTGGCTGGAACGCCACCAATACCCGATAGATCGTCAGCAAAAGCACACTCCCACCGCTAATCCAATACAACCCTTTGAGCAATTCGGTATCGCTGCCGCTGAACAGCGCATGCAGCAGGCTGAGCAGCCAAATCGCAAAGCTGAGGAAGTGAATGAGCCGCCAGAGTGTGCGCCCAATCCACTGTTTCACATAAAAGCTCAACCCAACAAGAGCCATACTGTGCAATGAGAGTTGTCCTAACCCAACCCAGAGTGGCTCGTAGCCGCTGTATGCGAACGGAGTCAGTACCTGCGCAAGGGTGGCGGTGATATAGCGATCACCTGGCAAAATCAGTCCGTGGAAGAGGGCAAAGGCCAATCCCAACAAACTGGTATGCTGATGGAGGTCGAACGCTCCCGGCCCACCCGGCCATAGACGGGCCATCCGATTGGTCATGAGCAGACCAAAGATCATTGACAACCAGAGCAAGACGTACGCCGCAACAGCACTGCTCCGGGAAAGGTACCAGTAGACTTTCGGCTCACTGCCGAGCAGCGAGGCGCTAAGGCCCGGCAGCCATGTCGGCAAGACCATCACGGCCGCAAACGCACCCAGCGCCGTACCAATCAGCAAGGTAAGCAGAACACTCATCGGCATTGCTGGAGGCAAATCCACTAGTTCGGGATTGGTTGTTAACTGACGTTGGGGACGCGGAGTAGATCGCGGCGCTGGAGGCACAGGCGGTTGTGCCTGCGGATTCGGTTGATCGGTGAAAACAGGGTTTGCGCTCATTGTTCGGTTCTCTCGTTTCATGCATTTTGGCTAACAAAGGTGTTGTTATTTTGATTGACCGCTGCGGGCGGGACGCCCGCGCTCCCGGGACGGGGGCGGGGTTCACACGTGTATGTTTTTTATTGCATCGCATTGGGATGCGGCAAAACACCCTGCGATCCCTCCCCGGCCCCCCCGCTGGGGGGGCGTTCTGATGCGGCAAAACCGACTTTTGCGTAAAAAAAACCTACACTTGTGACCGGGGGCGGGGTAGAGCGTTCGCCATTCGCAGGTCGCTAAGGGTGGACAGTGACAAGCCCCGCGAGTGGGAGGGGACAAGCCCTGCCCCTACAGGCGCTGCGCGCCCTCGCAATGACCGGAGGTGGCGCCATTCCCCATTCCCCGTCCGCCATTCCCCATTGCCCATTCTCCATCCGCCATTCGCTATTCGCCAGATCGCCAACGGTAGCCTTCAAGCGTCGGTGTACGGACGATCCGACCATCAATGCCGACCAACAAGCCTGCCAGTTTCGGTCTAGTGGAAAGCCAGCGCACCCCGGACTCAGCGCCAAGCAGCAAGATGGTTTTAGCCGCCATTTCTGCCTCTAGTAGGTTGGGCGCAACTACCGTGACACTGAGCAGATCGGTTGCTACTGGCGTGCCGGTGCGCGGGTCGATCAGATGATGCTGCCAATGACCCTCCTGCTGCCAACGTCGGTAGTCAATACCGGAGGTAGCAACCCCTCCACGGCGGACGAGCAATAGCTCGATACCCTGATCGGGCGCGTGCGGATCGGCCACCTCAATTGGCCAAGGTGAACCATCGTGGCGCAGTCCACTAACGGCAATATCACCACCAGCATCGACCAGAGCTGGAAACCGACGGCCTAAGCGGCGCGCCACGAGTGTTGCCGTCCAACCTTTGGCACTGCCACCGAGATCAAGGCACATGCCAACGGGGAGCGCAATCGTGCGCCGGCGAGGGTGGCAATCGATCAAGCGCCAATCAGGGCTAGGCACCGGCTCGCTCGTCTTGACTGCCCCGTTCACGAGTGCCGTGAAATCTCGGTCGTACCCAGCGGCAATGAGCGCCGCGCCAACGGCTGGCGTCACCAATCCATCGCTCGCGCGCGCTGCACGTAACGCATGCTGCACTGCGCGCCAAAGCGTTCGCCCTACCTGCACCGGCCCCTTGCCGGCATGGCGGTTGAGCGCCGAAAGTTCGCTCTGGGGGCGAAACCGGCTGAGCATGCGCTCGTAGCGCAGGAAGGTTTTACGAGCAGCACCCAGCGCAGCGCGCGCTGTAGGTTCATCGCTATCAATGATGACCGTGATCGTCGATCCCATAGCATGAAAGCGAAGCTGCTGCATTGTCAGCCTCGTTAGCGTGATGAGCGGGTACGGGCTGCCGGAGCCGGAGGTGGCGCTGACGGCGGTACTGAGACTTCACGCAATGCTGGCGCTGGCGGTGGCGGTGGTACTGGCGGCGCACTGACAGCCGGCGCTGACGGTGGCGGTGATACTGATGGCGCACTGACAGCCGGCGCTGGTGCCGCACTCGCCGCATTATCTCGACGAGAAACGTCTAACGACGCCACTGTAGGCAAGATCGGCACCGACGGCGGTTGTGATAACCACGCTGGCAAAGGTTGACGTTCAACGAGCGGTGACTCGACCATAACGACTGGTGCTGAAGTCGTTGTTTCAACAGGATTTTGCGAGGTCAGCCACCCCCAGCCACCGATCGTAACGGCAACAGCGGTTGCATTAATCGCAGCTTTCAAGCCATCAACTCCGGTCAATCGCTTCGGTTTACGTAGCGCTTTCGTGACGGTCATAGCGTTTGTAACTCCTTTTGCTGAGGTACAATGGTCTCTCGGAGCGTAGAAGTAACGGTCAAACTAGTACACAAGGGCCTAAGTCTTTTTATGGTTTCCTGTTCACACCAATCAGTTCGAATTTAAACAAAACTATAGATATATTTACGCCAGGCTGTACCAGGCTCTTATCGAGCAAGTACGCCTGCGTGATAACGAGTTCGACTGTGAGGTGCGCGAACGGTAGCGTTCAATCAATCATCATCCTTTTCGTCATCTTGCTTGTCGTCATCGTCATCATTTTTCTTATCTTTTTTGTCATCTTGCTTGTTGTCATCGTCGTCGTCGTCACCACCGCTATTCTTTATTTTCGCGTAGACGACTTGACCAGTGTAGGCATCAACGTACACCTTGCTGGCATCACTAAATTTCACCTCGTACACATCGACGCCGTGCTCATGTTCCCGTTCCACTTTGACGACAGTGCCACCACCAAGGTATGCCGTAGCGGCAGCGACTGCTTGATCAGGGCTAATCAGGTTGGCCTCAGCCGCTGGAGGAACAGCAATCGTGTTGGCTAACACCGCACCGGTCTGAGCATCAATATAAATCGCACCGTGATCAAATACGACTTCGTAAGCCGGTGTGCCTTGCAAGCTGACCAATTCGGGCGCGCGGATGAGGGTTGCGCCGTTGGCATTAGCATGTGCGGTTTCTTGTGCCTGCTGCGCAGAGACCGCATTGGTTGGCGCTGCTGGCGCAACCGGCGCGGGCACGGCGGGCGCGGGCGCGGCGGGCGCGGGGGTATTCACTAGGGTCTGTTGCGCTGCCATGAGACGCTGATTCGCTTCGGCAAGACGCTGGTTTGCTTCAGCGAGCGCTGCTTGATAGGCTGCTTCACGCTCGCGGATCAGTGCTTCAGTGGCAGGATCAAGCGCCGGCACTACCATCGGAGTCGCTTCAACCACAATTTCCGTCGGCATCGGGTCAGTCGGAGTGGCAACACTCAAGCGGCTGATAACCCCTCCGATAACAACCAACACAAACGCGGTCAGTACAGCCGAGATCAGAAACATTGTGCGATTCATTCGAGATACCTCCATGACATGTTGCTTGAGTTACGATTACTTTTCCCAGAATGTTGAACCTGACTAATAATTATACCGTTCTCGCTCAACCTGCAATCCAGCTCCGCTCGGTGTACCAGCAATGAGGGCCTGAACTGCTTGCAGCATCAGCTTTGCCTCAGGGTTCAATAGGAGATACTGGCGAGGCGGCATCTCACCGATACGCACCACTTCAGCAATCTCTTTCGCCAATTTGTTCGGTTTACGCATTGGCTGCGAGCATTTCGGTTCGTTTCGCTCTTTGATCACATTGGAAGTAATCAGCCGCGATGCTGGTGCGATTCTGCTGTACCACGGCCAAATCGTTTCGTTACTGTGACAGTCCTGG
Source organism: uncultured Chloroflexales bacterium (assembly GCA_937925925.1). Taxonomy (GTDB): domain Bacteria; phylum Chloroflexota; class Chloroflexia; order Chloroflexales; family Chloroflexaceae; genus CAKZQX01. The sequence goes on along the minus strand of CALANA010000199.1, from coordinate 17,116 downwards.
CAAGCGCGGCGGGCAATACTGGCCGCTTCGAGAGTCGTTCACGCCACATCGTTCGCCACAGGTGGATTCGTTTGCCAAGCCCAAACGGGTACTGCTTCGATGACAACGAAGAGTGCGACACGGACGATTACCACATTGCGGGGCTGGAATAGTCGCTTTAACATACGGTTCCTCTGTTGCGCTATCAGGTCATCGCTGATAACGATACGGACGTTTGCTCAAAAGCGTCTTAGAATGAAGCGCGAAGATTCCAATCTTTTTCCAAGGTTGTATGGGTTTCGTCTTCGGCAGAGCAATCCTGTTTCTCTTTGTAGTGCCCTCTTTTCGTCGAAGGCGAAAAGAGGGCACTACCAGCGAGTCCCTTCTCTATAGCTGCGGACGAAACGCGGCGGCGGATGCCCCGCCGCGTCCGTCGCGATATGAAGAAATGTAAGACGAACCAAGAGATGCCGAAGGTCGAAGTCAACTTGGCATAACGCGAGCAAACGCACGCGGCACTGAGTACGGTGGGTAGATGCAGCAAAATGCCCCTACCCTCCCCGTAGGGAGAGTTATGACCGTTCGACCACTCTATCGGGTTCGTGCCTCTGATGTCCATATTATTTCTACCATCGTCTATCGCGTGCAACATGACCAGGTCTTTATGCTTGCCATCGCGATCGCTGACTGGGTACCGCAGCACATCGATCTGCCCTGAAGCTCGAGCAGGGCGAACCGGTTCCTCCGCATTATCACCGATACACAAAATAGGGGCGAATATGGCCTTTCACCTGATCGTCAGATAGACCGGCTGCCTGGGCATAGAGATATTTGTACGGTTCAAGCTGTCGGCGATGGTGCGCATTCGTTTCGGTGATAAAATCGTGTACCGCCTGACGCATATCCGGTGGCAAATGCTTGATCCCGCCCGTGAGCTTGCGCGGATAGTCTGCTCCAAATTCTCGTTCCAGCAGGGGGATATAGGTCTGCCCGGCTTCGGTTTGCATGAAATCAGCCATATTGACCGGTTTGTAATCGTAGATGTAGTGTGTATCCCCACGAATAAGAACGCCATCGAGTCGCTTATAGCCACCCTGATAGTCAATCCTGTGTTCGAGCTTCCGAAGACCGGCGACGACTTCATCTGGATGTTGGTGCATTGTCCGTAACTCCATGAACCGATGCACCAGGGTGCCGGCGACAGACGGGCGGCAACCGGATTCCTGACACCAGTCGTGGATCTTGCTCGCAACATCGCTGTGTCGCCCAAAAAAATCTCTGGGACGCTCAACGAGATCCTGGAAGGAGAGTCCCTCGCGTTCCAGCACGCGCTCAAGCGCAGCACCACTCGGTGTGTGCTGGATGTCCCGAATACTTGTTTGGATATAATCGGTGACGGCATCACGATCGGCCAAAGCTCTTTCGGGGATGCCCCATACCTCTGGCACTTGCTGGCCCTCGCCAGATGATAGAGCCGCCTCGATCTCCGTACTAGACAACCAGTGCTTAATCGGCTGAATACGACGTGTCACCGCGTCAATGGCCGCCGGATTTGCATCCGTTCCTGCCAGGCCGATCAGTTCTGGATGGTCTGCCAGATACTGCCGCGTCGGCCGCACGTGGTCGGCGGGAATAAGCAATCTTCCGTGCTGGATCAGCGCGTGCGTCATCGTCTGCTGATCGCTCGCCCGCGCAAGCTCAGGCGGTAAGGAACGCTCGATCTGCTGCCAGAGCCGTGGATGCGTCTCCTTGACCTGCCACAGGTACTCAGCGGTGCGGTTGACCGGTTGCGCCGGGTTGCGCCCCATGATCGTACGCAGATCATCGGCATAGGCTGCAACCAATGGCGATCCGTCAGCATAACGCGGATAGTGGCGTACCGCCGATACGTACTGCCGATCACTCAGATCGTAGATCGGGAACGCGCCCCGACATTCCTGGCGCAGATCGATCGTACCAGGACGTGACTCATGGGCAAGGATGGTGCCCACACGTTGACGAACGCTATCGCGTACCAGATCTTCGTTTTCGTCTCCACTGATTTCCCGAGCAGCACGGCGTACTGCTATTGCGACATCATGCCGCTGCGGTGACTCCAGGGTTTCCCCCCGTGGTTCGGGGAGATCGGTGTTGGAAAGGCAATCGTGTTCCTGATCTTTTGATTCCATGGTGGTCTCCTCACAGTTCAGCCAGACACGTTTGCACGAGGTGTACCTGTTGCGCGTATGGGAGATATTGTACCTGATGCGCTACCAGGCAACGCAGCAGAGCCTCACGGTGCTGGGAGTCTTGATTTTCCAGGGTTATCTGAAGCATCTGGCGCTCCAGGAGGGCGTGCATAGTTTGCCGATTGTCTGGGGATGTCTGGAAGAGATCCACGATCGATTCGTTTGCCCAGGATGCTTCTGCCAGCAGAATGAAGATGCGATACCGGCACGGTACCGGGCAGCCATCACACCCGGCAAAGGGCGGCCGTGCGTGCATATGCGGGTGGACATAGGCGCGCAGGTCATGCAGGTGATTCTCGTTGATCTGACCGGCAATCGTCATGGGGATAAGCGCGGTGAGGCGGATTGCCACCTGCTCTTCTACCCCAAAATCCCATCCAAAGACACGACCGGCACGAGCGGCGCACTGCTGAAACACCGTCTCGGCCGTGCGTAGCAGCAACGCATGCAGCAGCGTATCATCCCCAATACGTGTTGGTGCGGCCGCATACACGCTTTGTACCAGATGCTGCCATGTGCGCTGAATATGGGGGATCGGTTCATGAAGGAAACTATACATCAGATGGTGGAACATGGTCGCTACCTGCGGGTTGACCGTCAGACAGGCATGCAGGGCGTTGAGTCTGGACTGGTCGGATGGGGTGGTGGCTGACACGAGCGCTGGAGCGGGCAGTGGATCATGGCGACTGGAAGACGCTGGGGCAACGGCGACGCGGATGGGACGATCCATGGTCGGCGTAAACACCAATGCCTGCCCACGGGGGAGAATGGCCATTGCCCGCCCCTCAGCCTCGCTCAGGGCCATACTCTCGGCCATCACACGCCATTCCGGGGCATCAACCAGTTGATGCGCGATCTTGCTTGCGGTATTCTTGAGTACCTGGCGCGTGATGCGGCTCGGACTCTGCTCGGCAATGATAAACCCGATCCCATAGGCCCGCATTTCCGCCAGCATATCGGCAAACGTCTGGATCGCCTGCGCCTGGGGATGCGCCTGTGTATCCGTTACCGCGCTACCTTTGTCTTCGAGCAGGCGGTGGGCTTCTTCGAGGACAACCAGCAGGCGTAAGGTATCGCTGGGGCCGTATCCCAGACACCCTTCGTAGATTTTGGTCAACAGTAATCCCATAAGAAAAGCCCGCTGTTCGGCATCGCCAATGCTTTGGAGTTCAATGATGGTCGGATAGTGCAACAGTTCTTCCAGCGTGAGCGTCGCATGCGTATCGAGCAAGGCCCCTTTCGCCCCCAGGCGCAAGTTGTTGATGCGGATCTGCAGACCGGCTTGAATATCAGCGGCCAGGCGCCGATCATAGCCTGCCCGCTCAATCACCTCACCCACTTTGCGATGCAAGTCGGTTAACGTGGGAAACGCCAGTGGATGCGGCGGATGATCCGCAGATTGCCGCCAGCAGATCCCGCTCACGAGATCCCATCCGCGATCCTGGTAGATCTCGTGCAATGCCTGCTCCAACACATAGGGCATCGGTGGATAGAGTACGTAGGCGGCGGCAAACAGGGCCTTGAGGTGATCCAGGTGGGTGGCACATCCCACCCCTTCAAACGCAAACGGGTTCAGTCGCAACGAACATCCGGGGGTACCCAGCGCCATCACGCGCAGATTCGCCACCGCTAGCCGACGGTATTCCTGTTTGACCGGCTCAATAATCAGCACCGGAATACCCTGTTGCACCGCCTGTCCCACCAGGAGTTTGACCGTGTTGCTCTTGCCTGCACCAGTGATGCCCGCGACAAAGAGATGGGTCTGGAGATCCTGGATGTCCAGGATGAACAGCTGGCTGGTCAGGCGTTGCCCATCCAGGATTGTCCCCAGGGTCAACCGCTTGCCCGTGGCACCCGTGGCCGGACGGGGCGGAACCAGATCAAACAACGGTGTGTGGCCGACGGCCAGTCCCGGCACTTCAAGGGTTGGCAGATCGGCCATGATAGATAGGCGTTGCGATGGGAGAAAGGTGAGTTGCCCCGCCCAGTTTATCTGCGGATTGGGCAATCCCGCCGGTCGTAACCGCCATGGTTCGGGCCGGGATTGTTCGCCCGCAAACGCCGTCGCCAGCGCACTCTGAACATAGCGGATATATGCCGGCTGATCGGCCAGCGCCAAGCCATAGGCCAGCCATCCGCCTTCGGCCTGGCCTTGTTGCAACAGGGTCAGGTAGTCTTCAAGGAGTTGCGCATACTCTTCGGCATCACGGCGGAACTGCGCAGGCTGGTTGGGTTGCAAGAATTTGATCCGTACCTGCCGAATACGCTCGGCCACCTGCATCTGCCAAACAAAGATGTGCTGGAGCGAAGCGGGATGGAAAACCAGCACCCAGGCCCAGTTGCCCTGCATACCGCGCATGCTCCGTAGCAGAACATCAATCCGCGTTGGCGACGGCTGGTTGGGAACGGTCGTTGACGCCGATGCCGACGCGGTTGCGGGCAACAACGAGGGTAGACCACTCCAGGCCTGCGCGGCGCGAAACTGGTTGAGATCGCGCGTCGGCGCAACATTGGGCGTGTGGAGTTCCAGTTCTGACCAGGCGGCGGTCAACGCTGCCCGCAATACCGTGTCCGAAGGTTCGGCTATCCCCCAATAGAAGGCAACCTGATCGGCGCTTCCACGGATCAGAAACGCGCACGGATGTCCCATTTGGCTGAGACCCACCAGCGGTGATGTGCGCTGTTCCAGGCGATCAAGCGATCCTGGCGCATAGCCTACCCGTGTCACCTGCACCCATGTAGAGGATTGCAGCCAGGTATCGAGATCGGGCCGCATGCCATGTTCCGGGCGATTCATGCCGCGCAGGGAGGAGAGCGCACCCTGGATCTGTGCTGCATCGGAACCGATCGGCGTTCCATACAGGCATTGCTGTTCCTGGTTAAACAGGTTGTTCCATAGTTCCATCATGCCCCACCTTTCTTTCATTCTGTGCTACTGCCACCCGTTCGGTAGCAGGAATATCGCTACCAGACCAAGCAGGATCAGGCTGACCAGCAACCAGCGCAGGCCGATTGGCGGTTCGCTGATGTACAACCGAACCTCTTCGCCGTTCGGCTGGCGCAAAAACCCACGCCGCAGGTACGGTCGCCCATGTCGGTACACCACGGTAACGCGGACAGTGTCAGCCTGCCGGAGTGTGCGCGGGGACAGGTTGCCTTTGACGATAAACGCATCAATGTGCGGATACATCGGATCGGGATCGATCCGATATTCTCGCACCTCACGTATATTGTGGGAGTTGATCCGGGGATAGTAGGCCTCGATCATGCTCCGGCCCAGCCATCCGATCAAGCGCAGCGGAACCAGCAGGATTTGCATCAGACATCCCATGCCCATCATTGACATGAGCTGCGTGACGAAATTACCCCTGAAGAACAGGCCAACGATGAACAGCAGGATCATGATGGTAATCACCTGACTCAGCAGGCGAGTGGAGATAAGGAAGGCGATCACCACTATCAACGCGGTCATGCTGGTCACCACAAGCGCCTGGAGCCAACTCACGTCACGAGGCTCCTGCTGCAGGGGCAGGACATCAATGATCGTTCCCACAACCTGGTTCGGACGACGCGACCTGCGCCGTCCAGAGCGCGACCCTGGCTGGGATTGTCCATGCAATACCGGTGATGCGGGTGGCCCACTCGGTATGATCGCATGCTGACAGACGGGACACGTTTGCGCCGCAGCGCTGAGCGGCGAGTGACAATGCGGACATACTATACCGGTCATTGGTACTGACGGGATATGGCTGGCACCGGCTGGCCTCAGGACTGCTTGACAGACCGGACACTGCGTCTGGTAATCGGGAATTTGATTGTGGCATACGGGACATATCATGGCCTGAACCTCTTGCGATAATCTTTGTTCTGCGGTAATCTTGCCGATCGGTACATGCGTATACTGCTCTCATTTTAGTCAGATACGGGAGTATCCGCCACCTTCTGATCTCTATGTACCAACATGCCGAATATTGTTCGGCCTGTTGGTAGGCCATGAGTCCTGGATAGTGCTAGTACTCGAATTCGTCTACCAATTCATTTCTTCAGCTCACTGACACCGGTTGGTATCTATGGTAAAATAGGCGTAAGCGGGCGGGACGCCCGCGTTTCCAGGCGCACCCTGGGAGCGCGGGCATCGTGCCCTCGGCATCGTGCCCGCACCAGGACACTCCCCCCAGCAGGGGCAGGACACCTCCCCCAGCAGGAGCAGGACATCCCCCCCCAGCGGGGGGGGCCCGGGGGGGGGAGTGTCGCAACCCCGCGTTTCCAGGCGTCCCAGGAAACGCGGGCATCGTGCCCGCGCCAGGACACCTGCCCCAGCAGGGGTAGGACACCTCCCCCTGCTGGGGCAGGACATCCCCCCCCCAGCGGGGGGGGCCGGGGGGGGAGTTTCGCAACCCGTGCGCCCAGCAGAAGGGCGGATAATTGAGCACGATCTGCGCATGTTCGGCTCGCACTATTTCCCTCTGGGCATGGGCCAAAAAAAACGGTCGGAGTGGTACATACCGAGAAACCCGGTCACCATGCGCGGTTCCACCAGACCAACGCGCAGTGATCTGGCGATGGGCGCGTGCTGCGACCCAATCGTGGCCGATGGTCGCTCTTGCTTGAGTCTTTGTTGGTAATGGGCCGGATCTATCTGGCGGACAGACCGTTCCAGGTGGATTCTGATGATGCTGGAGGTTTTTGCGTATGAATCAATTGCTCAACCCGAACCAGACCGTACGTACCACCACCAGTGGCACCGCCTGTGTCGTGGAGCAGTTTCTTGGCGGAGGCGGTCAGGGTGAAGTGTATCGGGCACAGCTTGCCGGTCAACCCGTGGCATTGAAGTGGTACTATCCACACCAGGCCACCGCTGCGCAACGCGCGCTCCTGGAGAACCTCATTCACAGTGGCGCACCCGATCCGCGCTTTTTATGGCCGCTCGAACTGACGGAGGCAGACGGTGTGGCGGGCTATGGCTACGTCATGCCGTTACGCGAACCGCGGTTTCGGGGCATGGTCGATCTGATGAAGCGGCGGATTGAGCCAACCTTTGCGGCGTTGACGATTGCCGGACGCGACCTGGCGCATGGCTTTCTCCAACTGCATGCAAAAGGACTTTGCTACCGCGATATTTCCTTTGGCAATGTCTTTTTTGATCCGCAGACGGGCGAGGTGCTGATCTGTGATAATGACAATGTGAGTGCGGTGGGCACAGAGGCCAATATTCAAGGTACGCCACGCTTTATGGCCCCCGAAGTAGTGCGAGGGGAAACCAGGCCGAATGCCGCTACCGATCTGTTCTCCTTAGCGGTGTTGTTGTTTTACATGTTTATGATGCATCACCCACTGGAAGGCAAAAAGGAGAGCGCAATTCGCTGTCTTGACGCGCCGGCCATGCAGAAGCTGTATGGTGAGGAGCCGATCTTTATCTTCGATCCTGACAACGAGAGCAATCGTCCCGAACGGGGTCTGCACGATAATGCGTTGATCTACTGGCCGATCTACCCGGCCTTCTTCCAACAGTTGTTTGTTCAGACCTTTACCAAAGGGATGCATAAGCCAGATGAGCGGGTACGCGAGAGTATCTGGCGCGAGGCCATGATCCGCCTGCATGATGCGCTGATCTACTGTCCTGCCTGTGGCGCGGAGAATTTCTATGATGCGCAACGCATGCAACGAACCGGTGGCGCCCTGGCACCGTGCTGGCAGTGTGGGCAACCGGTATCTCCGCCACCGCGCATGCGTCTGGGGCGAGAGGTGGTGATGCTGAATTATAATACGCGGCTCTATCCGCATCATATTGACACCAACCGCCGTTTTGATTTTTCGCATCCTGTGGCCGAGATCACCCGCCATCCAGCCAATCCGGCCATCTGGGGCTTAAAAAATGTATCCGCCGAAAAATGGGTGACCATACCCGTCGGCGGGTCAGCGCAGGATGTCCTGCCCGGCCGCACGGTCACGCTGGTATCGGGCACGCGCATTCAATTCGGCACTATCGAGGGCGACATTCGGGTGTAAGTTACAAGAGCGCATCATTGCACCTTGCTGATGGTGCTGCGATCACATTCAGGAGGAATCAACCATGGTACGACCGGGTGGTGAATTAGCAACACGGCCCTTGCATTTTATCTGGTTGCTCGACTGTTCGGGTTCGATGACGGGGAATAAAATCGGAACCCTCAATCATGCGATCCGCGAAGCGATTCCGCATATGCGACGGGTAGCCGACGACAATCCGAATGCCAGTGTTCTGGTACGAGCGATCACCTTTTCGTCGGGAGCAAAGTGGCATATCACGCACCCGACGCCGATTGACCAGTTCACCTGGAACGATGTGCAGGCCGGGGGCGTAACCGACATGGGTCGGGCACTCTTGCTGGTGGCGGATGAGTTCCAGCACCTGGGGGAACGCGGGTTACCGCCGGTACTGGTGCTGATTTCGGATGGACAGCCCACCGATGATTTTAACCGCGGTCTGGAAGCGCTCATGGCCCAGCCCTGGGGCAAAAAGGCGGTACGGATTGCGATTGGCGTTGGGCAGGATACGGACATGGACGTGTTGCAAAAGTTTATTGGCAATCCCGAAATGACCCCGTTGCAAGCGAACAATGTCGAGACGCTGGTGAACTATATCAAGTGGGCGTCAACCGTCGTTTTACAGGCGGCATCCGCTCCGCCATCGCAACCGGTGGATCCAACAACGATCTCCACAACGAATGTGCCTATTCCTATGCCTGCAACACCCGATCCGAATGTGAGCGATGTGTGGTAGCGGATGCGGAAAGGGAACAACAATGAGTACTCCCGCATATCAGTGGGACGTGATCCATGGCACTATCCAGGGGGCACAGCATCGGCGCCAGGGACGACCGAATCAAGATGCCATCGCCTCCAGGGTGGACGGAGCGCGGGTGCTGCTGGCTGTGTCTGACGGGCATGGCGGTGCGGTCTATGTCCGTAGCCATCAGGGTGCGCAGATCGCGGTGCAGACCGCCATCGCGGTGTTGGACGAATTACTCGCAACGAGCGATCCGCAGGCGCGATCCCGCCTGGTTCGTGATCACCTGCCGCAACGACTGGTGCGCGAATGGCAGCATCGGGTCACCGAACATGCCCAGATACACCCCTGGACCGAGTCGGAGCAGACGGTGCTGGCAGGACTCGATGCCGCTACCCGTGACCGATTGACGCGGAAATCCTGGGTGGTCTACGGCGCGACCTTGCTGGCCGTGGTGATCACACCGGAACACCTGATCTATCTCCAGTTGGGGGATGGAGATATCCTGGTGGTGTCCACGACGGCAGAGATCTATCGCCCGATCCCCCCGGATCCACGCTGCTTTGCAAACGAGACGCTCTCGCTCTGTGGGAACAATGCCTGGCTGGATATGCATGTGCAGGTTCACCCTCTGACCGGTTCCGGCCCGGAGGCGATCCCGGCGCTGATCATCGTGGCAACCGATGGCTACAAAAATTCGTTTCGTGAACCTGCGGACTTTGACCAGGTGGGCCGTGATCTCCTGCATCGTGTTCGCCAGGAGCATGGTCTGGCCGAAATAAAAGCGAATCTGGATCAGTGGTTGACGGAGACTTCTGAAGAGGGAAGTGGTGATGATATTACGGTGGGCTTGATCTGCCGCCGTGATATTGTACCGCAAGCGGATCGTGCCAGCACCAGCGCTGATGCATCAGATGGGGAGTTGATACCAGCGCGCGCGCATGCCCTTGATGCCGAGGAGACGGAACCGCCGGTGGCAGTGGACGAGCCGGAGCCAGTAGCAGGCGCAGAGCCGGTAGCACATGGAGCAGACGACCCCGGTATTCAAGGGACGGAACCGCCGGTGGCAATCGGGGCATCATTGCAGGAAGCGTTGGCAAGACCGACGGCAGTGAGCAAAGACGACGATGGAGGCACAGGCGTGGACGCGGGAGCGCAAGCAACCGACCCAGCGGAGTCAGAACCGCTATCAGAGGTACCATGATAAGCAAACAGCCCCATGTGGTGATCGTGACGGCCCGCTGTCGTGTAACCCGCCAGTTGTTTGGCCTGCGCTTTGAGGAAGTGCAGGCTGGTCGCTGGGTCGCCGACTGGGCCTTTGTCCTGAACGAAACCGTATCGCGCCGTGAAGGGTATGACCGCACCACCATTACCGGCCAGTTTGGGCTTGATGCCGCCTATCCCGGTTGCCCGTACTGTGGGGCCACGAGTCTGGTCAAGTGTGGATGTGGCAAGGTCAGTTGCTGGGATCAGCAGGATAGGACGGTAACCTGCCCCTGGTGTGGTGATCGGGGAGAGATTCGTGGGACGATTGAGTCGCTGGATGCCGGAGGTGACCGATGAACGACCAGGTTCGCCAGACTCTCCAGACGATGATCCGCGATTACGGGCGCGCGGTGTGCCAGGATCCGCGCCGCTGCAAGGCCTTGCTGCTCGATCTGTGTGCGGCACACCGCCGCGAAGTCAATGTTTTAGTGGCCGCCCTGGAAGAGCGGGTGGTGGATGATCTGCTGATGGCCACCCCCGCCGTGCCGCTGGCGAGTACGCTGGCGCGTCTGGGTAAACGGTTGGAAGCAGATCGTGGTCTGGCCGCCGATGCAGCGCACTGGGCGGTCGAAAGCTGGGCGCTGGCGCTGGGGGTGATCGCGGCTCCCCTGCCCAGAACCGCACCACCGCCGTCGTCACCAGGAGTACCCTCCCGGCCTGGCGTGCCCGTTGGCATTTCTCCGGTGAACGCTGCCGCCGTCATACAACCCGCCCGTCCAGGCAAGGAGCAGGCAACTGACCTTGCCTGGACACCCGATGGCACCCGGCTGGCGATTGCCACGTTGATTGGCGTGTTCCTGTACGATGCCCATACTCTGGCGGAGATTCAGTACATCGCAACCGATGCCCCGGTACACAGCATCGCCTTCGCACCCGACGGCCAGATCCTTGCCTCGGCGGGGTCGGAAGACCGCACCATTCGGCTGTGGCGCGTGGCCGACGGCAGGATCCTGCGTGCGCTGACGGGGCATACCGATAAGGTCACGAGCGTGACTTTCGCACCTGACGGCCAGACCCTCGCCTCGGCCTCGGATGACAACACCATCCGGCTGTGGCGGGTGGCCGATGGCAGGATCCTGGGTGCGCTGAAGGGGCATACCGCTGCGGTCGTGAGCGTGGCCTTCGCGCCGGACGGCCACCTCGCCCTGGCGTCGCGGGACGGCACCATCCGGCTGTGGCGCATGGCCGACGGTAAGCGCCTACCCACGCTGGTGGGGCATACCGCGAAGGTCACGAGCGTGGCCTTCGCGCCCGACAGCCAGACCCTCGCCTCGGCGTCGGATGACAAGACCATCCGGCTGTGGCGCGTAGCCGACGGCACCCCCCTGCGCACGCTGACGGGGCATGCCCATGCGGTCAAGCGTGTGGCCTTCGCGCCGGACGGCCAGACCCTCGCCTCAGCCTCGGCAGACAGAACCATCCGGCTGTGGCGCGTGGCCGACGGCACCTCCCTGCGTATGCTGACGGGGCATACCGATAAGGTCACGAGCGTGGCCTTCGCGCCGGACGGCCAGACCCTCGCATCGGCCTCGGCGGACACGACCATTCGGCTGTGGCGCGTGGCCGACGGTACCCCCCTGCGCACGCTGGCGCTGGCGGGGCATACCGTTCGGGTCTGGAGCGTGGCCTTCACGCCGGACGGCAAGATCCTCGCCTCGGCGTCGGATGACAAAACCATCCGGCTGTGGCGCGTGGCCGACGGCACCTACCTGCGCACGCTGACGGGGCATGTTGGTGCGGTCATGAGTGTGGCGTTTGCGCCGGACGGCCAGACCCTCGCCTCGGCGTCGGATGACAGAACCATCTGGCTGTGGCGCATGGCCGACGGCAGGCTCCTGCACACGCTGGCGGGGCATACCCGTGCGGTCGTGAGTGTGGCCTTCGCGCCAGACAGCCAGACCCTCGCCTCGGCGTCGGATGACAAAACCATCCGGCTGTGGCGCGTGGCCGACGGCACCCCCCTGCGCACGCTGGCGGGACATACCGGTGCGGTCGTGAGTGTGGCCTTCACACCCGACGGCCAGACCCTCGCCTCGGCGTCGCGGGACAGCACCATCCGGTTGTGGCGCGTGGCCGACGGCACCCACCTGCGCACGCTGACGGGGCATACCGATTGGGTCAGAAGTGTGGCCTTCGCGCCGAATCACCAGACCCTCGTCTCGGTGTCCGATGATGGCACGATCCGGCTGTGGCGCAGCAGCGACGGCACGCACCTGCGCACGCTGGTGGGGCATACCGATAAGGTCTGGAGCGTGGCCTTCGCGCCAGACGGCCAGGCCCTCGCGTCGGGATCGTGGGACGAGACCATCCATCTGTGGCGGGTGACCGACGGCACCCATCTACGCACGCTGGCGGGGCATACCGGTGGTGTCTTGAGTGTGGCCTTCACGCCGGACGGCCAGATCCTTGCCTCGGCGTCGGGGGACGGCACGGTGCGGCTGTGGAGGCTGCCAGAATAAACCGTCGTCTAACCCGCTGCGGCGCTGAGCGGGCTGCAGGTGCTGAGGGGATGGGCGGCTATGCGCGGGCGGGGGATTGCATCGCTGACGCGCTGAGCGGCCGGCCTGCATCGTCCCGCTCGCGTCGGGGATACGCGGGTAAGATGCCCGCGCGACTAGGAGAAGGGTGAACACGTACGGATGGCAATGTGAACATCGCCCCACACCGCACCGCACCGCACCGCACTGCCGCAGCGCCCCACACCGACTATGCGATGGTCGTCGGGGCGCCGCTATCATCATGTCCCGGATGCTTGACAGATGTTCTATCAGTGCTACAATGATGATACGATGATGATATTGCGACTTGTGAGGGAGAGTTATGGTTTTAACGATGACTAGTTCCCTGGAAGACCTGCGAAACAGCATGTTTTATGAGACCCGCGAGGAGTTTGCGCGGCGGCTGGGTATTACCACCCAGACCTATCGTCGGCTCCTGGCCCGCGATCCGACGATTGCTAACCCCACCCGGCGCCAGGTTGCGGCTAGATTGGGCGTTCCGCCGCATCTGATTGCAGAGTTGGTGCCCCCACCGACCGCAGAGCGCCTGGCCGCGCTCACAAACGCTATCCACACAGCCAACGAAACCCACGACTGGTATTTGCTGGCCGAGGATGGCCGTGTGACTCCCGCCCCGGATGTGGTCTGTCTGCCTGGCGATCTGCCCCCGGATAGGAACTGAGTGATGGCAAAGCCCGTTGATGTGTTCGTGACAGGCCGGGCGGTGACGATCCTCCGGCAGCTTGATCCGGCGCAACGGGCTCAATGTGACCGTCTGATCGCAGCCCTGCGGATGTCGCCCCAGGCCGGGGTCTTCTATGCCCACGATATGACGGGGCGACCACTCTATCAGGTCAGCGCCTTTGATGTGCATATTATTTATACCATCGTCTATCGCGTGCAACGTGACCAGATCTTCATTATTGCCATCGAGATCGCTGACTGGATACCACAGCACATTGATATGCCTTGAAGTATCGAGACGGTGCGGGCGACTAGCCGGTCGCCCGCACCGTTGCCCTGCACCGCCCGCACCGCCCCCCCCAACGCCCCGCAGTGCCATACCATGATCGTCGGGGCACCTCTTGTGGGTGCCCGCAATGCCCCGCATTGCCCCGCATTGCCACAGCGCCCCGCATTGCCCCACCATGCCCCACACCGACCACGCCATGATCGTAGGGGCACCCCTGGTGGATGCCCGCAATGCCCCGCAACGTTCACAATGCCCCGCATTGCTGTACATTGCTTCGCATCGGTAATCATTGCTGTCGTTGCAGCACACTGCGGGCGACCACCAGGGTCGCCTCGTTGCAATGCCCGGCACTACCCCGCATCGGCAATCGTGGACAAGCCGTCTACGTTTCGTTAAGATCCGGGTGATATCTGTTACTTATTGCACTTATGTTGGCAGACAAGCGAATATATGCTATGCTTATAGTCTGAATATGCAGCGGCAAACCGTGTACATATTCGTTCAGGGTGATACATATCCACTGCAAGAACAATGAGCAAGATGTATGGATAACTTGTTGGAATGGCTACGTGATTCGGCATGGCAAGGTGTGGGCGTTCTGGTATCCATATTACTCTTTGTTGTGCCAGCCCTGATTCAGTGGATACGGCATCGCCAGCAGGCACTGCATAGCACAGCCGTACCCCCTCCGAAAACCAGGGATCTGATTCGTAGCTTGCAGCCGCACATCGATGAGCGGCGGAAGAATACGTTGTCCCATGCTGCCTATCCACCGTCACTAACCCTCATTCCTGATGCTGTTCGTCCAGCCTGGCAGCAGGGCTATCTGGAACGTCCGCTCCAGGCCCGCCCCCTGACGTGGCAAGATCTACAGCCTGGGCGTTTAACTACTGTCACTGCCGCGCATCAACCACCACCGACAGCAACCGTACATTGATAGCTGACGCTTTGGGGCCGGAGATACGAATGGATACCAGGGAGGACACGGATGATAACCTTGACCCTTGATCTGTCACCGGATCTGTATGAACGTCTTCGGACGCAGGCAGAACAGGTCGGTATACCCATTGAGACCCTGATTGTTGACTGGTTGGCCCAGCGCTGGCCCCCACCCGCTCCGCCAGATGAGCGCACACGGGCTATTGCCGTATTGCGGGATGCGGGTCTGCTGACCGAACTTGGCCCGGAACTCAAGCGCCTTGCGCAGGAGTCGACCGCCACGCTTAACGAGGTCAGCAATGCCTTGAGTCGGGCAGGCGGGAAGCCGTTAAGTGAGATGGTCTTAGAGCAGCGAGGCCCAAAAGCGTGAGCCTGTTCTTTCTTGACGCCAGTGCGGTAGCCAAACGCTACCTGGCAGAACCCGGAACATCCTGGGTACGCGGCATTACCGATCCGAGTTCAGGCAATACCATCATTCTGGCAGAAGTCACGCTGGTCGAAGTGTCGGCGGCAGTAGCAGCCCGATTTCGCTCTGGGAGCCTATCCGTGGCGGAACGCGATGCGTCCGTCAGGTTGCTGTTGCAGCATGCGGATACGGAATACCAGCTTGTGCCGATACATCGCTTTGTGATTGACCGGGCAGTCCGTCTGACCCAGAACCATCGGTTGCGCGGGTATGATGCCATGCAGCTTGGAACCGCCCTGATGGTTCATGAACGCTCCGTGGTAGCCGGGCTACCTGGATTGACCTTTGTTGCCGCTGATGATGATCTGATCGCTGCTGCCCGCTCGGAGGGTCTGGTTGTCGTTAATCCAAATAGGTATCCGTGATTATAAGGAGTTTGATCCCTTGTCACGGCAAAATCTAGTATCTGGAACCATGCCTGATGAAAATCCTGTGCTACCTATACCCGGCGGTGATGCAACGAGTGTTCGTACCTCTTCAGCTCCCTGCGACCCGTTGACACCTATGGTAAAATAGTCGTAAAATGACCCGCTGTGATCGGACAGATGCACATCTATCTGGTCACCGGCGGATGCCAGGGCGACATCTGCTCTGCCTGCCCCTGACACCAGCGGATGGCAGAGACAGCGACGACGACACATGGTGTTTCATCTCGGTTGGGTATGCGCAAGGAACCCTATGCCCATGTCTGTTCACTCTGGCGATCGGTACGTCACACCCACCGGTTGCCATTGGCAGATCCGCCTGCGGAACGTGTTCTGGTATCCGTATTCCCCTTCGGGATATCGGGCATGTTCGGCTCCCAGTATTTCCCTCTGGTCTACCACCATACCGCTCGGCGTATATATGGGCTACGTGGCGTTATGCTGCGCAGGTCGCTCGATCACGGGTGTTGTATCGTCGCAATGTGGGCATGCATGTACCGAAAAAAAACGGTCGGAGTGGTACCAATGGAAGAAATAACCTGAGTGGTCTGCCTGAGCAGGTGAACGCTCTGCGGGTTGAGCGTGATAGGCCAGGCATGCTTCGAAATTGTGCCACATGGCATCTTTTTTCATAGGTAGCATGCGTTGTCGCATCTTCGTATACGGCACAGCCTGCGACCGTACTCTATCTTTTTGGGCAACTACGTATTTGTGGTGCAACAAAATCGTCTATTTCACCGTCTATGCGCATGGTTCTACGGTAGCAGTGCAGGTTGGATGATAAAGAGAGGAAGCGCATGCATATCGGGGTTGACTTTGGCACAACCTACACCAAGATCGCTTTTTTTGATCCGCAGGGCGACCGCTTAGAGCAGTTTGTCTATCCGCCACCACCGGGGGAGAAACCGTATGTTCCAACTGCGGTGGCCTACTATAGCACCTACCAGGGTCAATCGATCATCACGATCGGCGAGGCGGCGCGCCATGATGCACTTAATATCCCGGATACCGTCTTCTGCGAGAATGTAAAAATGCTGCTCCCGCTGAAGACGCCAGAGGAATGGCAACGCCACGGCTGGACGGCACCGCACACACCGTATGAGGTGACACACGATTACTTCCGGCGCTTGCTGCGTGAGAGCGAAGGGGGTTTCGAGCGCCGCCATGGGCCGATCACTCGTATGGTCGTGTCGGTACCCGAACTCTGGCAGCGACAAACCAATGTGGGGGCCGAAACGCTGCGCCAGATCCTGGTTGATGACCTCCAGTTGCCGGTAGACCATTTGCAGAGCGAACCGGTTTGTGCTGCGGCCTACTATATCTGGCACACAAAACCCGATCTCACGCAACCGTTGCACTTGCTCGTCTGTGATATGGGGGGCGGTACCTTCGATATGGTGCTATGCCGCGTTCAACGTTCAGCGGGCGGCTATAAAATTCAGGTGTTGGACTTTGATGGCCTGGGGCAGTCCGGGTTGGGCAGCGCCGGAGTTGCCTTTGATCAGCAGGTTGTGACGACGGCCTATCAGAACCTGGGCCGCACCCCTGATCCGCACGACGCCGATTTTATCGA
>CALANA010000198.1 GCA_937925925.1 uncultured Chloroflexales bacterium | reverse complement strand
ATGACAAGCCAGATCAGGGTGTAGATGCTGCACACCAGTGCCCAGTACCAGTCCGTTAACACGACCAGGACGAACATGATCACAGCAACTATCAATCGCCGCCAACTACAGGCTACTGACCGCCGCCTGACCATCGACCACCATCGCTTCACCGCTGACGATACGCTGCGCTCCCGTTGCCTCGTCATCGCATCGGGTGGGCATTCCAATCGATATAGTGCCAGGAAGTATAACGGCAACCAGTGCATACTCATCAGGTTCAACTGATTGATTTGCAGCATAAACACATGGAAAGGACAGGCCGTCAACAATGCACCACAGAACCAGGGAATAATGACACCGGGCACAAAGGCTCGTACCAGCAGAAAGCCACCATACGCGGTCAACAGCATGGCCAGGAGGATCCCCACGTTGAATGCCACCACCGGGCCGGCTACGTACTGCACGGGCAGAGTCAATAGCGCTGCGGGGAGGTTGAGCGTTTGCACATACATCTGTACCCCTTCTGGATAGTAGAGTCTATCCGTCCAGAAAGGATTCATGCCCCGTTCCAGGGCATAACGTACCCACCACATATTCCAAACATTCTGTGAGCCATCCTCAAACCCGTGGCGATGGCCTATGACCCCCTCATCCATATGGCGGATCAGCGGCCAGGTCAGCGCGATGCTCAGCAGCAGATAGCCGAACAGGGCGAGCAGGTGCGTGCGGAAGGTGAACCCGTGAGTATGTTGACACGTTCGCATCTTGATCTGGTTACTTATTCGCTCTTGCACCGCTAAATATCATTCATTCTGGTACTATATTATGAAACATTAGAACATTTTAATGGTTTAGCGTCACAGGCCCTATCATCAGCGCGTTCGGGCCATCGTCAGGTGCGGACGGTGGCGGTGATCTATGCACGGGGAGACGGCTAAAATCCTGGGGATCATACACACCCAGAGCGATCCAATATGTGCCGGATGGTATGGACGCTGGTATGGGCACCGTATGTACCCACGTTATAAATCGGTACAGCTTCCATTGACTGGTCGGCGCATCCGGGCCACCTGGCGGAACGTCAACCCGTTGCACGATCTGTCCATCGGCACTGAGTACATGGATGAAGAGCATATATTCCCGATCGATCACCCCCCGCGCCTGCCATTGCAACGTCAGCGCCAGTGTCCCATGATCGTCGACTGCCTCGGTATGCAAGGTATAGCCCCGCAGGTGAATCGCCGATCCAAAATCGGCGGTGAGTACGTGTTCAACCGGCGGCGGAATCTGATAGATGTAGGCATAGTCGATGCCGTGGATATGCACCGTGTGAATAGGGATCATTTGACGCAAAGCCGCTGTTGTTTCTGGCTCACCACCACGTTGAAGCTGATCAATATACATGACGGCATAATCCACATCAGGTGATTTGATAGCCTGATCGAGTTGGGTCAATGGCATGCATATCGTATCGAGCAGCAACTGCCAGTGCCATGCTGCTACAAGCGGCTCGCAACTGCCGGTCTCGGTTGTTAAAAAATCGGCTACTTGATCCAGCCCCTCACCCCACCCGACCGGTATCGTGTGTGCGGCTACCGGCCCACCACCGAGCAGCGGGTTGTAATAGGCCAGCGCGTAGGGATAGTACCAGGCCAGGTTGGCGGTCAAGCCAGCGATGACCACCAGCCATACCAGGCGTTGCAGCATGACTCCATGAAGGCGTTGCACGATTGGCAATCGCCAACGACCCTTTACTCGGTCAAGTATTCCGATCCATCCCCAGGCAGCCATAATATTCAGCAGCGGAAAGATCGAGAGGATGTACCGATCCATCTTTTTGGGCAGGATGCTCACTGCTGTGGTAAAAAGAAAGATAAAGATGCTCAAGATGATCAGTGCTTGTCCTGTTTCTGCCACATGCTGGCAGGAGCGTATCCTGCTCCACATCACAGCGATACCCAGGCCAGAAGCAACCAGTAAACCGATCATGGCCCAGGGGGTCATTCGTAAGAGTACGACCAGCGGGTAAAACCATAGCCCTGGTGCCTCAACCGGTTGCCCCAGCAAAAAATTGCCCGTTTCGTGCGGCTTGCCACCATTGTCAATAACCTCGCTCACAACGCTCATCACCGTGCCTGGTAGATCGACCCAGAGCGCCGGCCAGAGGATGAAGCAGGTCAGGCATGCGCTTACGATCCATACCAGCAATGCCACAAATAACTGTCTCATCATCCCGAACCACGGTGCAAGATTGGCCGGTAGTGACGACAAGCGCTGAAGCGGCACGATCCCTACCAGCGCGATGAGACCAATCATCGGCAGCAACAACACCGACGGCGATTTTGTCAGGAGTGCCAATCCGCCCGCTATCGCCGAAGCAACCCACCATGGCCAGTTGATGCGACGCTGGCAATCAGCATGGTTGAACGCCGCACAGCGTCCGGTGGCCACTAACGCAGTGAGCAACGAGAGAGTCATAAACGACGCAAGCAGCGCATCGAGATGGAGTACCTGGCTATACGCTACCAGAAACGGATCGGTAGCCCAGAACATGGCAGCCAGCAGCGCCACACGTCCATCGAACAAGTATCGCAGCAGAAGATAGGCCAGCACGACACACATGGCCGTCACGACGGCCAGCGGCAGGCGCAACAGCACTCGTTGCCACGCTGGATTGGCAACAGCGTCCCATCCCAGGTGTACCAGTTGTTGCTGCACAAACAGCCCGGTTGCGCCCAACCACATTGTGGTGACACCAGGATGACCGGTAAGATTGGTATGGATGAAGTCGTGCTGTTGCAAGGCGTGTAAAAACGTCTCGGCCCGCCAGCGCCAGTGAAATGGCTCATCGCGTGTCCAGAAATCACCCATGCCTAGCACACGCGGCAACAATGCCAGCAGGCACATACCTATCACAATTATCTGTCGTTTATTATTCATCGTTTCCAAACAGGGTCGGGATATTGGAACGTTGCAATACGATCTGCCGCACCGGTACCGTCAGCCAGCGCTCGCTGGTGGCAGACTGCTCCAACCACGGCTCGGCCCGCAGTTGCAGGCGCTGCCGTCCTGGTAGCAGGCTGACCACCAGCTCCACCCGCCGTGGCACGTCACCCGCGTCCCACTGCACCAGGCGCTGGTCATCCTGCCACAGCGCCACCGGACGTGGGAAGGCAAACGAGTCGATAGCAATCGTCAGGTGCGCCACCAGCGGCGTGTCAAAGGGGTTGACCAGCCAGATGTCACTGGTGGCACTGGCCCAGCGCCAGATGTCGGCATCCCGCCCTTCCACCTCATACCAACCCTGACCGAGATAGACAAACGGTTGGCAGGCCGACGGAAAGAGCGGCAGTTCA
>CALANA010000197.1 GCA_937925925.1 uncultured Chloroflexales bacterium | reverse complement strand
ATTGAGCAGGTGTACGAATGCTTTGCACCGATCCGCGCCGGTATCACGCAGGTGCTGGACAAACTGCTGGCGCGGGCGCAAGCGCGGCAGTGGCCGGTCGAGCGGGTGGCGCTCGTTGGTGGTTTCAGCCAGTTCCCGCTGGTCGAGCAAACCATCCTCGATCATCCTGGTCTTCAGGCCGGGAGCGGTCAGCGCGATAGCTCGCTCACGCTCAATAGCGACGAACGTTTCTATGCCGTCGCACGCGGAGCAGCATTGATCGCCCACGATTACATCCAGATCGAGGAATATTATCCGCATACCCTCGAACTCCTGGTGCATCGTACCCGCCCCACATTTCACATGATTGCATTGCCCATTGTCGAAACTGGCCGGATGCTGGCCGGGCGTCTCCAACCATATTATGCCCAGCAAGATGGGCAGAAGGTGATCATTACCGTCGAGCCAGTGGCGTCTGGTCGTTTACCGGTACAGTTGCGGTTGATGGGGCAAGGGGAACCGCTTATTCTGGAAACACCAGAAGCTGAGTTTCCACCACCCGGACGCTATCATGTCGGGGTGGTGATTGATCGCTCTAATCTCGGCACCCTGGTGTTTGATCCGGTAGAGCAAGGCGCACAACGCCGTTATCCCCTGGGCAATATTAGCCCATCTCTGCTGATTGAGGAGGCATAATTGGGAGAGTCGCAGCGCACCGTACTCGCAGACCTGCTCGCAGATACCACGTCCGAGGAGTGGCAACTGGCGGTACAGGTGTTACAACAGACGTTTCACTGGTGTTCAATCGTGACGAATTCAACGAGTATGAACGATCGGGTTACGGCATTAGATTTCATGGTCAGGGTGAAGTCGGCGCTCAACGACGGGTGTGCCTGGCTGGATACACTGGACGTCCTGATCGAGCAGGCCATGCCCGGCCCGACCCTGCAGACCGCGCTGGAGGAACGGCGTGCGGCGCTTGCCGCCGGTGCGCACGGGTTGAACGAACTCAGCGCACACGTTGCCGAGTTGCAGCAGGCCGAAGCCGCACTACGCCAGCAAGTCGTGGATCGTGAGCATCTGGAAGCGCAGCACGCGCACCTTGAAGCGCGACTGGCTGAATTGCAACGCCTGGCGCACCTGGCGCAGGCGGTCGAGGCGCTACGTACCCAGGTTGAAACCGTAGAACGCGAGCGTTCCGCCGCCGAGCAAGCAGTGGAGGATCTGGAAGGACGCCTGGCGCAGAGTACGCAGCAGTTGCTTACCCTGACCGCACCGCAGCTAGCGCACGTGCAGGAGCAGGTGCGTACCCTGCTGGAGCAGGCCGATCAGCAACATACGGAACTCCAGCAGACCCTGGCCGACTGGCAGGCGGCAGCAGCACGCTACCAGGAATTGGAGGCCGAGTTAACCGCCCACCGTGAGGTGCTACGCCTGTATCATGCCGCTGATCAAGCTGTGGCCGATGCGCTGGGCGATATGCCCGATGTACATTCAGCCCAGGAATTGCTCCAGCGCGTCCGGCGCTTCCTGGAACAGGCGGACGAGATTCTGGCCCGGGTGCTGGAAGCACGTGCCCGCGCTGAAGAGGTGCAAAAGCTCTACGTTGCGGGAGGGGCGCAATGATGCCGCCGCCAGGCGATCCCTGGTGCACGGGCGGGTGGCCGCTGTTGAATATCGCCGCCACCTGCACAGCCACCCACGCCCTGGGGCCAGGCTTGCGGGCCGTTGTGTGGGTGCAGGGATGCCCGCACCATTGTCCGGGTTGCCTGGCACCCGACTGGATTCCCATGCGTCAGGCGCGTCGCGTGGCCCCGGACGACCTCGTGGCGGAGTTGCTGGTGCATCCCGATGTCACCGGACTGACCTTCTCCGGCGGGGAGCCGATGATGCAGGCGGCCGGGTTGGCCCGGCTGATCCGCCTGGCACGCCAGCAGCGACCGCTCTCGCTGATCTGTTTCAGCGGGTTTACGCTGGCCCAGCTTCGGCACGTTCCACCCGGCCCCGGCGTGGCCGATTTGCTGGCCGAAATAGATGTGTTGATTGATGGGCGGTATATCGCGGCGCAGAATGATAATTGTGGCTTGCGCGGCAGCCATAATCAGCGCATTCACTACCTGACCGATCGGCTTGCCGCGTTCGACTTTGCCACCGGGCCGCGCCAGGTTGAAATTCAGGTTGGTACTGGACAGGTGTTCCTGGTAGGCGTGCCACCGCACGGGGTGGTAACCATGGTTGAGCAGGCAATTGACCGGACGCGGGCGCGGCTGTTGGCGCGAGTGCCTGACAACGACATTGATTCGTGACAGGACATACGCGGTGGTATGGTCAGTTCGCCTTTTTGTCCGGGCTGACCTCGCTGGAACCACGAATATAGCAATCCTAAAATAGTTGTAAAGACCGGAGTCCAGGTTTTAGCCTGGTCTAGCTCAGTCCAGGCTTATGGAGTTTGAGGAACTAATTCGGTATTCCCCACTCCAGCCCGCGCAGGCGGGCTTTGCAACCCGTAGCCCGCGGCTTCAGCCGCCGGGCGGGGAGGCGTAGAGCGGAATATTTATTCAAAAACCATCAGCCGCCGGGCGGGGAGGCGCAGAGCGGAATATTTATCCAAACTCCATAAGCCTGGACTCCATAGTTACAATTACAATAGGCTTGCTATACCACGAATACCACGAATTTTTAATGATCAACAACAAGAAAGGAGCCATAGCGATGAGCGGACGCAAGCAGGTAACGGTTGATAGCGCGGACTACCGACGCTTACAGATGGCGGAGGGGCAGTTACGTTCGATGCAACAGAATCTGCCCGAGGTGTTGAACCGGTTAATGCGCGATAACGAGGCGGAACTGCAACGCAGACTGGAGCCGCTGGAACGGCGGCAACGTGAGTATCAGCAGGCAACCGCACGCATGCGCGACGAGGTCAGGCAGGTTGAGTCGCACATGGCCCAACGCCTGGAAGAGCAACAGCGAAAACTACGCCAGAACATGGCCGAAACGTCCCGGCGGCTCCAACGTGAAGTTGAGGCCGCTCGCCACGAGGCCGAAACGCTAGTGACCCACGAACGGGAAGCCCGAATACGGCATGTCCAGACGGTAGCCGATCAGCTTCGCCACGAGACGCAGGAACTCCTGGAGGCACAGGCCGATCAATTGACCCAACTCATTGATCAGGAGCGCCAGACCCGCGAGACGCAGATCCGCGCCATCCACCAGCGCCTGGAGAGCGAGCAGCAACGCAAAGATACGCTGGCCCGCTCGTGGATTGAGACGGCGCAGATTCTACACGATTTTATCGACAGCCACTACGCGCACCAGCAGTTTGCCCCCGACCAACTGGCCCGCCTGGCGCGTATGATCGAACAGGCTGAGACCAATCTGGCCCAGGGCGTGGCCGAGGCAGCCCTGACGATGGCACAGCAGGCCTATGGCAGCCTCTCCGATCTGCGGCTAGAACTGGAGCGCCTGGAGCGCGAGTGGCAGGTGTGGCATGTCCGTAGCCTGGAAGCCGCCCGCGAAATCCTGGCCCTGGCGCAGCGCAACCGTACCTGCCCGGCGCTGGATCTGCAAGGGAACCAGCTCGACATCATGATCGAAGTCGATTACTGGACGGAGGGCCAGCTCAGTACGCTGGAAGTGGAGCTTGACCAGGTGATTGCGCAGATTACGGATGCAGCGACGCCGGTAAGCACCAGTACGTTGCGCCAGCTCGCCGACGAAACGCTCCC
The DNA here is from genome assembly GCA_937925925.1 of uncultured Chloroflexales bacterium. Classification (GTDB taxonomy): domain Bacteria; phylum Chloroflexota; class Chloroflexia; order Chloroflexales; family Chloroflexaceae; genus CAKZQX01. Next base: position 4,819 of record CALANA010000197.1, on the reverse strand, counting down.
TACCCTGCGCGAGCGGCTGGAGCAAACGATTGCGCAGGCCCGCGATGCGGTCATCAGTTCGCAATTGCGCACCAATATTGCTGACACAGTGGTTCAGACCTTTGAAGAGCAGGGCTTTCAGTTGCAGGACGACACCTATGAGGGCGAGGATCAGCGGCATGGTTTTGTGGCCCAGGTGGCCCATCTGGACGGAAGCAAAGTAACGGTGGTGGTCACACCTGATGGCACTGGACAGAATACTCTGAGCATTAACTCGTATGATGCCCAACAGCGTGCCGAGTACGAACTTCGCACCCGTGCCGAAGCGATTGCCAAAGCGCTGGCACAACATGGCCTTCAGGCGGGAGCGATCACGAGTGTGGGCGACCAGCCTGATCCGGCGTATGCCCAGATCGAAGAGGTACGTCAGCGCCAGCCAGCGCAACAGCCGGCCAGGAGAACGCGATGACCGTTGAACGCCTCATCCATACCCTACGCTTTGATCAGGGTGATCGCTTCTTCGTCCTGTATGGCCCCGGCGTGAATGATCGGTTTATTGCGGAGGACTATAGCGAGTGTGACATTGAACAGGCCCTGCACCGGCTTCTGCGACAGCAGGGCTTTCGCCGCATTGCCTTTTTTGCCACGCATAGTGGTGGGGTCTACTGCCTCGACCGCGAGTCGCAACAGGCGTGCCTGCCGAAACCGGAACGCGCCGCATCAGGCCAGGGCACCTCGACGATGCGGCGTGTGCGTACAAGCGGGCCGTTGGGTCGCCAGAACCTGCTGGCGGCCACGTTGCCCCCACCAACCCCGGCACCACCAGCGGTCGGGCGGGGGATGAGTGATGTGCATGCGGTTGCCCTGCTCGACACGCTTATGTGCCAGCCCGATCCGCGCACGGCCATCATCATGATGCAAGCTGAAACCACGTTGCGCTTCTTTGCGCAACAGCCGTTGCTGGCCGGGCGGGTTGGTGCATGGGCGCGCCTGCCATCGCGGAACAGGAATGTCTGCTGCTTCGTCTTTAGCAGTGCCACCTATGCCGACCTGCATGCCGCCGTTGAACATCTGCCCTTCCCCGAACTGCGGGCCTGCGTACAGCATCAGCGAGAGGGGCGTCAAAGCTATAGTAGCGTGCGCCTGGGGGGGCCTGATGTTGCGGAGATCACCCGCCTGATCGATCTGGTACGCCTACAGGATGGCGTGCAAGTCGCCTGGACGGAGCGGGCGCGGCTTGCCACCTGGATGGCGGCTGAGGAGATCAGTGGGCAGCAATGGCTCAGTCGCCTGCGCACCATGCGCCACCTCGATCAAGCCACCGCCCGCGCCCAGGGATGGTTCCAGGCCTCGGCCATGACCGAGGGCAGTCCCTGGGAACGTCTGGATGCGCTCATTGGCCTCCAGGTAGTCAAGGAGCGCATCGCTGCGTTGAGTGCGCTGATGGCCGACGCAGCCGAGCGGCAGCAGCACGGGCTGATCCAGCAGAGCGAGCCGCCCGCCTTGCATCTGGTCTTTACCGGCAATCCCGGTACGGGCAAGACCACGGTCGCCCGGCTGATGGGCGAGATCTACCGCGATCTGGGCCTGCTGCGCCGCGGGCATCTGGTGGAAGTGCCGACGGCCGCCGATCTGGTGGCTGACCATGTTGGTGGCACGGCGATCAAAACCAACGAGCTGATAGATCGCGCCCTCGATGGCGTCCTGTTCATTGATGAAGCCTATCAGTTGACCGAAGCGGAACGTGGAAGCTTCGGACAGGAAGCGGTCAACACGCTGCTGACGCGCATGGAGAATGAACGCGAGCGGTTGCTGGTGATTGTGGCCGGGTATCCCGCGCCGATGCAGCAGTTTCTGGCCTCCAATCCGGGCCTGAGCCGCCGGTTCCCGGACGATAATCGCATCCACTTTCCGGATTACGATCCGAGCGAATTGATGCAGATCTTGCTGCATATGCTCCAGAGCAAAGGTCTGCCATGTCCACCTGAGACCGAGGTACGCCTGGGGGAAGTGGTGGCCGGGATGTATGCCACCCGCGATGAGCGGTTCGGTAATGCGGGGACGATGCGCAATCTGGCGGCGAGCCTGGAGCGCCGCCGCGCCGAGCGCCGTCGCCAACACAACCTGCCCGTCGATACGCCGCTGTTGCCAGATGATTTGCCGCCCGATGACCAGCGCTTTCTGGCTGCCCCCATCCCCGATCTCGAGCAGGTGCTGGCTGAACTCAACGATCTGGTTGGTCTGGACTCGGTCAAAGAATGGGTGCGCGGGCAGGTGGCGCTGTTGCGCTTCGAGCAGGCGCAGCGCCAGCGCGGAGTGACGACTGCGCCCCGCTCGTTGCACATGCTATTCATCGGCAACCCTGGCACCGGCAAGACGACCGTCGCCCGACTGATGGGCCGCATCTTCCGATCCCTCGGTCTTTTGCGCAAGGGCCATGTCATCGAAGCCAGTCGCAGCGACCTGGTGGCGGGCTATGTCGGTCAGACCGAGCCGAAAACGAAAGCAATCATCAAAGAAGCCCTCGATGGCGTCCTCTTCATTGATGAGGCCTATGCCCTGGCCCAGGGTGGGCCACAGGACTATGGGGCTGAAGCGCTCACGGAGTTGAATCGCGCGATGGAGAACCATCGTGATCGGCTGGTGGTGATTGCCGCCGGCTACCCCCGCGAGATGCGCCAGTTTCTGGAACGCAATTCCGGGCTGTCCAGTCGGTTTATGCGCGTGGAGTTTCCCGATTACCAGCCCGACGAGTGGCTGATCATCCTGAACCAGATGGCCGCTGTCGAACAGTGTGAGGTGACGCCAGAGGCCGCCGCCGCAGCGCAGCGCTATCTGCTGGCCCAACAGTCCGCCGATCCCCAGGCCTTTGGCAACGCCCGCAGTGTGCGCTCATTGTTCGAGACGATGAAGCTGCACATGGCGCAACGCCTGTTTGCCGCCGGGGTTGCACTCGACAGCGCCGAGCCAGCCCGTCTGACACCCGCCGATGTGCCCGCAGTGGCCAGGGGCACCGGCTCACCGCCTGCAGTCAACCCGCGTCCCTATCCGTTGCAGCGCTACCTGCCCGCGCCACCGGATCGAAGCCTCTCGCTGGCCGAAGCCCAGGCTGCAACCGGATATATTGCAGTGCAGACACGTACCGGCGAGCAAGGGTCGGGCACCGGCTTTGTGGTGACGCCCCAGGGCCATATGCTGACGGCCTACCATGTGGTGGCCGAGGCCGCGCAGATCCAGGTCGCGCTGGACAGCGCCGCTACGGCGTGGATCGATGCCGAGTTGGTGGGATGGAACGCAACCGCGGATCTGGCGGTGCTACGCCTGCCCGACGGCCGCTATCCCTGGGTTCCTCTGGCCCCCCCGGAGACGCGCTGTCAGCTTGGTGATCCAGTCAGGGTATTGAGCTATCCTCTGGGCGAACAGCTCGGGCGCGACATTACGCTGACGGATGGCACCGTCAGTGCGCTACGGCAGCAAGACGGTATCGCCATTATTCAGATCTCGGCGACCGTGACCCACGGCAGCAGCGGGGCACCGCTCTTCCGCCAGCCCGATCTGCTGGTGATCGGCGTTGTCCATGGCGGAGTGCGCCAGGAGATTGCCTCCGGCTTGAATTTCGCGGTGCATAGCAACGAAGTCTATCGGCATTTCAAAGGTACTGGAGAACACCTATGACCGACAAACCACCCTGTCCCGTTTGCGGACGGCCCTATGGCCCGGACGAACCCACTTGCCAGGAGTGCGGCTGGCAGTTGCAGGGTGCCTATGAACTGGTGCCCGATCCGGTGCAGGCGCAACTGCGCTACGAGCGCGACCTGGCGCAGGCGCGGCTGAATTACCGTGAACGGCAATTCCAGCAAGCCCAGGCGCAGGTGGAAGCCAGGCTGGCCGCGTTGAAGGCAGAGCTGCGCCGCGAACAGGAGCAAGCCCAGGCGCAGGTGGAGGCCAGGCTGGCCGCGTTGGAAGCAAAACTGGCTGCGTTGGGAACCAGGCTGAGGAATGCAGGAATTAACCGGATTACCCCGGCGAACGCTGCCTCTGTGGTACAACGCGCCCGTCTCGGCAAGGGGTTGTTAACTGACCTTGCCTGGACACCCGATGGCACCCGGCTGGCGGTCGCCTCTTCGATCGGGGTATTCCTGTACGATCCCGGCACCCTTCAGGAGATCCGGTACATTGCAACCGATGCCCGGGTAGCCAGCATCGCCTTCGCGCCGGACGGCCAGACCCTCGCCTCGCGGTCGTGGGAAAAGACCATCCGGCTGTGGCGCGTGGCCGACGGCAGGATCCTGCGTGCGCTGACGGGGCATACCGATAAGGTCACGAGCGTGACTTTCGCACCTGACGGCCAGACCCTCGCCTCCGCGTCGGAGGACAACACCGTGCGGCTGTGGCACGTGGCCGACGGCACGCTCCTGCGCACCCTGGAGGGGCATACCCGTGATGTCAAGAGCGTGGTGTTCGCGCCCGACGGCCAGACCCTCGCGTCGGGGTCGTGGGACGAGACGGTGCGGCTGTGGCGCGTGGCCGACGGCACGCTGCTGCGCACGCTGGAGGGGCATACCCGTGCGGTCGTGAGTGTGGCCTTCGCGCCGGACGGCCAGACCCTCGCGTCGGGGTCGGATGACAAAACCATCCGGCTGTGGCGCGTGGCCGACGGCACGCTGCTGCACACCCTGAAGGGGCATACCGATTGGGTCTTGAGCGTGGCGTTCGCGCCGGACGGCCAGACCCTCGCCTCCGCGTCGGAGGACAACACCGTGCGGCTGTGGCACGTGGCCGACGGCACGCTCCTGCGCACCCTGGAGGGGCATACCGATGATGTCAACAGCGTGGCGTT
>CALANA010000196.1 GCA_937925925.1 uncultured Chloroflexales bacterium | reverse complement strand
CGTACTGTTTTTATAGTACGGGAGTACTCATGATGCCGATACATCACCTGTCACTCCAGACCGCGCTGCCGGGCCGATACGATGGCGGCGGCTCGCGTATGCACCCCCAACTTGCCATAGATGCGGCGCATATGGTTGCGTACCGTCTGGTCGGTCAGGCGCAACGCGGTTGCGATGTGGGTATTCGACCATCCTAGCAGCAGCAGGCGCAGAATCTGCTGCTCGCGAGGGGTAAACTCCACGTCTGCTCTCGCAGGCACCGGGTATCCAGGTGTTGCGCTGACCACTTCGTCGTCTCCCGTTCTGCCGTACGTTCCGCCCTGAGCCACACGTTCGATGGTCGCCACCAGCACCTCTGGCGGGGCGTCCTTGCCGACCGAGGCGGCGATGCCGGTTGTTAGCCAGGGATGCAGCGTTGGGGCGGTGGGGGCTGCTGTCCATAGCACGATGCGCGGCGGTGGGCGATGGAGTGAGTAAGCGGAAGCACAGCTATTGTCATGCAACGTCTGAATGAGTACCTCAGGCGGTGGGCCAGGCAGCTGCGGATCGAGGATAAGCAGATCGGGATGGTACGACTGACAGGCCAGGACAGCCGTGTCTCCATCAGCAACTTCGGCCAGAATGCGCATCCGCGGCATGCGATCCAGCACCAGGCGCATCCCCAGGCGGGTCAGGGGATGCGGATCGGCCAGCACTATACGAATCACAGCACCCATCGAGTCAGATCCTCCTGAACGGGGTACGGAACGAGCGGAACCAGGCCTCCGAACCCCATGCGTATCGGCGATAATCGCGTCATGGCTACAGCATAGCACCTGTCTTGACCGATACAATGATGGGAATGTAACGAGTATGTAACAGTTTAGGGGAGAGCCATCCTATCTGAGTCATAAAAAAGGAGTCCCGGATCGAGTCCGGGTCTAACACCGTCCCAGTTAAGACAAAGTTCGTAGCTACTTTATCGTTGGGTAACACGTAGGAACGCCATAACGACGAAAATCGTCACTACATGCAGTCACCGCAAAATCTGGTATCTGGAACCTGGCCTGGAGCCGGGGCGTTCCTGTACTATCGGCAGCGGTGTGCTATATCTGCTCTGGTTGTGTTTGATAGCGGTGAATCAAAAAGAACGCAGCCCCAATGATCGGGATACAGAAAATAACGATGACCCATAACAAATAGGCTGACATGACCATTTTGGGTTCAGCGCGTACCAGTTGTATCAGTGCGAGTAGCGTGAGGGTGAACCATAGGAATAGAAACGTGATATTACAAAGTTGCACGATAAATAAAGGCATATTATGCATAATAGCTATCTCTACCCCATAATTGGAAACAGCAAAAATACAATGACATGCAATGCCATAAAAACCCCAATGATCAGCAGTGTCGCCCGTGACGGTTTGTTCTGCTTCACAGGGATGTTTGAAACAGCAAGAACAACAGCGATGAAACCCAAGATCAAACTTAAAACAACGCTCAAAATCATCGGCATAGGCGTGATGTTTGTCCCCGATACTGGTAATGCCACGCTGATGAGCATGAGTGCCACCGCGATGATTGTGTTCAGGCTTTTATGCGGCATAGAAAGATCTGCTCCTTTCTCGCTCTTTGTGAGACTGTTTCAGTATCCCAATGTAGGCGGATTATGGTTGACCACCTATAACGGCGTGAATACATGTGGATAATTATATTTATTCTATATTCTAAACACCATGGAATACTAAACAGAGTACCGGCGGAAGTAAGCATGCCATGGCGTTTCGTTGGCACACACGGCGGACTCCATCTTCACCGCGTAAGTCCTGTCAGATTATAGGAGCGCTGAACCATCGATCACTCACAATTGATCATCCACGATCTCTACATGGTCAAGGTACCAGTTCCCTGGGCGGAGTACAAGAAATACTCTTTGCTCAATAGGTGCTATCATCGTCATACCATCAGACCAGGTAACCTGGATGTGATTGCCCTTATTGCTGACCCCATAGACTATGGTATGTTGTCCAGCCTGATAATAACTGGCCCGTAGTGGTGTTGAATGGCTCAGATTACATGCTGGTTGACTCAATGTTGTACCGACAAAATACCCAGTTGATTGTGCTTGCCATCTTGATTGCTCAAGAGTTACGAAAGTTGAGGCAAGACAAAAGGTGTCTTCCGCCTGTGCGGTAGACGTCTGCCAGCGGTAGAGCAGTATCACCCCGTTTGCGTCTGGTAAGTCCTGCGTGCTTAAAACACGGATGGTGTCACGATACGGAGGTGCAACCTTGCCCGGTGGCTCTGTGAGTGCGTCCAGTGGAGTACGATGGGGCGCAGGATCACATCCTAAGACTAGCATACTGAGTACCATCAAAAACAAAGCGATCATTGTTTTACGCACCAGCATTGTCCTTCTCTATCGAATGCTGTTGTGGATCGTAGAGCCAGGTAGGTATGATCCATGTACTTATGCCAATCATACTACCGCTCACGGCTCCCAGGAGACCGAGAAAGCTAACCCAATGGCTACTATGATCTCCAAATGTCACGCTACCAATCCAGGCTATCACGGTGTGCAAGCCGATACCACCAACGACCCAGACAGCGATGGCAATACCATAGATTGCTGTACTCCCAGCCCAGATACTGCTACTGATCAGAAACCAGCGCACCCGATAGCATGGCGGCATACCAACGACCACTGCCTGGGCATATCCCAGGAACAGCCCTACGACCGATCCTGCAAGTGCGCCGAAGGTTGCACCACGGATCAGAGCAGCAGGTACACTAGAACCAACCGCAAGCAGGTTAAGTATATGGAGCAGAGTACTCCCACTTATGGACACTACTGCACCGAGCATCCAGCTTACGATGACGGCAACAACCAGTATGAGCAATCCAACAACGGGACGTGTGATAAATCGTCGCAACACAAGCCATTGTGCCAGAACTATGGCGATACTATTAAGCGCTGGAACAAAGAGGAGGATTGCTGGAGCAAAAGGACTAACCGCACTATTCATCAGGACGCTACTTACAACGCTGGCAAACAGCCAGGTATGCCAGGGAAACGATGATTTGGAAAGGGAAGGCTGTATGTCACACCGATTGAGATGGTTTGATACCATATGTATGACTCCTATACATAATTATAGAGAGGGGAATTGTGCTAGTTAAAATTACTGATGGCTCTGTGATGCGATCTACGAATGAGTCATTCTCCAAAGCTCTTCTGGTGTTCGGCGTCCTGATGAGGTGGCAGGAGAACTAGCACGACCCGCGAGAGAGTATTCCAAATTGGCACCCTGATGCCGCAAAACCAATCTGTGTGTAAAAACCTGCACTTGAAAGGCTTGTTCTCATTAGGGGTTCTTTGGCGGCCCATTGTGGTGGCAAAGCCGCCATAACCGGCCGCCAGCGGAGGTTGTGCGGGAACCGCACATTCCCGCACAACCTCCGCTGGCGAACGTTCCCCAGAACTGTTACCTGCAACACGTGTCTCAAGAGGGAACGGCCATAGTCCGTCTTTTGCATACCTTTCTGCATATACTACCAATTTGACTTAGACCTTCCGCATACTTTGATCAACCTTGCCCTTCCTAATGGCAAGCATATGCGGAATGTTCAAGTCAAAACGATATACTATTAACGGTGAACGAAGACAGTATCACGAACTTTGTCAGGTCCTCCAGCGAGTCCTACACCATTATCACCGATACAAAGGCGAACTTCACTGAAATTATATCCAAATCCTAGTAGGTTCCAATTATATACAGCAAATGCCGCATATACCTGTGCACTGGTTGTCGTCCAGCGTAGTTCTGATGTGGGATTAGAAGGAAAAGCATAGTAAAAAACATATTCTTTATCAGCAGGATCATCATCACACCCCCAATCTTCATACCAGAAGATGCTAAAAGGACCATTTATATCCCAGGTCCAGGTGTTCTCAACAACTTCAGCCCAAACCGCACCAGGAGCTAAGATAACTTCTGCTTCAGCAGAAAGTAATTCATCCTGAGAAAGAATTGTCGTGTATTTAGCCGCTTCTTGTTGAATTTCGGCTCTATTAATACCTACACGCTCTGTAAATATCCTTACAAATTCCTGGTATTGGGATTCGTCAAGATTTTTGAGATATACTGCTACATCTGGTACTGTAATCCGCTCCGTTACTATAAGTTCAACAAATTCTTCTGTATCAACTTCATTAATCGAGTTTATTGAATCCGCTGCACTTACCCTTAGCGATACAGCGATTGGAACGATCCGCTATGAAGGAGGTGGAGTTTTGGATTGCGAGGATCTATACCAAAGTACCTACGCATTTGAAACCTCCTGGCTCTGCTACAGCTAGTCGCATCGACTGCTCCTGGTATGCAATCAATGCAACTGGCGGTTCTGCTCATTTGGTCGCAACAACCCGGTACAAGGGTGCTGTAATATGGTGGATTTGGTAGATAGCTGATTAATCTCACCCATCTTTGATGCCGCGTACTACCACGTACCAAAACCACAAGTTGCTACGAGTTGCTCGCCAGTATCCTGAATCACTGATGATCGCGCAAAAATCCCTATGGGCGACGTTGTTCCGGTTTAGTTTTCCTGCATAGCGAAAACCGTGCGTAGCACTTCCTGGTTGGTCTCGCTGTCCAGCCCATCTACCATCGCCAGTGATAGGATGTTACCATCTGTGGCAACAAACCAGAAGATTTCTACTCCGTCCTCAAAACTGACGACTGAGAACACCTCACCAGTGAGTGCCTTGTTGTTCGATGTCCCGTGATAGCGTTCGGTCGTCTCATATACGTCGTTCTCCACTTCGCGGAGAAACAGTTCAGCAGCTTTTTGCGCCTGCTCAGGGCTTTGATAGACATAGAGCCAGTGTCCGACAAATGCTTGCTGGTCACGCAGTACCGACGTAAACATGTACACGGACGAGTAGTCATACAGACCTACTGAGCCTTTGAATTTTTCATGTTTGGCGTCCAATACTTCGGCCGTATTCAGCGGATGCGATATTTTAGTAAAGTCATGTACATATCCATCGAATGATACCTCCGCATTTTCTGGCAGGTCACGCGACATAATCACCTTCTGATGCGGATCTTGCGCTGATGCCGGTGTAGATGACAAGACAAATGCCCCGGCTGCCCCAACGGCAAGCAATACGGTTAAGATAAGGATGCGGAGTGAAAATG
>CALANA010000195.1 GCA_937925925.1 uncultured Chloroflexales bacterium | reverse complement strand
GTAGCCTGACCGCCCAGCATAAGATAGCTCTGCATTGACAATCTCTCCTGCCTACCACAGCCCCGGTGAGATATGCTATACTGGTAGCAGCATTCGTTTGCCTAAAGAACGCAGTGAGCCAGAGCGCCGGATACCCGATGTCCGGTCGGAGATGCTATTGTTATGGCCAAAGCCCAACGCACGGTGTTGATTACAGGTGCAACCGGCGAAATCGGTACTGCCCTGGCCCATCAGTATCAGCAGCGTCATACACGATTGGTGTTGATCGGGCGGCGTCCTATGGAAGGGTTAGATCCTAACCTCTTTACGGCTACCACCTATTGTCGGGTGGATTTATCATGGCCGGACTACGTGCGCATCATTGATCAGTTTCTCTTTCGTAATACTATCGACAGTATTGATCTGCTCATTCACTGCGCCGAGATAGCCGATAAAGGCACTACCGAAGATCACTCGCCTGAACATATTCATGAGCTAGTGACCGTGAATTTGTATGCACCAATTGCATTAACGCATGCGCTTTTACCGCGATTGTCGCGCTGCCATGGCAAGCTGGTTTTTATCGGCTCTGTTGTGGCGGTACTTCCCAGCCCCGGGCATGCCGTCTATGCAGCCACGAAAGCTGCGCTCGATCATTTTGCCTGGAGTCTCCGCATGGAACTGCGCCAACAGATTGCAGTGCAGTCCATCCATCTTGGCCCAACACCTATTCGACCGGCGGTGAGCGCTGATGCAACACGCTCGATTGTGCAAGAGCAACGCTTACTGGCCGCCGATAAGCTCGCTCTCCAAATAGTGCATGCGATAGAGAGCAGGCGTCCAACTATAACCATTGGCCTCAAAAATCGAATGCTAGAATTTAGCGGGCAACACTTGAACTGGCTGGTAGATTGGATTGCTACGAGGCGGACGCGATGAAACATTGTGTCATTACCGGCGCGGCCACGCCTTTTGGTCGAGCGCTGGCCCGACGTTTTGCACAAGCGGGGTATAGTATCACCGGCATAGACGATAATGCAACGCAGGGTGAACGCTTTCGGTCGCATCTGGTGGCAAAAGGCTATACTGCCAGTTGGATTACGGCCAACCTGACGCTAGAGTCTGATGTCGAACCTATTCTTAGCCAATTGAGGGCTAAACCTGCCATCAATGTCTGCATCCATCACGCCAGTCTGAATAAGCCTGGCCCGTTCGCTCAATCGGATCTGAAGCAACAAAACAGCGTTCTTACCGTAAATTTTCTGGTACCCGTTCTGCTCACCAATGGCTTGCTCGATCAGGGAAGCCTTGCGGATGGTGGCTCGTTGGTTTTTATGGCCTCGCTAGCGCACTTTACGGGCTATCCAGGCGCAGCCATCTATGCGGCCAGCAAGGAAGGTCAGGCAGCATATGCGCGTAGTTTATCGGTGATTCTGGCACGGCGCAATATCCATGTCCTAACGGTGTATGCTGGCCTGGAACGATCTCTGCCGACCGCACTGCCAGATACAGACGATGACGATGACCCGCAACACAAGCAGCTTGAACGGTTGGCGAACGCGATCTATCGTGCAGTTCAGGTGCGTCGTCGGTTGCTCATCCCTGGCTTTGGCAACCGCCTGTTAGCGATATTTGGGCCACGTCTACCCGGCTTGATGCGCTGGATGCTGCGGAGCCATCTTGCGGATCCTCCTCGCGCCTGATGAATCGAACGGATCCTACCGAATTCAGGAGTCATCATCATGCGGAAACGTGTCTTAATTTTGTCCACGAGCGCGGGTTCAGGGCATAAGGCTGCTGCTAATGCGCTTGAAAAAGTTTTTTGTCGCTATGCAGAAGTTGAGCAAGTTGTCAACAAAGATGCCCTTGAATTAACGAATGAAGCGCATCGTAGTTTGTATTCCAAAGTCTTTCTTGAGCTGGTGCAAAAGTACCCGCGCTTTCTTGGGTGGTGGTATGATGAGAGTGACGAACCCTGGAAAACAGACGATATGCGCCTGATGCTGGATCGTCTCAATGCCGAGCCGTTGGTGAAATTCATTAAGCAGTTTGATCCAGATATCACCGTATGCACCCATTTTATGCCAGCGGGCATTATCTCACATCTGCTGTCAAAAAGAGAACTGCATACGATCCTCTCGATTGTCACCACCGATTATGATTTTCATTCGATGTGGTTGAGTCAACTATTTCACCGCTATTTTGTGGCCCTGGATGAAACAAAGGCCCATTTGATCGCCCTTGGTCTACCAGAGAGTCATATTACGGTTTCGGGCATTCCGGTTGACCCGGCTTTCAGCGCTCCTGTGCAACGTGCGGATGTGCTGGCAAAGTATGATCTGCGTCCTGATAAACCAGTACTCCTCCTATCGGCTGGCACATTTGGCAATAGCTCGATGAAAACCGTGGTCGAACAGTTTTTACAACTCCGTCACGATGTGCAAACAGTCATTATCTGTGGCAGAAATCGTGAGTTGCGGCGCGATATTGAAGTACTCGTAGCTGTGCAACCAACCAACTTCCGTGTTCTGGGCTATACCCAGGACATAGCGAGCCTGATGAAAATCGCTACACTTTTTATTGGTAAACCTGGTGGTTTGACGTCTTCCGAATGTATGGCTGCCGGGTTACCGATGGTGATCTGTATGCCTATACCTGGACAGGAAGAACGCAACAGCGATCACCTGCTCGAAAAGGGCGTTGCGATTAAATGTAACGACCTGACGGTGGTAGCCTACAAAATTGATAAACTGCTCGATGACCCCTATCGCTTGCAGCAGATGCGCGCCAATACGCAGCGCCTTGGGCGACCGGATGCAGCACAGGTGATTGCGGAGACACTACTCAAAGCGCCCGATATTTCACCCTTGTATATTGATAAGGAAACGCGCCAGCGTATGGCTGAGGCGGCCAGAGGCGCGATTGGTATTGCTCCGTCTGCCAGGGAGCAGAATGGAGAGCAGGTGTTGCTCTACGATGCCCAGACAGGCGTGCTAGTTGGAGCGATCACAGAGCTTCAGCTTCAGTTTTTGCTCGATCATCTGGAAGAAGAAGATGAACTCGATGACGACTACTACATCAATCAAGCCACGGTGGAAATGTTGGAGGATCTTGGTGCAAGTGCCGAATTGCTGACGGTACTCCAGAAAGCGATTGCTGGCGTTGGTGAAGCTGATATTCGTTGGGTACACTAACTAGTGGTTGACCACCGTTGGTGAGGGATACGTAGAAACGACTTTAGGTAACCGTTCAGGTGGGTTGATTTGGAGGGGCAGTGCCGCTCCAGGAGGTTCTTTTTCGGCCTGTTTTGGCGGCAACGCGGCCAAAACAGACCGAACAAGGGTTTTGCAGGGGCCGCAGGCCCCCGCAACCCCCGCTGGCGAACGTTCCCCTGAACGGTTACCGACTAAAGTCGTTCCTACGGCCTGAAGAACGACTTTAGTCGTTCTTTAGTCGTTCCTCCATGCTCTGCACTACATGTTCTGCATATTCAGTGTGGCTGACCACCAGGTCTGGTCAGCCTACCGCTGCTACACAAGCAACAGAGGGCGCGGCACGCTGTGTCGCGCCCCCTACGCGCATCAAGTTACGGGCTGCCGCCCTTAGAACCCGTTGCTGTTCTGGCACAAAAGTCCAGCTTCGCTGGACTTTTGTGCCAGAAAAAGAGAGATTCCTGGGGGCCGTAGGCCCCCAAATCCCAAGCGGAGGCTTACGTTGATGCGCATAGGGGCACGGCGTGCCGCGCCCTGCCAGCAAAAGTCCGATACTCATCACGTTCGCACTAGCGGTAAGGCCGCAGGGCACTGTAGTAATGCTTCGACCAGTATGCGCTATGCAAACTGGCGACGCCAACACCCAGTCCCGGGCTGAGTGCTTGCACGACATTACCATTGCCAGCGTATAGTCCGACATGGCTGATGCCGGCTGTGTAGGTATTGGCGAAGAACACGAGGTCGCCTGGTTGCAATTCGGCTACATTCGAAATAATAACGCCATACCGGGTACTATACTGCGCCGCAGCACTATGCGGCAAAGACACCCCAAACTGGCGATACACATACATGGTAAAACCGCTGCAATCGAAGCCATTTGGCCCAGACCCTCCCCAGACATAGTTTGTACCCACAAACCGTAGCGCATAATCGACGACATTATTGGCCGTTATCGCTGGCGGCGCGGGCAACGGCGGCGATTCGGGTTCCACTGGGGCCGCTGTCGGCTCAGGTGGCAGGGGCGCAGCTACCTCTTCCACTGGCTCTGGAACGACATCCACGGGTGCTGGTGCTACATCCACGGGTGCCGGTACCGGTTCAGGTTCCACCGGTGCTGGTTGATGTGGTGAGGGTGCCACTCGTCCAGTTGGGGGCCGCCGGTTCGTCTCTTCGATAGTGAATGGTGCAGGCGCTGCTTCTTGCTCAGGTGCAACTTCCATCGGGTTCACTTCCACCGGAGCGGATTGCACGGGAGCCGATTGCATGGGAGCCGGTTGTACGGGAGCCGATTGCATGGGAGCCGGTTGCACGGGAGCTGGTTGTACAGGAATCTGTGCCGGTTGCATGGGTATCGGTTGCACTGATTGCGTTTGCGGTTGTGGTAGTGGCGGAATATCCTGCGCCAGCGGTACCCGACGCGCTATATATGCACTGACGTCAATTAGCTCACTGGCGACCCAACCGGTGGTACCCTGCGCGGTCTGGATCTGGAACCAGTCTCCATGGCGACTCAGCAGATCGAGTCTCATGCCAGCCTCTAACATACCAATGCGGCTATAGCCAATACCCGGCCCGGTGCGCACGTTCACCTGACTGGCAGCCGTTGTGCCCACGAGATTCGGACGTGGATCGGGTATCTCGGTAATACGCTCGACACGCTCCATAATTCCTGGCTCAATGGTCAGGTATGCCACAGACACCCAGCCGATGTGTCCTTCCGGAGTCTGTACCTGCATCCAGTCGCCATACTGTGCCAGTAGATCCAACGGGGTGCCAACGGGCAAACGCACGACGCCCACATAGTCCGTACCGGGGCCATCGCGTAGATTGAGCTGTGCTTCATTGACCACACCGATGCGTGGGGGTGGTGGGGCAGGAATGTCAGTAACGACTGGCAAGATTTCGCGTGCTGTGGCGTTTACATTCAACAGTTCGGCCGCCACCCAGAAAATAGTACCACCACTACCGCGTACCTGAAACCAGTCACCGTGACGCGCCAGCACCTGCACCGAGGTTTGCGCGGGCAGAGTAGCCAGGTGATCATAGTTGGTACCAGGGCCACTGCGGGCATTGGCACCATCGGTCACCGTTTGCGCCATGGTCGTGAAGCGTCCTTGCAGGCGTGGCTCAACAGGCATAACGGGTAAAGCGTCGATCGCCGCAAAGGCTGCATCCGGTACGGGAGTGTCACCGCCATACAGATGATCGGTCGTCACCGGAAAGACTGGTGCAACCAGATCGGATAGTATTGCTATCGGACGGTTCAGAGGCGATGTTTCCGCCAATAAATGTGCGGAGGGAAGAACGCTCGCAACACTTGCCAGTAGTACCAGCATACTGACAACAATATGGAGAACATAGCGTCGGGGCAAGGTATGGATGTGCGACAATACCGTACCCACATAAGCCACATACGTGGCTGCGACCGAGATCAAGGTCTGGGGCAATTGTAACACACGTGCATAGTGCTTACGCCGTCGAAACACTCGTTGCTGGAGGTCATTCAGATCAGGCTGAACTGACAGGTTCTGTGGAAAAAGTGTCATACATATTCCTCACTACGGTCATTCAAGAAAACTTCTGGATCGGCAACCAGGCCATTCCTGACCGCGAACGATATTGGGCGTTATGCATCAAGCCCAACCCACATACCAGGTGGTTGACAATCAATCCTCCGAATCCCAGCGAACATTGGAAGCACGCGCCGGGGAAGTGGCGAGGAGTGCAATGCTGACGCGGTTGGTACGGTTGTCTTTGTTCATTTTTAGTAATCCTGGATGTATTCTGCGTATATCCTGCTTATCTTATTGCTATCCATATCAAGGTGAACTGCGCCGGATGAACAGGATCTTTCAGGTATATGTAGCTATAATCACTCCTTTCTATCCTGATACAACTAGATTTTAAGTATCTTACTCAGTAACCGTTCAGATAGGTTGGTTTGGAGGAGCAGTGCCGCTCCAGGAGGGTCTAAGGGTTGCGCGGGGGCCGGCGGCCCCCGCAACCCCGCTGGCGAACGTTCCCCTGAGCGGGTACTCCTGCTCACGCTAGAGACTGTAACATGATTGATTGCAAGAGTAAATAGGTCTTATGGTTCTTCAGGACTAGTACTTCTAGTACAGGCCACTATACCACTCCATGGCTATAGCGCAGATCATGAGTGCTGCGCATGTCTATCTGTGGCCGACATCGTTGCGGTCAAGGCATCTTCCAGCACGACGGCCAGCATCGGCAACAAGGGAACCAGAGTCAGGTTATAGCGTTCGGCGTTACGACCTTTGAGGTGCAATATGCGTTGCCCGGCAAGAATGAGCAAAGGTAACAATGCAGGTAGCGCCACCAATACGGTCAGACGTGGCAGCCAGCGCTGGCGAGGTAAACGACCAGGCACAAACTGGATTGCCGTTACCACCAGCAAAGTATTGAACAGCAGTCGCATATGTTCGCTGATACTCTCATCACGCAGGCTCAAGTACGGAATTTTCGGCCAGAACTGCCGCGAGTTGCCGTGCAGAACGATCATAACCAGAATGTTGGCAACAACAAACGACAGTTTGCTCCATAGCGCTACGTCAGTTTTGCTATGCATATGGTTGTCCCTTTCGCCATACGATCTGATACGAGATCTGGCTCCATATCCATATGTCGAGAACAATGCAGAGCGAGAAGCTCCGCTTCCACCAGTTCCAAACCATCCTCTGGCTCAAGCCGGGCCTTCAGGAACGCACAGGCGTTCATCCGCGAATTGCTGTACACTGCACATCAGGCTACTTTCAGGTCGTTCTCAGATTGTATGTGCAGGCGGCATTATACCATCTTTCAGCGCTGTCAATGCAGCGTCAACTTTCTATTTCCTGCACCGCTTCAATCGGTGCCTTGCCGCCAAATACGACTTTCAACAGGCCGGGCAGATAGCGATCCAGCAGTTGCACAGCAGGATAGATCGTGTTGCGAATCAGATAGGGTTCCAGCGGAACGTCTTGAAAGTCCACGCTGCTCTTATAACGCACCTCACCGTCATTAAAGTCCATTTCAAAATTGCCGATATACATACCATAGTTGGCGCGGGTAAGAAACTCGGCGGCGGCGATGCGTGCTTCTTCAGGAACCTTTATCGGCGTCAGCGCATAGCAGATCAGTTGCTCGGCCTCGATGCGAATCTGGGCATAGCAGCGCAGATCACCGTTCTTGCCCTGGAAATTCATACGATAGACATAGGTGTCGTTCACCTGTTGCGGGTACCAGCCATCTTCCTCAAGGAACCGTCCCAGCGTGACAAAGGCCTGGTATGCGTTGACATGCTCAGAGCCGGGATCAAAGTCGGGTATCTGCCCATTCGGTGTTGTCTGATCCATTGTGTCCTCACTTCCATCAAAGAATTACAGTCGTTTCAGTTTTACGAGCTTTACGGCCAGTTTTTTGCTGCCAGCATGGTCAAACCGCACGGCCTGAGCGCAAAGCGCAAAGCGGAAAACATGTCGCTTTTTTAAGCGCTGCGTTTGTCCTTTCTGCTCGAAACTATGTCATGCTTCAGCATCATCCTGTTTTGCGCTTTGCGCTTGAGCGCTTTGGGCTCGAACGCTTGAACGCTTGAGCGCTTTGCGCTCTGCGATGAGCGTTGGTGTTGACAGATACTGGTTTGTTGCCAATATTTGCCACAGGCCCTCCAGGTCAGTCGGCGCATCAGGTAGCTGCCTTTTATTGTCCATCACACGCCAGATGGCACGTACAACCTGCGAACGAGTTGCGGGCGGCACCGGCCACCAGCGCAAAAAGTAACGCTCTAGATGATAACGTGGCGGATAGAGCGCCACTGCCAGCGCATCTTGCCGGTTCCACTCCTGCGGGTTGCGTGCCAGCGCTGATTGTAACGCATGGATCGCATCCAGGGTTTCGCGGTAGGCCGCCTCGTGCAGGAAGGGCGAGATCGGCCGGTTTTTCAGGCAATGCAGGTGCAGATGCCGCTGTGAACGGGTGATCGCCACATACAGCAGACGTCGTTCTTCCTCCAGTCGCGCCCCTTCACCAAAGGGAAAGATACCGTCGTTGCAGTGCGGAATAAACACCACTGGCCACTCCAGCCCTTTTGCCCGAAAAACCGTGGTCAGGGTGACATACTGGTCGCCCGTCGTCACGCCATAGCCCGCCTGCTCCAGTTCCGCCAGATGGTGCATAAACTCCAGCGCAGTGCCGCGATTGCGGGCATAATCAATCAAGGCCTTGATGGTAGCGACGCGCCCTTCCCCGGTTTCGGGAAAGCCGCTGCTCTGGCGCAGATAGGCGCTATAGTGCAGGCGCGTGTCCAGCGCATCCAGTACCTGCGCCGCAGGTTGTTCGGACAGCACGGTTGCCAACCAGGTCAGATCCTGTGCCAGACACTCGATAGCGGTAGTCAGGTGGGAGTGTTTTACATCTGTGCTGGCTGTCCGTAGCACCTGGCTCAGAGGCACTGACTGGTTAATGACGGTTGTCCAGACCTTCTCGCTCCACTCGCGGCTGAGGTAGCGCTTCGGCTGGTTATACACGTTGTGCCAGGCAGCCTCCAATGCCACGATCTGCTCCGGCGGCAGATTGCGGCTCGCTTGCCGTTCATGTTCCAATTGGCCCAGGCGCAGATAGTTCATCAGGGTCACTACTTCGGGACGCTGGTAGAAGGGCACACCGCCAATGATGCGATAGGGGAGGTGTGCCACAATCAGAAAATGCTCAATAGAGGGTGTCTGGGCGTACACACGCACCAGCACTGCCATTTGCGTGAGTGCCGTTCCTTGCTGGTGTAGTGCTACAATTTCAGCTACCAGGCTGCGCCCCACTGCCTCGTAGTCATCCTCGAAGGAGACAATGGTGGTGCCGTCGAAGCCCTGAGTCAGTCCCAGGCGTTTGGGTTGACGTTGACGGTTATGTTCAATTACTTGATTAGCCAGTGCCACCTGCGAGGCCTTGCAGCGAAAGTTCTCTTCAATCAGATACACCGGAGCCTGGTAGCGCTGTTGAAACCCCAGAATAAAGCGCGGTTCGGCCCCGCGCCACTCGTAGATCGTCTGGTCGTCATCACCAATCGCCATATAGTTGCGCACCGGGAAGGTGATCACGTCCAGAATTTCGGACTGGGCCAGGTTGACATCCTGGAACTCGTCCACCAGCACGCACTGATACTGGCGGCGGGCATCGTCCAGCAGGTCAGGATATTGTACCAGCAGTTCCCAGCCGGTCATTAGCATATCATCAAAGGTAATCTGGCCTTGCTGCTGACGTATGGCCTCGAAGCGGCGATAGAGATCGAGATACCATTCCAGAGTCGGCGGGGGTTGGGCCTGGGTTGCCACGCTTAGCGCCGTGGCTGGTAAGGCCCGCTGCTCGAGATCGGCATAGCGCAGGTTGCCCTTGCATGCCCCGACAAAGTTGAGGAAGTCCTCAATATCAATGCTATCCAACTCGGTGCGGTAGGCTACGTTCTGCTGACGGGCCTGGGCCAGCGCCTGATACAGAATGCTCCGTGAGCGGTCGGAACGATCCGAGTCATCAAAGGTGACGACGGGCAGATAGCCACGCTGTTGTGCCTGACGAATGACGCGGTAGCCCAGAGCGTGCAGGGTCATCAGTCGCACACCTGCACAGTGGTTCCAGCGGTTTAGCGCGGCGCGAACATCCTGCACCGTGGCGCGGCTAAACGAGGTTGCCAGAATACACTCGGCGGCGAAGATGCGCTCACGCACCAGGCGCTCAATGCGATGCACCATCGCTGTGGTTTTGCCAGCGCCGGCCACGGCAAACACGAGCGCCGGGCCGGTGTTATGATTGACAATGGCCTGTTGTTGCTCGGTCAGCGGTTTGGAAGGTGCGCCCATGGCGTTCTTTCCCAACATCAGGCAGTCATTCTGCCTCGTAGCTCCTCTATACTCTGTTCGTCAACATGCACAATATGCTCAATAGCATCAGGGAGTGTGTGCAAGGCGGTGCGTAAGAAGGTGGGATAGAGCGTTATTTCTGCCAGGCGTACCAGTGGTACCCAGGCAAAGAGGAGCGGTTGCCCATCTTCCTCTTTGCCGATGATCAGTTGGTCTTTTACATACAAGTGTGGATCGTCTGGCAGAGTCATCAAAAAGTAGAAGCTGACCTCGTGAAACGCTTTGTTGCGGTGCATAAAGAAGTTTTCGTTGATCCAGAGTAAGCGCTCGATCTGGATGTCGATGCCCAACTCTTCACGCATCTCGCGCCGAAGGGTGGCGCGAGTGGTCTCAAGCAACTCGGCCCGCCCACCAGGGGGAAAATACAATGGCTCGGTTGAGCCATACTGCAACAGCACGTGCTGTTCGTGAATGGCAATGCCAGCGATACGATAGGTAAACCGGATCGATCCGGTATCAAACGTGATCATAATGCCTCTTTTTGGAATGTATCGGTGAGATCGGCAACGTGCCGATACCGCTGGTAGATGTCCTCCAGCAAGGCGGCATCAACCTGGGCTGCATTGCGGTAGATCTGTTTGTCAAGCATACGGCTTTTCTCGCCGCCGGGCCAGATACGCCACGAGTCGTTGTCGATCACGTCGGCCACCAGCAGCGCAGGCGGCGTGGAGGAGGCATCTACTGCGTTACTGACTACCCGCCCAAACTCGATTTTCAGATCGACCAGCGTCACATCGAGCCTGTTCCAGGCCTGTTCCAGCAGCACAAATACCTGACGACCGATGTCTTGCATCTGCTGCACCTCGGCTTCCGTCGCAATTTCTTGCGCTATAATCTGCTCAGGCGTGATCAGCGGATCGTGGCGCGTGTCATCTTTCAGGAAGAATTCGACCAGCGGCGGTACAAAGCGCGTGCCTTCGGCCAGTTGCGGATGCCGCTTGAGGTACGAGCCGGTCGCCAGTCGCCGTTGCACCACCTCCAGCGGGATCATCGTGCAGCGTCGAGCAATAGTCAATCCAGGTTCAGGCGCAGCGACAAAGTGGGTGGCGATGCCCGCCCGGTTGAGCAGCATAAACACGTTGGCGGTGGTTCGCCCGGCCAGCGCACCTTTGCCGGGTATCACACTGTGCCGTACTCCATCGCCAGCCGTAATGTCATCTTTATGCTGCAAGATGACCAGGTCTGGATCAGTAGGATGCGCATAGACTATTTTGGTTTTTCCCTCGGTCAGGATTGGCCCGAATTGCATTGTTCCCCCTTCTGCTTTTAAGCACAAAGCGGCCTAAGCGCAAAGCGGTCTGAGCGCAAAGCAGAAAACAGGTCGCTCTTTGAAGTGCTGCACTTGCCCTTTCTGCTCGAAACCATGTCATGCTTCAGCATCGTCTATTTTGCACTTTGCGCTGTGCGCTTTACGTTTTGCGCTGTGCGCTTTACGTTTTGCGCTTTACGTTTTGTGCTTTGCGCTTTGCGCTTTGCGCTTCAGATCAGTACGTTTCAGCGTAACTGCACGCCTGGTTGCTCCACCAGGTACCCCA
>CALANA010000194.1 GCA_937925925.1 uncultured Chloroflexales bacterium | reverse complement strand
GGGCCTGCGGCCCCCGCCCATGTTCCTTTTCTGGTGCGGCGCGGCGAAGCCGCGCCGCACCAGAACGGGGATGTCGGTGTAGCGGCGGTGCATGCAACGCCGCTACGTCCCGCGACATCTCTTTCCAGGGGAAGTCTCGTGGTCGTATGAGAAAGCGTAAGACGGACCAAAGGATGCGGAAGGTCGAAGTCAAATTGGTATTACTCGTGTAAATATAAAGATATAGAAAGGGAAAACCAATGGCACGACGCACGGGACTAATCGGAACCATAGCCAAAATGCAACGCGCAAATGAGCGCCAGCACAAGGCCCGGATGCGCACGGCACTCCAGGCGCAACGGGCGGCAGAACGTGCGCAGCAAGCGGAGCTCCGCGCCGTAACCCAGGCAGCCAGGGCCGAAGAGCAGGCGGAGCTCCGCGCCGTAACCCAGGCAGCCAGGGCCGAAGAGCAGGCGCGCCGCGCCTATGAGCGGGCGCAGCAGACCGACCAGAAGGAACGTGCCCGACTCTATACCGAGTCGCGTGTAGCCCACGTCGCGCTGCTGAATGAACAGCTTGCGCAGACCGTGGCTCAGTTGGAGCAGATCCTCGCCGCCACCCTGGATGTCGATGATTTCCTCGACCTGGAGACTCTTAAGCAACAGCCAGAGATCGCGCCCTTTGATCCCGGCGACCTGGAGGTGGTTGAGCCGCCCCCGGCAAAGGAGGCCTACAAGCCACCTCCATTGACCGGGCTGCAGGCGCTCTGGCCTGGAGCTAAAGCCCAGCATGCTCAGGCGGATGCGGCGGCTCGCCAGCGCTACCTGGCCGACAAAGCCGCGCACGCCGAACGCGAGGCGGCACGCCAGCAGAAGCTGGCAGCAGCACAAGCCAAATATGAACATGAGGTAGCCAGAATCCAGGCACGGGTAGCAGCGCAGCATGCTGAGATCGACCAGTTGCAGCAGGCGTTTGCGGCCGGTGTGCCGGAGGCAGTCATCACCTATTGCTCGCTGGTACTCGAAGCCAGCACATACCCGGACGACTTTCCGCAGCACGCGAAGCTGGCCTATGTGCCTGAATCGAAGCAACTCGTGGTTGAGTACGATCTACCTTCCTTTGAGGTCATTCCTGCGATCAAGATCTACAAATATGTTAAATCCCGCGACGAGATCACCGAGACGACCCGACCTGATACACAGTGCAAGGCCTTGTATGCCTCGGTTGTCGCCCAGATAACACTGCGGACACTGCACGAACTGTTTGAAGCTGACCGCCCGGGGCATCTGGAGACCATTGTCTTCAATGGATATGTAGACTCCATTGACCGCGGAACCGGGCAACCGATACGTACCTGTCTGGTAACGGTGCGCACCAGTCGCGATACATTTCTCGCGATCGATCTGCGTCGTGTCGATCCCAGCGCATGTTTACAAGTACTCAATGCCTCGGTCTCAAAGAGTCCTGCCGAACTGGTGCCAGTGCGCCCGGTGCTGGAGTTCAGCATGGTCGATCCACGCTTCGTTGAGGAAGCCGATATCCTCTCCAGCCTCGATCAGCGCCCCAACTTGATGGAGTTGACCCCATCCGAATTCGAGTCGCTGATCACGAACCTGTTTACACAGATGGGCCTGGAGACCCGCCTGACCCAGGCGTCGCGCGATGGTGGCGTGGATTGTGTGGCCTATGACCCGCGTCCAATCTTTGGCGGCAAGGTCGTGATTCAGGCCAAGCGCTACAAAAATACGGTTGGTGTCAGCGCTGTGCGTGATCTCTTCGGCACGGTGCAGAATGAAGGCGCATCCAAGGGCATTCTGGTGACGACCAGTGGCTACGGCAAGGCAGCATTCGACTTCGCTGAGGGTAAGCCGTTGGAGTTGCTCAGTGGTAGCCATTTGCTCTACCTGCTAGAGGAACACGCGGGCATCCAGGCGAAGATTGAAGTACCAACGGGGTGGAAAGACCTGCAGCCGGACACTGACGAGTAAGGCTGGTAGGGCAGCAGCACGGTGCCTGGCGGCGATGGGAGTGCGATGCTCTCGTACTCCCACGGTGTCCCGGCCAGAGGCGCTGCGTAATGATCTGCTGGACATCCCCGACCTGGCGACGCTGGAGCAGCGGTTGCGCGACACGGTGGGGTAGGACAGGGGGCGCTAGGCGTTGCGCATGCGCGGTTTGTCCAGTCGCTGCCGCGATACATGCCGCACCCCTCGCGCTACTCAAAGCCTGGCTCTGGCTTAGCATGAACGCAGCTAGAGTGTTCAGCGTAAACTCCGCAGCATGCGCATTGTGCTGCTATGACGAGCCATGTCATGCTGACGCAGGAAGCATCTCACTGCATCACAATGCCGAATCAATGCATTGATCTGCGCTTCGTTGAGGAAGCCGATGACCCCCATGCTACAATGAGCGCAACGAATGCAGTCTGCATAGGCTGTCAGCCAGACACAGTCTGCTGCAAATGTGGTCTCTTTAAGGTTATTCTGTATTTAGAAAGTATGGTTATGTCTTTGCAACCACGCCATCTTTATGACCGTTCGGGCTTGCTCACGCTCATTGTTTGCATCCTGATCACGTTGATGACCGCCACGCCGCTCTCAGCCACGCCCGCTTCGCAGTTGCGCTCGCCCGCGTTTGAGGCGGCCCCATGTATGTTTGATCTGCCGTTTGGCACAGTCCCCGATAACGTGGAGTGTGGTTATCTGACCGTACCGGAGCAGCACGCACGTCCCACTGGCCCGACCATTCGTCTGGCGGTGGCAATTATCCGCAGCAATGCCCCCAATCCGCCACCCGATCCACTGGTCATGCTCCAGGGAGGGCCGGGTGGTTCGACGATTGATACCTACGCGCAGTTACTATTGCTCGGCTCCGGCCTGCCGACCGACCGCGATATTATCTTGTTTGACCAGCGCGGCACGCTCTATTCCGAGCCAGCGCTGACCTGCCCGGAATTTCTTGATCTGACGATTGAAACCCTGGATCAGATCTTGACCTTTGAGGAAGAGTTGCAACTATCCAAAGCGGCGGCTCGCGACTGCCGCGACCGCCTGATGGCCGAAGGCGTCAATCTATCGGCTTTTGATACGGTGGAAAATGCCGCCGACATCGAAGCCTTGCGCCAGGCGCTGGGCTACGAGCAGATCAATCTGTATGGTGTTTCCTACGGCACCAACCTGGCACTGATCGCCATGCGCAATCACCCACAGGGCATCCGTAGCGTAATCCTGGATGCAGTGGTACCGCCACAGGTGAATTTTCAGCTCGAAGCGCCCCGCTCGCAAGATCGGGCCTTTACCGTCCTGTTTGAAACCTGCGCCGCCGATCGTGCCTGCAATGCCGCCTATCCCAATCTGGAGCAGGTGTTTTATGCCACGGTCGAGCGCCTGAACGAAGCACCTGCCCGTATCCGTATGACTGATTCGGAGACTGGGACGAGCTACGATGCGCTGCTGGATGGCGATTCACTGGAAAGCGGCCTGTTCCTGATGCTCTATGCCACCGAGATTTTGCCCGTATTGCCAAAGATGATCTATGATGCGTCCAACGGTACCTACAATGCCCTGGCTCGCATCTTGAGCATTTTGATTTTCGATCGAACCCTCAGCCATGGCATGTATTACTCGGTGGAATGCGCGCAACGGGCCGAGTTCACCTTGGACGATCTTGCGTTGGAAGGCATCCGTCCGTCAATTGCCGAGAGTGGCGAACAGAGCGCCCAGAGTATATTGGAGACATGCGACCTGTGGAGCGTTGAACCACTTGGCCCGGCGGTCAACGAGCCGGTCGTGAGTGACATTCCTACCCTGGTCTTGTCGGGCGAGTTTGACCCGATTACGCCCCCCGAATTTGGCGACATAGCCGCCGAAACTCTGACGCGCAGCTATGTCTATACCTTTCCCAACGTGGGTCACGGTGCTGCGTTAACCGGCGATTGTGTGAACCAGATCATCGTGGACTTTCTCGATAATCCAACCGTTGAGCCTGATGCCCGTTGCCTGGCAGACCTATCTCCCCCCGATTTTATTACCCCTGGCCAGGTGTTGCCGCTGCCCGCGTTACTACGACTGAGTAACCTGGAAGACAATGCGGCAGCGGAGTTGATTGTGTATGGGATCTGCCTGCTGATCCTGCTATCGGTGCTGCTGATCTGGCCGATCACCTGGTTGATTCGCCTGATACGCAATCGTTCGTCTGAGCCACTCCCGATCCTGGCCCGTTTTGCACCCTGGGTAGCGGCGCTCAACGGCGTGCTGCTATTCAGCTTTATGCTCATCCTGACCATATTGCTGATCGCCAATGCCGAGGATCTGGGAGCAGTCTTACTGCTAGGGGCACCTGTCGAATGGTCTGGTCTGTTCGCGCTTCCGCTGATCAGTGCCTTTCTGACGATCGTTATGCTGATCAGCAGTGTGCAATCCTGGCTCACGCGCTCCTGGTCAACCGTGAAACGCAGCTATTTTACGCTGCTGACACTGGCCGCGCTGGGTTGTATGATCATCTTGGATGGGTGGGGCATGGTAGGGACATTGTTCATTCGCTAGTACAAGAGGGCCTACATACCTCCATACGTTGTCTGTCATCCTGAGCGGAGGCGTAGCCGGAGCGAAAGAGCTGGGATACCATCAGAGGGTAATACCGTTTCGACGTGACCATTCCGCATGGTCGTGCCATGCGTCCTCCCACGAGACTGCGTCGCGGCGGGGGTGTGGGGGCCGCAGGCCCCCGCCTATGTGTGGATGTCGGTGGAGAGGCGTTGCATGCAACGCCTCTCCGCCTCGCGAAATTTCGTTCCAGGGGAAGGCTTATGGTCGTATGCGCAAGCGTACGACGAACCAACGGATGCGGAAGGGCTACGTCACATTGGTATAAGCTGCTGCGCTGCGCACGCTGCTGCGCTGCGCACGCTGCGGCGCGGCGAAGATGCTTCGCTCCGCTCAGCATGACAACGCGCTGCGCACGATGCGGCGCTCCGCTCAGCATGACAACGCGCAGCGCACGATGCTGCGCGGCGAAGATGCTGCGCAGCGCACGATGCGGCGCGGCGAAGATGCGGCGCGGCGCTCAGCATGACAATGCGCAGCGCACGATGCGGCGCAGCGCACGATGCGGCGCAGCGCTCAGCATGACAATGCGCTGCGCACGATGCGGCGCGGCGAAGATGCGGCGCTGCGCACGCTGCGGCGCTGCGCACGCTGCGGCGCTCCGCTCAGCATGACCAAACCCTGGAGCTATTTCCGTCATCGTGTACTAGCGACATACACCGCTTGCAGCGCCTCGGCAATATCAACCGTCGGTTCAAGCACCGCATCGGCGTAATGGCTGAGGCTGGCCGCCAGGTATGGCAGGCGCTGGCGGGTCGGTTCATCGACGATCGCCAGCGTCACCACCGTCCAGTCAGTGCCGGGCAGCCGCCTGAGCAGGAGATCCAGGGTTTCGGGATTGGCCTGGGCCGACACTGGCAGCAGCACCATATCAGTTGTCACGCTGCGCATGGCCCGTAGGAGCGGCCCGGCCACGCTGCAACAGGCACAGCCGGGCGGGAGCCGTATGGTGGCAAGCGTATCGAGCCGTAGTGGACGGTCGTTGTTGTCCAGCACGGTCAGGCTGTAGCCATCGGCCAGCAGCGCGGCGGCAAGTTCGGTCGTCAGGCGGGCTTTGGCAGCCACCGCCGTGCCAGTCAATACAATCAGCTTCATCGTTGGCCACGTCGGGTCAGGCCATGCCAGGTACGGCGCGTCAGTTCCGTGATGATCGTCAGCGTCTCGTGAAGCGGGTGCTGCGCAACACAGGCATCGAAATAGGGCGCAAGCGTGGCCTGATCGAGACTACCGGGTAGACCGATCAGCACGATCTGATTGCGCGGCACAGCATCGCCCCATGGCTCGCCCGGCGTGAGCGTCAGGCGGCGACCGACCAGGTGCATAATCACCTGCCGGCGCGGTGATTCAGCCAGCGCGAGAATGCCCTTGGCCCGAAAGACGCCGGGCGGCAGTAACGTCAGGGCATCCCAGACCTGGTGTCGTGCCAGCAGCAGTTCGGACTCATAGCTCCAGGTTTGAAATATCGTAGCGTGATCATCGTGCGCATGGGTATGGTCATGATGATCGAGGTCATACGTATCATCATCCGCCAGCGTATGAGCATGAAGCTCCGGTGCATGTTCTTGCTCGCGGTGATCGTGATCGATGCCGGTCAGTAAGGTCAGCGGTGCCTGCGCCTGTACCGTCTCCAGCACCCGCGTGCGCGGGACAACCGATTGTACCCACGTGCGTACCTCTGCGAGGCGCGGAGCGCTCACCAGATCGCACTTATTGAGCAATACGATATCTGCCGCTGCAATCTGCCGCCCGATCAGATCGGCAAACGTTGGTTGCGCGTGTATCTGTTCGGCATCAATAACCGTGACGACACTATCGAGCTGAAACTGCTGACGCATACGTCGACTGATAAAGGTGTTGATCACTGCATGCGGATCGGATACGCCGCTCGTTTCAATCAGGATCATTTCGGGCGGATCGGGGCGCTCGGCCAGTTGTAGCACTGCCTGTTGCAGATCGTCGCGGATGGTGCAGCAAATGCAGCCATTCGACAGGCTGATCGTCTCGCCTTCAATGTTCACCACCAGGCGGCTGTCAATATTGATCGGCCCGAAATCATTCACCAGCACCGCCATACGCAGCCCATGGTCGGCTTGCAACAGGCGATTAAGCAATGTGGTTTTTCCCGCACCCAGAAACCCGGTCAGAATAGTCACCGGGATGCGAGATATAGGTGTTGCTGTTGTCATATCCCCTCCTTTCAAGCGTTGAAGCGGCCTGAGCGTTGAAGCGGCCTGAGCGTTGAAGCGTTGAAGCGTTCGAGCGGCCTGAGCGTTGAAGCGGCCTGAGCGTTGAAGCG
>CALANA010000193.1 GCA_937925925.1 uncultured Chloroflexales bacterium | reverse complement strand
GTAACCGTTCAGGTGGGGTGGTTGGGCGGGGCACGACCCCGCCCGGAGGTTCTTTTTCGGCCCGTTGTGGCGGCAAAGCCGCCGCAACGGGCCGAAAAAGAACCTCCGGGCGGGGTCGTGCCCCGCCCAACCACCCCACCTGAACGGTTACATAGATACTATCGTACCAGTAATAGATCATAACTCCAATGAGATGTTCGTACTACAAAGAATGCAACGAGATGCAATGGGTACCAAAAAATGAGTCTCTGCTCCGATCACTGCATTCTCTGTACCCTCTGTGGTAGGAGCTTATTATACTCATTGTAGGAATAGATAACCAGGACTAACTCGCTTGCTGCTGTTGCTGCATAGTGTTCTTATTCTACGCAGAGGATCTGCCTATGTCAACTTGTACATTGGCGTCCCGGCTTCAGCCGGGACGCCGGGGCTTCTCGACTGCTCCGGCCCGGCTCTAGCCAGGACTCCGGGGCTTCTCGACTGATACCGTTGCAACGTGACCCTGCCCCATGTGCGTGCCATCCGTCCTCCAACGAGCCTGCGGTCGTGGCAGGGGGGGGCTTTCAAGTATGATCTTTGCGAGATCGGTTTGTGATGGGGTAAAACGCCCCTGCGGGGACACGGACACCTGGGAGTAAGAGCGGGATACCGCCCGCGCTCCCAGGGCGTAGACGCAGGCAAGCTGCCCGCGCTCCCAGGAAAAAACTGAACACGTACAAAGATTCACGCATTACGCGATGACAATAACCTGTGCTATAATTGAACAATCCTATATCTACACAACCGGCCCTGTATTGAGGATACGTATCTGCCTGTGGAACACACAGGATCTTTCATTTGCTATTAGCACGATAAGGAATTTGCATGAAACTCTCATGCCTCCAGGAAAATCTGAAACGCGGCCTGGCAACGGTGAGCCACGCCGTAGCCGGAAAGAGTACCCTGCCCGTCCTCTCCAATATTCTCCTGGCCACAGATCAAGGTCGGCTCAAACTGGCAGCAACGAACCTCGATATTGGTATTACGTGCTGGATTGGTGCCCAGGTGGAGGAAGAGGGAGCCATTACGATTCCGGCCCGCCTGCTGAACGATGTGGTGGGCAGTCTGCCTAATGATAAGATTACCCTCAGCCTCGACTCGCGGACGCAAGCGATTAACCTGACCTGCGCTCGTTTTACCAGCAATATTAAAGGCATTGAAGCTGATGAGTTTCCACCGATACCGACCGTAGTTGATCGTTCCGCCATAGCCGTGTTGCCCGCCAGCTTGCTGCGCGAGGTGATCGATCAGGTAGCCTTCGCTGCTGCCAACGATGATTCACGCCCGGTACTGGCCGGGGTGCTGATCCGCATGCGGGGCAATGAGGCCATTTTTGCCGCCGCAGACGGGTTTCGCCTGGCGAAACGGACGGTCAACCTCCCGGAGCCGGTCGCTACATCACAGGAGTTTATTGTGCCCGCCCGCGCCTTAAGCGAGTTAGGACGCATTATTGGCGATACAGAAACGGTGTTTCTGGTTGTGACACCCGATGGCAATCAGGTACTCTTCCACACCGAGTCGACCGACCTGGTCTCGCGGCTCATCGATGGCAAATTTCCTGATTTTGAGCGCATTATTCCGACCAGTTATGCGACACGCACCGTGCTGGAAACCCAGGAACTCGCTAAAGCGGTCAAACTGGCATCATTCTTTGCCAGCGCCAGTCAGAATATTGCCAAGCTGACCATGGAACCGGGAACTCAACTCGGGCCAGGCAAATTAACTATTAGCGCCAATGCGGCTGAGGTGGGCGATAATACCGGTGAGCTTGACGGTAGTATCGATGGCGAAGGTGGGCAGATTGCGCTGAATGTGAAATATCTGGCCGAGGCGTTGAATGCAATTAAGACCGCTCAGGTATCAATTGAGACCCAGACGGCCCAGAGTCCAGGCGTGTTCAAGCCGATTGGTCAGGAGGGATATGTTCATATTATTATGCCCATGACTATTCGGTGACAAACGGTAACACATCGTATCTTATTTATTAATAGTACTACCTGTGACTTTTTTGCCTTTTTGCTTTTTCTATCAAAATAGACTATAGTATTTGTATTGTACTGCCATGTTTCTGTAAGGTAATACTAAGTCCATGCCGCTGGACACGGCTGCTTCACTCTATCATCTGGTTTTTTCTATGCATACGTATGTGTCCTTTCAACAAACCGTGGCTTGTCGTGCATTGGCCTTTCTGTTAAGTTGAGAGGAGTGTTCGTGAATATTACCTCCATTGTCGTTGTCCATGCCCATGCACTCTTCCGCGAGGGATTGCGCCATAACCTGGCGACATTGCCTGATTTTCGGATTGCTGGTGAAGCGAGTAATGGGCAACAGGCGATCCAGTTGGTGGATTATACCGATCCCGACCTGGTTTTGATGGAGATCGATCTGCCAGGTGTCAATGGGCTGGAGGTCTCACGGGCGATCAAGCGCTCGCATCCCCATGTGGGCATTATCCTGTTAAGCTCATCGATTGATGGGCAACAGGTGGTTAAGGCAATCCGGGCTGGCGTGGCAGCCTATGTCCTGCGCAATACCTCGTGGGACGATCTCTTGACTACGCTCTATGAGGTACGCAAAGGTACCTACCCGATCAACGAACTGGTACTTTCGCTGCCCGACGTAGCCGCGCAGGTGCTGGGCGCGTTTCGCCAGATGGCGGTTGACGAGGATACGCAGAGCGTGTATTCGCCCCTCTCTCCACGAGAGTTACAGGTACTCGAACTCGTCGCTGCCGGGCGTACCAACAAGGAAATAGCTTTGTTACTCGACATTAGTAACCAGACGGTCAAGAACCACGTTTCCTCTATTCTGCGTAAGCTGGCGGTCAATGATCGCACCCAGGCTGTGGTCTATGCTATGCGCCGTGGGTGGATTAAAGTGGCACTTCCTGGTGATTAGTGAAAGGCTAAGGACTGCTTCTGGCATGAAGGTATTCAGGCGAAGATCTATTGGGCATTCCAGCATGTGGTTGCTATTTTGTTGTGCGGTTTTGTTCGTGGTAGCGGGTTGCACGCAAGTACGTGAGGCCGAACAGATTGCGAATATTGAGACGATTATCGCTGGCACACCGTCGGCAACACCTACCGCCACGCCTACCCTGACCCCGACCTCAACCGTTGGCCCAACAGCAACACCTACCGCCACCCCGTCACCTACGCCAACGCCGTTTCCACCTACTCCAACGACTAATCCGGCATTGCAAGCTTTTAGCTTTTGTAACCAGCAAACCGATCCGCTGGCCCAGAGCCGTTTTTCGGCCCGCTTGAATGAGATATCTGTGCGTGGGTTTCCGGCGTTTGAGCGTCTCGTGATTGACTTTGAGTTAGCACCAGATTCGGCTCCGCTGAATGCCAGTGCGTATGCACTGAACGAACGCGACTTTACCCTGCTCACCGGTGAACCGGTAGCCCCTGGCCCGTATGTGTTGCAGGTCGAACTACCAGGCTGGCTCCACGATGAAGCGTTCCGTGAAACCATTCCCACCGAGACTCTGACCTTTACTGAGACCCGCATGGTGAGCCGCGTCGATGTACGTTACGACCCGGGGGTCGATGTGGGAGCCAGCATCGTCCTGGCGCTGAATGAACCCGTGCCCTACCGCCTGTCGCTCACGGCTGACCCACCGCAACTACTGATCGAGGTGGCCCGTACCTCGCCGCTGGTCGAATCCAGTGATCAATTAACGCTCCCTATCGGAAGCGGTGCCATCCAAACAACGGCTCCCCTCTTCTTTTTACTGGATGGCGATATCTGGCGTGTCGATGCTCCAGGCACACCACTCGTACCTACTCCGACAGCGGCTGTGACACCCACTGGAACGCCCTCGGCCCCACGCCAACCTGCCCGAGGCGGGGGGCCAGTCAACCTGACACAATCGCCAGCAGAGGAGCTATCCCTGGCTGTTAGCCCCGATGGGTCAATGATCGCTTTCTGTCGCGCCCTGCCAGGCATTGATCCTTCAGAGACCACCTTTGCTGTCCCCGGTACCCTGTGGACAATGCAGGCCGATGGCTCCAATCCACGCCAGGTGGCGGCTGTCGGTATCAATTGTGACCATCCGGCCTTCAGCCCCGATGGACAGACGATCGTCTTTAGTGTCGATGAGACGGGGTTGTCGCCAGTGCAACGCAGCATCTGGTCGGTTCCCGTGCGCGGTGGTCGGGCACAGCGCATTGCTGGCGGTGATGAGTGGAGTCGCATGCATCCGCAGTGGATCAATGCCGAGACGCTGATCTATCCAGCCAATGCGCAGGATGGCCGCAGTACGTTGTTCTTGCTACGCTTTGCCGAAGATGGCGAACGCGACATTGGGGCTGACCTGGTACTCGATACCAATTATCGCGGCTTTGGGGCACCACTGGTTGCGCCCGATGGCCGTACGATTGCGATTGAAGCGCTCCGTTTTGGCAATACCGGGGCCGATCTGCTGCTGCTGGATGCTAATGGAGTACGGCGCAGCACCTTCAATGAGGGATACTGGATGCGCCCGCTGGCCTGGAGTGCGGATGGGGCGTTGTTTTATATGACCACGATCTGTGCCTCAACGTTGATCCATGACTATACGCTCCATCGTTATACCGGGACTGGGCAGGAGCAGATCATTGCCGCCGGGCGCAGCCTGGGAACAATCGGCGACACCACAGCACCACCAGATGGCCTGGCGTATGTTGCCACTGCTCGACCGCGCCCAGGGCCACGCGGTTCCGGGGCGATTGCCCCCCAGGGAGCAACATCACTCTGGTTCTGGAACCTGACCGAGGGTACCCGCAGTCAACTCTATACGGCTGATCGCGGGATCATGCGGCTTGAGCAGTAATGCATAACATTCGCCGTAGGTGAAGATGTAATACCGTTTCGACGTGAACATTCCGCATGTTCTTGCCATGCGTCCTCCAACGAGACTGTGTCGTGGTGGGGGGGCGGGGGCCACAGGCCCCGCCCATGTTCCTGTCTGGTGCGG
>CALANA010000192.1 GCA_937925925.1 uncultured Chloroflexales bacterium | reverse complement strand
GCCGCTGCTGCCCAGAAAGTGGATGGGAATGCCCTCATCGCTACAGGCGCGCACCGCGTCGCTGCTGATGCTAATGCCCTTGCCACTGATAATCACCTGCTCCAGATGCAGCAGCGGCACCTCGTGCAGCCGTTGCTGCTCTTTCAGCACGCGCAGCCGCCGCTGATGACGCGCCACAAATGCGCCGTACTGGTCAACAAAGAGATACATGGTCAGTCTCCCTGGTTACATTGATATATGGAAATTGTCTTCGTATGCATTGGTGCACAAGAATAGTATGTGGTTGTTAAGGTAGGCCCATCACCTCAGACGACAATCGAATACCAGCCGTCACCCTTGACCGCGTTCTTGCCAACATGAATAAGCGATCCCCAGACAAGCAACGTGCGCAGATGGGTCAAGTCGCCCGCAAAGGTGACGGTACCGACCAGCCCACCAATGGGCGTGCGGCGCTGCTGCCGCGACGAAAAGCTGACAACATCCACCCAGTGGGTTTGATCGTCTACCACACGCACCTGCTCGGCCTGTTCCAGATACCACGTCCAATCGAGACTCGGCGAACCATCGCCAAAGGTAATGCTCAAATCGTCAAAGCGCCGCATCAAGCGCTGAATAAGCGGGCGGAGCGCAATTTGTTGTACCAGGCGCTTCTGATCGGTCAGTCGCAATGGGGTATGCAACTGCAGCGTCAGTCGATCCGTTGGCAACGCCTGCGCAGCGGCGGCGACCTCGATCGCGGTGATCGGTAGTCCCGGCGTATGGGCCAGGGCACCCCCACTTCGATAAAGCGGCTGCGATTTTCCTGTGAGTGGCGATACAGCATTGATCGCCTCAATCTGCACCCGTCCGCGCCGGTAGCCGAGGACTGACAGCTTGCGCCCCAGGCCCTGTGTTTCCAGCGTGGGCACCGCCAGCACGACATACGGAAACAGGCTGGCAGCCCGACCAAACATGCCCAGGCCAAACTCCAGCGTCTGCCCTGGTGCATACTGCTGGCTCCCCAGGGGCGGCTCAATCACATACGGGCGGGGATGCTGATCGCCTCCCTTCTGCCCCTCCTCACGTAGAGGTGCCACCAGCGTTGCCACCGGACAGTGTTGCGCCAGGGGACAGGCGGCACAGGTGGGAGCAGCTTTGTTGGTACAAAAGCTTTGCCACAGACTGTTGGTCAGCGCCCCTCGGAGCGCTGCACCGCTCTGCCCATCGAGTTCCAGCGGCGTCAGCGCCCGCACCGAGAACCGCAACTGATGGATAGTCAAGGTCATGCGCCGATCCTTTCATACAGGCTAAACCCATGACTATGGCGTGTCTCCTGATAGGGGAACACCACGTGATGCAGGATGCGCTCCTTGCCCAGCTTGATTGACTTGTGACTATAGATATCCGCCTGCTCAAAAGTCATCTGCACTGCACAGTCGTCCAGCACCTGGATCATGCCCCCAGCCACAAAATCGTACTGTGTAGCATTGAGCGCGGTAAAGCGGGAGGAATCCAGTGTCGCCACCGGTGCCTCAATCTGTTCCAACTGGACGAACCCGCCGCGTTTGCCAAAGTAATTCACCTGAGGCAACAACGCGGTGATTGCTGCTGGGAGCTGATCGCCCGTGGCCGGCTGCAACGCCAGGGTGAACGGCCCTCCGTACTGCACATATTCACGATAGCCAATGGTACTGCCAAACGGGGTTTCAAGCCCGACACCCGTCGCATCGGTGGCACCTCCGTGCCGCTGGCGCACGATCCTGGCAAAGGTATGCAGCACCGTCAGACGCTCTGGGAGCCGCACCTGGAGACGCAGATCGCGGAGCAGCGGCCAGAAGTCTCGCGCCTGCGCCAGGCCCAACGTGCGGATCGCAGCATCCAGCAGGGCCATCTTGATCGCATAGGGTGTGGGGCAGAGCAGCGTTTTGCCTCCCGACGACGTTGACGTGGCTGGCTTCAGCGAAAACAACGCCACTTGTTGATAGTGTGCCTGTGTCCACATGGCCGCTGCCCCCTATGTAGTAACCTGCATAGCATACGGCGGCCGCTCTAACAGGGCGTTCAACTTGTCGGCCAGATCCGAGATCGTGTGAAATGGCGAGGCTGTCACGTCATTGCCACTGCCCAGCCGGGCCGCAAGCTGCTGCATCTGCTCAACATACTGCGGCTGCAAGGGACTGATCAACGGCGCGGGCAGCACGCTGGTGGTGTAGACCAGCACCCCTTCCAGCGCCACCAGGTGCGGCAGTTGGGTCGAACGCATGGCCCCATTCAGTTGCACAAAGGTATGCAGCACGCTTTCGAGCAACGCCCTGGCCCGTTCCTGGCGCTGCGGCGCACTCAGCACATAGGCCTGGCGTATGTCGTTGTAGCCAATGCGCGAGAGTTCAATATGGCAGACAATCGCATAGATGCTGCTGCTGGCCGGGCGGTGGAAAATCGCCTGCTGCAAGTTGGCCCCGCCGGTCTTTTCTCCGGTTTCTTTGTCTTTCTTCGCCCGCTGCGTCCGCGCCTCCTCGCGCTCGGCGTCGCTACGCCCACGCGCATACTTCACATGGAAAAAGCTCTGGTTGGTCGCATCTGCAGTTGCGGGCAATCCCAGTACCCAGCCAAACTCAATCACCGATTTACGCGGCAGTGAACGTCCACTGGCTGTAATCAGAATGCCCGCAACGTCATCCAGGGCACAGCGTTCCAGCAACAGATCCAGGGCTTGCGCGTCTGTCATGCCTCCAATCTTACTCAGGTAGTCAGCATCGGCATTAATCCGGTTGGCATCAAACTGCTGGCAGCCCGCGCAGAGCGGTAGCCCGCGTTCGCGCGCCAGGTGAAAGAAATGTTCGGTCTGGATATGCTTGAGCATATCGCCGCTGATCGCGTTCACATTGTGCATCGTTCCATTGTGATCAACAATATCAACCATGCGGGTCTGGATCTGATTGCCTTCCCCCCCTTCGTTGTTCAGGCTGTGCATATCCAGAATGGCACGGGCGGCCAGCGAGAGTGAATAGATCGGGGTGGTCATGGGTTACGCTCCTTCATTGATAATCGAGTTTCCTTCCTCAATCGGGTCTGCGTCAGATGTGCCGGTTTCGATCGAACGAATGGCTGCGCTGTCGAAGGCATAGCCATAGGCCAGCAGCAAATTGCCAACAACTTTGTGGTCATATTCGTCAATCACCGCTACCAGGTCTTCGACATCCTCGGTGGTCACCAGGCGGCGCAGCCGGTTCGCACGACGTACTTCGGGCGTTATTTTCCCGCCATGGTCACGGGCGACTTTCTCCTCCTCCCGCGCTGTTTCGGCGTTATAGCGCCGCACAAAATCCATCAGCGTCGCAATGAACTGCCCACGCTGGTTCAGGCTACGGGCTAACTCCTGCCCCAGGCCATAGGCAATCTCATAGCGGCGATCGTTCTCTTGCGCAACGCGATATTGGGCACGGATCGTGCTTTCGCGAATGGCGCGGGCAATGTTGCGTAATCCTTCGCGCTGCAAGATCGGCGTGAGGGGTGGCTCCTGTGGATGCTGCGTGTCTCGTGCAGTCATCAGTACCTCCAGATTCTCAGTTGAAAATAAGGGAACATATTCGTTACGCGCCAGATGGCGCATGGCAAGGCTGGCATAGCCGCGACAGAAGGCAAAAAAGGCGCTCAACAAGGGATCGCGGCTGGAAAGAAAGTCCCGGTAATACTGAACAAGCGCTTCCTCATCGCCCTTGTTCTCCTCTAACCGGCTAATAATCGCGATGTGTTCCGTCAGCAGCCCCGGTCGCGGCTCACGAGCGATATAGCGCTGCGCCTCGTCGAGCGTATCCGGCAGCGGCAGCCAGTCTGGGAGCGCCACAAACGACAAATTCATGGTGGCAACGGCGCTGCCCAGGCTTTTGTAAAAGACGACATCAAGCCCCTGGATAAGGTCGATTAACAGTGGTTGCGAATGACGATGGCGACGGTGGCGACGACGTTGCGCATCGGCAATCTGCTTGAACGCATCACGATGTTTCTCGATGAGCAGCCGGGCCAGATACAACGCTGCCAGTATGTCAAGCTTGACCGGCGAGTTTTGCCACAGTACCTCGCGGAATTCAGGCATAATCTGCTGCAAGTGGTGATAAGATACTTCCTGCACCCGCAACACATAGGTTTTGCGGTCATCACTGTCTTGAATGCGCTGGGGCAAAGCCACCGCGAAGAAGCCTACAAACTTGAGCAACTCAAACAACCAGAAGCCGCTTATCCCTCCCAACGTCAGCCCATCGGCCTTGGCCCGATTCAGGCCCTTACCGGTAGTCGGGTTGGTAATCTGGAGCAGCGTTGCATCCGGCTTGCCCAGGCCGCGCTGTTCCGTCAGAGCCGCAAATTCTGGCAACACTTCATCAGTCGGGTTGGGCGTGGTACGAAACAGGCGCAGCAGCAGGCGCACATGGGCACGGAACACGGTCACATCCGCCAGCAACTTTTGCCAGCGCTGCACGAGGTCGTTGTAGGACGTGGCAGCCTTCATCTGGTTGATCGCCGCAAACAGCGGTAACTCTGGGGACGGGCGGGCTGCTGCGACCCGATCGAGCTGCATTTGCAGTCCCGGATCGTCGCTGGACATGTTGGTACCAGGCAGGCGATACTTGTCAGGCAGGGCCGCTCGTAGCTCAAAGTAACGGGTGCGCTGCTGCTGCTGCTGCTCATAATCGAAGCCTGATGCATGCTC
Organism: uncultured Chloroflexales bacterium; assembly: GCA_937925925.1. Taxonomy (GTDB): domain Bacteria; phylum Chloroflexota; class Chloroflexia; order Chloroflexales; family Chloroflexaceae; genus CAKZQX01. The sequence continues at coordinate 13,821 of CALANA010000192.1, read as the reverse complement.
GCCCAACGCTTTGCGCTGGGTCGGCGTAATTAGCAACCGGAGCAGCTCGAACGGCGCTAGCCGCTCCAGGTCATCATCGGTCAGATCCACGCCCGCACGGATCTGCCAGTAGGGGCCGCTATCTTCAATGACCAGTTCCGGCGTACCATGGCCCGTGGCATAATGCACCTGATCGAGCATGGTGGCAAACCCCGCCATCAGTAGCGTGTCAGCGGCGGTGCCGGTAGACTTATCAACGTAGTAGACGGACATGCTGAACTCCTATTAGAACGGTAAACGTCATTGGTACGCTGGGTAGTGAGTGCCTGGTTCACCACAGGATGTAACGTAACGTTTTGCCCACGTCCCCACGCCCAGCGGCTGAAGCCACGGCGGGCTACCATGGCGGCAAAGCTGGCCTGCGCTGGCTCCACCAGGCCGCGCAAGCGGCCTTTGGAACCCGAGCCGGAGCCTTCAGGATCGGCGGCGATCCCGTTGGGGAGCGATGCGCACAAGCATATATTGCCACCCTTCTGACCACAAGTACGTGTTCCCCTTTCTCCTGGGAGCGAGGGCACGATGCCCTCGCGTGCCCGATGGAGTGCGCCCCGCTCGCGCGCCCAGGGGGGGCGTGTTCCCCCAAGTGTAAACAGGTACTACCACAAAGCCAGTTGACGCGGCGGATTATCTATGTTACATTGGCCCCAACGAATAATGATCTGATCATTCCGAAAGTGGCGCAAGCAACACTGCAATGCCTTGACAAAATCTGCAATGTTGCCTCTCCAAACCTTGGTATGACGATCCCAACGTAGACCTGGACAGGTTTGTCTCAAATCGCTCAGGACAAAGGCAAATTTATCTCCCAGGTTCTCGAAATGCAACTCAAACAAAGGTGGCGCTATCGAAATGACGGCATGGCTTGATTTCATACTACCTCCTCAATCTCAACCATTGTAAGAGTATATTGTACTGAATGTAAAGCATAACGTTGGTCTTGATTATACGCGCGAAGCCACCGATTGTCAAGAGTGTATAGAAATCCGCCATAGATCTTGGTTCGATCTATACTTTAAGATACTGAAAGTTGTAAAGAGTACTATTGGTACTCAATGTAGCTTCCGTGGACTGGCCCACGACTCGCTTTAGAGTGCTTGCCAGTCATCAACTTTACCCTTTGTACCGAAACGACCGTTGATCTGCCAGTCGCAGCACACGTACCAGCAAGAAGTACAGCAGAGTCTCCGTCACGTTCGTGGGCTTGGGCAACGTCATTTTATCTGGGGTAATCTCCCCGTTGTTAGGGATGCTTTGGTCGATCTGCTGCACATCATACGCCCAGTGCTGCCCCTGGCGCACAATCTCCAGGCCCGCCTGTATCGCCGCCAGTGCGTCGGCACACAGCGTCATCGGGCTGTAGTGTAGCGATCCGGCAGCATGATGGCGAGCAATTGCGGCCACGGTCGCCCGTGCGAGAACCTCGGCTGCCTTCTCGTCCTCAGTGCCAGCGATCAGCGTTTCTTCGATAAAAAAGGCTGCTAATTCGGCGCTCTCGCAGGCGTGGTGTGGACGCGGTGGCTTGATGGTGCGCTGCAACTCCCTCTGCATCAGCGAGCCGTCATAATCGGTATGCGCAAAGGGCCGCTTGTCGGGCTGGATGGCATAGCGCTGGCCTCGTTCGCGGGCTAACACCGTCTGCCAGCGCTCACACCAGGTCTGCCAGCGGCTGCCGAGCTTGCCAATGTCGTGGCACGCAATCGCCAGCCGTATGGCGCGGTCGATTATGCCGGTCGGTAAGCCCAGCACTTCTTCCAGCACCTGCGCCGGATAGCGCATCTGCTGCTGGAGATAGGTTTGCTGATAGGCCCGCAACAACCCGGTGATATGCTCAACATAGCTCTCCTGCTCATACCCGTCCCTATAGCGCCCACGTGTCTCTCGATCATCGTGCTGGCTTTGATAGCCGGATGCGGGCCAGGGTAGCGCATCGGGTGCGTCCGTGGCGGCCTCACGCAACAGAAAGCCCAGGCCACCACCCTGACGCGGGCTGTCATACGTTGCCAGTTCGGGAGGGAGCGCCACCATCGCAGTATAGAGTACCTCCGCGGCGGTACTGACCGGCTCCCACCGATAGCGGGGCACCAGCCGCTCCCCTGCTTCATCGTCGGTACTGGTTTCTTCGGGCAGCGGTTTGCGGCAGAATGGGCCACCATCACCAAGCTCCTGCCACCAGTCTTCCAGTGTCTTCCACGCGCCCATCAGCGTACCAGGATGCATACCAAAGCTTTCCCACTGCCATGGCCGCCTGGTTATTGCGCGTTGCGGGTCAGGGTGAATCAGGATGCTTACTTGCTGCACATCGCGGATCAGCTCCGAGCGCAGTTTGCCAATGGATTCGTCGCGCGCACTCCAACCATCAATCACCGTTTTGCGAATGGAATATTCCTGACGCTGCAATATGTCGAGCATCTGCTCATCCTCAGTCGTATGCACGGCATTGATCAGGTGCTGCTCAGCGGCGAAATCTACATGCTGCCCGTTGTACGCCGCCAGCGTCTGCCATGTTGCATCACAGAGGTGCGGGTCATACGGCCGCGTACTGATCTCGTCCGCCAGGGGATAGACATGGACAGTGCCGTGCTGCCCCTCAAAGCGGGCACACCGTCCGGCCCGCTGGATGAGACTGTTGGCCGGGGCGACTTCGGTGTGCAGGCAGGTGGCCGAAATGTCGAGGCCCACCTCAAGCACCTGCGTTGTCACAACGATCACATCGCGCTGGTGCTGGTTTTTCCATGCATCCTTGCCCAGCGTTGCCTCCAGTTGGGCTTGCAGCCAGTGGCGATCAGCGGGGGTAAAGCGGCTGTGCAGCAGGAACACCTGTGTGGCGCGCCCCTCGTGTGTCACCTGCTCGCGCAAGGCGCGATAGATCATCTGGCTGCGCCGCACGGTATTGCACACCACCAGCGAGCTATCGCGGTGCGCCGCCAGAACCGCTGCCACATCAAGCGGTGTATCATGCCGATAGAAGATCCGTACTCGACCTGCGTTCAGTGTCGCCAGTTCATCCGGTTCATCTTTCTGTGTGTTAGCTTGACAATCTCTCTCCGGCAGCACACTCACTATCTCTGCTTCCAGCAATGCTGCCAGTTGCTTGAGTAATGTGTTCGAGAACGTCGCGGTCATAAGGACAAACGGTACCAGCGAACGTTCGCGACGGAGCCGGGCCATGCGCAGCAGTTGCAACGTTGTTAGACGTGCGCCGCGGTCTTTTTCGAATGGAAACAGGTGAAACTCATCCAGTACCAAATAGCTGTTCAACACGGCTGCAACATTCAGATTGGCCCGCCGCTCGCCGATGCCATAGGGTACACCCAGGCCGCTGGCGAGCAACTGGTCAATGGTGCAGAAGGTCAGCGCCGCCTCGAATTGCGGATCATCGGACTGCTCGCCAGTCTGGATGGCAATGGGGTGCTGCCCGAAGTCAGCGAACCTGGTTTCCAGCTTGGTGGCATAGCGCTGATCAATCTTTGCAGCAATCGTGTGATACTCACGATAAAACTGCTGGGCCAGCACCCGCAATGGCACCGCATAGCGGCAGGTCAGCGGTAGGATGCAATCCGAGCGTCTGCCAGCCAGATAATGCACCAGATGTTCAATAAAGGGCATAAGCGCCGCCCGCGTCTTGCCCGCACCGGTGGGTGCCTGCAAAATCACGCTCTGCCCACTCATCACCTTGTGGTACACCCGCCGCTGAAACGGACGCAACGTGAAAGAACTGGTCATGATTTATGCTCCAAACAGTTCATTGAGTAAGTGCAGATCCGGGCCATCGGATGGCGCACTATCGGTGTGCAGACCGTATAAATGAGCCTGCCGCCGCAGATTGGCAATCAACGCGTCGCGTACCGCCTGTGGCTCCAACACCTCACAGTCGGCCCCCCAGCCACGAATCCAGGGCAGCATCTCATCCACGGCATCGATCTCGGCCGTCCACATCAAACGCCCATCCGCATCTCTGACTTTGCGTTCTGAGGGATGCCAGCGTGTCTCCTCTACCCGGTCCGCCACGTCGGCGGCAAAGCGCAGTGTCACCGTGGTCGGTCGTTCATCAACGTCAAACCAGATGCCCCAGGCACCCGCCAGCAGGCGCTGCACATCGAAGGTTTCAGGGATACTGAACGTTTCATCGAGTACCATCGGTGTACGTTTGATCCGTTCCAGTTTGCGTACCCGTAGCCGATCGACCAGTTCCGAGTAGCCAATGATATAGGTACCCCGCCCAATGGCCGATGGTTCGATCATGTAGGGATGAAACACCTCGTCGAAGGGCCGATGTGCGTGTCGCGGGCGGTAGCGAATCTGCAGCTTACGGCTCTGCAACCAGGCTGTACTCACCGCCTCGATTGTGCGTTCGTAGTCCGTGTGCTCACCGGTGAGCGCCGCACGCTGGGCCTCGGCCATGGCCACAACATGCGGCCCGACTGCAGGTGCAACGCCAGCCTGGAGCTGCACTCCCAGTTTGTGCAACAACTCTACCGCCGTCCGTTGCGGCTTGTCGTTGTATTGCTGAAACAGGCGCAACGCCAGCATCAGCAACACGCTTTCGTTCTGCGAGAGTTTGAGATACGTCGGACAGGTAGCGGGATCAATGTACAACCGCTGCTGCGCATCCTCGCTAATAACGTATCCTGCCTTTTCCAGTGATTTTAGCCAGCGCCAGAGCGTGGTGCGATCAATCACCAATATCTCCTTTAGCTTGTCACGTGTTTGATGACCACTGAGTAAATAGCGCTTGAGCCGATCCAGTCCTTCTGACTTTGCCGTGGCTTTGTCGAGTGTCATTGCAACCTCCTTTCCGTTGCCGCGTTCGTTCCCATCATAGCATGGCCTGGCGCTAGAAATGGCAACAACGAACGGGGCAATGTTGGATCGCATGCACCGGCATGCTTCACGAACCTGGCAACCGCCGAAACAGGCGGAGTTTGCCCCGCTCATCTTCTTGCAGCAGAATCCCTTGCGCTTCTAGCAACGGCAGGTCGCGCAGCACGGTCGAGCGCTGCACCCCCAGACGCTGTGCCACCTCAGCGACAGACAATTCCTGCTGTGCGAGCAGGTCAGCGGTTTGATCGAGGCGTTGCTTCTTTTCAGCTTTGTTCCCAAACACGGCACCATCTCCTCTCCTGTATGCGATGATCTCGCATGCAGTATGGAGTGGGCATGTTGCAGCTACTGCAACATGGATTGCGTTGGGCAGTGGAAGATTGAAATATCGGAGCGCTGGCGTTGGGGCAGTCAGGTGATCCGGGGTAGCGCCTAATTATTGACGGACGGTACCACCCAGAACCTGTCTCAAAAACAGGCCCGACCAGGTGTGACGCAGCGGATCACACCCGGTCGGGACACTGGTCAGCCACACTGCATATGCAGAGTATGTAGGAGCGACTTTCGTCGTTGCTACGGTGTCAGAAACGAGAAACGCCGTAACAACAAATTCTACACCATCACGCTGGTCAACCACCAGGGCTGGCACAGCCCGTTTTTCAGACAGGGCCGCACGGCTCACGCACGAGGAAGAGCCAGCGCCAGCAACCGGTCAGCCAGTTCTTGCAAATATGCTGCCCCCTCCACCTGTTCACGCCAGTGGGCAGGGATCGCTGTCACGCCAAGATAGGCCCCCGCCAGCGCCCCGGCCATGGCTGCAATCGTATCGGCGTCGCCACCGAGACTGATGGCATAGATCACCACGGACGCAAACGACTCACGGTGGCGCAAAAAGGCGTAGATCGCCGTCGGCACCGACTCGAGGGCGGCAATGCCATGCCCCAACTGGTCAATCACTTCCGCTGGCGTACCGGACGGCAGCAACGCCTCGATGCGATCAATCTTTTCCCTGTATTCCGGCTCACGCGCCACGGTGCGGAGCATGGTCAGCAATGCGCTCACATCAAGCGCTGTGCCCGGCGGATGTTGCAGCAGAAACGCCAGCGTCACTGCCTGTAATACCGCACCCTCCACTCCCAACGCATGGGTGTGCGTAATCATGCTAGTCTGCCGCGCCAGGTGCGCCACCTTTTCCAGATCGGTGAACGCCAGCAGCGCCGCTGGTGCTACTCGCATTGCGGCCCCATTACCCAGCGAGCCTGCACCACCGAACAGGGTATGGCCTGCCTGATCCCAGGCCATACCCTGGGCGATAAGCCGAAAGATCTGCGGCGGGCCAGCACCATAGCCGCGCCAGGGTTCCTCGGCAAAATGCCGTGCCCACACCGTGACCATATCCGCGCCATCAAAGCCGCCTCTGGCAGTCAGCGACTCGGCCATCCCGATAGTCATATGCGTATCATCGGTATACCGCCTCGGTACAAGCTCCTGCTGGCGCTGGAGCAGCGTGGGCCAGTCACCGGGCAACTGGCCCTCAAAAGGCGCACCCAGTGCATCACCAATGGCAACGCCCAGCAGCGTGCCACGGAATCGATCCTGCAATTCGAGCATAGCATTTCCTTTCCCACTGGCTCACAGGTGATTGGCAACTGTGGTTTTCACTCATTTAATGATCAGCGGAATGCGGCTGAAGTCGGTTGTATCTTACACCAAGCTTACTGGGAGCAATCACTGATGCGTGCAGCCTTGGAACCCGTCATCGAGTTTGGATTTACCCAACTACAGCTAGATCGCTTGTATGCTGACATTGACGCACCCAATAGCCGCTCCATCCGCCTCTTCCAGCGTCTGGGCTTTCGTCAGGAAGTCTGCCGATAGCACGATCTATACACGGCATAAACCGTCGTAATGGCCTGAGCGACGCCTCCCGATATAGCAAATCCTAAATGAGTTGTGAAGACCAGCAGCTTTCGCCTGGTCTAGCTTCGTCCAGGCTGAAGCCTGGACTTCACGATTACAATTGCAATAGGCTTGCTATCATTATTCCCGCATTGATGCGCACGTCATTTCTATTGTATACTATAGCCATTCGTGTGTGAAGTATCACCAGACACACCCGTAAATCACCCTGATGGTAAAAAGAAGACGAAAAATGGGTGCCCTGGCGCTTGCAGCACAGGCAATGGATGCCTGTGCAACGTAAGGGTTCGTCTCGATTATGAATAGCAGGTCTGTATTGTTTCACTATGTAAGAACGAGAGTTTTACCGTCCCGATTGCCATTTTATGGCTGGGCCATCGTCATAGTTGCGGCCTTTGCCACCTTTGCCTCCGGGCCGGGTCAGTCCTATGTTTTTTCGGTGGTGATCGATCCAATTCTGATCGATACCGGTCTCTCGCGCCCCTTTCTGTCGCTGCTGTACGCCTGCGGCACGGCCTTTAGCGCCCTGATGACCTTCTGGGTCAGCCGCCTGTCCGACCGCTACGGCACACGCCGAGTCTTGATGCTGGTCGGGTTATTGTTTGGCAGCTTCTGCCTGGGCATGGCAGCCGTTCGCGGCCCGCTCGGTCTGCTGATCAGCTTTGCCGCGCTGCGAGCGCTCGGCCAGGGATCGCTGCCTGTCCTCGCCACGCTGCTCGCCGCGCAGTGGTTTGTGGCCTATCGTGGACGCGCTATGGCGGTGGTGATGCTGGGCATCGCCGCCTCGAACGCGCTGTTGCCGCCGATCACTCAGGCGCTGGTGACGGCGTGGGGGTGGCGCGAGGCTTACAGCGCTCTGGGGGTGATGGTCTGGGTACTGATCATCCCGGCGGCGATTGTGATCGTCCGCGACCGACCGGAGTCGATTGGCCTCTATCCCGATGGGGCGGCCACGCCACCTGCCAGCGAGCAGCACGAGGAACATACCGCCGTACGATTGCCAGTCGCCCGGCCACCATTGCGCACGCTAGCGTTCTGGCTGCTGGCGCTACCGCTGGCTGCCAGTCCATTCTTGATCACCGCGCTTGTCTTTCACCAGGCATCTATCCTGGCCGAACGCAACCTGAGTGCGGCTGTGTCCGCCAGTATTTTCATGCCTTTCGCCATTGCGGCTGCCGGCACAACGCTGTTGAGTGGCTTCCTGATTGAACGCTTCGGGCCAAAATATGTTATCCTGTTCAATATGGGTCTTATGGCCGTCGCTATCGGCTGGCTGCTCACCGTCAGCAGCGCGTGGAGCGCGAGCATCTATGCCACCTTGCTCGGCGCTACGTCCGGGTTGCAGAGCATTACGTCGGGGGTGGCCTGGGCGCACTACTATGGACGGCATGGTCTGGGCCGGGTGCAGGGTGCCGCCGCGATGGTGATGATCACTGGAGCGGCCATTGCCCCGCTGCCGCTGGCGTTGCTGCAGCAAATGATGGGCAACTACCAGACTGCGTTGCTGCTGCTGTTGCTCATCCCAATTGTGTGCGCGGCGCTGGTTGCCGCTTTTCAGCCCCCGCTGGCCGTGGCATCGACGGTATCAACGACAACCAGCGATCATTTGCTCGATAGATTTGAAGGATAAATACTATTGTGACCAATCTCACATCAACCAAACATACCATGCTCAGCCAGGCCGTTGCGCAGCGACGTACCTTCGCCATTATCTCGCACCCGGACGCGGGCAAGACGACACTCACAGAGAAATTGCTGCTGTATGCCAATGCCATCGATCTGGCTGGCGCGGTACGCACCCGCAAGCGCCAGCGCCACGCTACCTCGGACTGGATGGCGATGGAGCGCGAACGCGGCATCTCGATTACCTCCACCGTCCTGCAGTTCACCTATCAGGAGCATCACTTTAACCTGCTGGATACACCGGGGCATCAGGACTTCAGCGAGGACACCTACCGCACCTTGATGGCGGTTGACAGTGCGGTGATGGTGATTGATGCCGCCAAAGGCATTGAGGCCCAGACGCGCAAACTGTTTGAGGTCTGCCGCATGCGCCAGATTCCCATCCTGACCTTTATCAACAAGCTTGATCAACCGGGGAGCGATCCACTGGAATTGCTGGACGAAATTGAGCGCGTGTTGCAGATCGGCGCGGTGCCGCTAAACTGGCCGATCGGCAATGGTGGCGACTTCCAGGGCGTGTATGACCTGGAACACCACCACGTGCTGCGCTTCGAGCGCACGGCGCACGGCCAGCATCGCGCTCCGGTGCAAGTCACCGACATCAACGACCCGACGCTGGCGGAGGTGATTGGGGCCAATGCTTGCCGCCAACTGCGTGACGAAGTGGCCTTGCTAGAGGGCGCGGGCGCAACGTTTAGCAAGGCCGCCTTTCTTGCCGGTGATGTGACACCGGTTTTCTTTGGCAGTGCGCTGAATAACTTCGGGATCGAGCCATTTCTGGCGGCGTTGCTGGCGCTGGCCCCACCGCCCGCCGCCCGCCACAGTGATCGTGGCCTGATCGATCCCATCCAGGAGCCGTTCTCAGGCTTTGTGTTCAAAATCCAGGCCAACATGGATCCGCTGCACCGCGACTGTATGGCCTTTATTCGCGTCTGTTCCGGGCGCTTTGAGAAGGATATGAACGTCTATCATCCCCGACTGCAACGCTCGATCCGCATGACTCGCCCGCATCGCGTCTTTGCCCGCGAGCGCGAGACGGTGAGCGAGGCGCTACCCGGTGATGTGGTGGGCGTGACCAATCCCGGCCTGTTTGTGATTGGCGATACGCTCTGCGCCGGTGAGCCACTGCACTACGACGCCATCCCACGCTTTCCACCTGAACGCTTTGCCATTATGCACAACACCAATGTGGGGCGCTATAAGCAGTTTGTCAAGGGCATGGCCCAACTCGAGGCCGAGGGCGTTATCCAGGTCTTCTATGACACCGAGAGCCTGCGGCGCGAACCGATCCTGGCCGCAATAGGCGATCTCCAGTTTGACGTGGCCCAGGCACGCATGCATGCCGAGTATGGCGTGGAGACGACAATCGAGCGGATGGCGTTTGACTGTGCGCGCTGGATCACGGGCGAGCCGGAAATGCTGCAACGCGCCACCTGGCCCTCGCGAGTCAAGCACGTGCAGGATCGGCAGGGCAACCTGGTTGTTCTCTTTCCGTCGGAGTGGGATCTGGCCTACTGTGTGCGCGAGAATCCGGCGCTGACCTTTGGCGAGCGGGCGTGAGGTAGTATGTGGCATTGCGGTCATTGCCAGGTCGCAGTGAAGCAGATCAGCAACTTTTCCTATCCCATCCGTTGAAGATCTGACTGCTGTGCTATAATAGCTTCTAACGCTTATGTTCGGAGAGGTAGTAGGCAATGTCAGCACGCGATATTTTTCATCAAGCGGTCACGGCAGCTTTGCTTAAGGATCAATGGTACATAACCGACGACCCTTTTGTGTTGCAAGTCGGCGGTGTCGATATGTACGTTGATCTGGGTGCCGAGAAACTGCTCGCAGCACAGAAAGGCCAGCAGCAAATTGCTGTTGAGATCAAAAATTTTCTTGGGCCATCGCTCATCACAGACTTTCATGTCGCGCTAGGTCAATTCCTCAATTATCGAACGGCACTTACGCAACAGGAGCCACAACGACGCCTGTACCTGGCGGTACCGCTTGAACCATACCAAACATTTTTCGCGTTGCCCTTTGTACGTACGGTTGTTGCACAATACCAACTTGCCTTGCTGGTGTATGATGCTGCAACGCAGGAGGTGGTAGAATGGATCGACTAGCACAGTATCGAACGTATATTCAGGATATTCTTAACGAGTATAGCCAGTATAAACCAGCTTACGGCGATGTAGAATTGGAAACCATCTACGATACAACAAAAGACCACTATCAATTGTTATCAGTGGGCTGGAATAAGCATCAACGCATTCATGGAACCATCCTGCATGTGGATATTCGTAACAATAAGATCTGGGTGCAATATGATGGAACCGAAGAGGGTATTGCAAATCGATTGATGGAGTTAGGTGTCCCACCAGAAGATATCGTCATCGGCTTTCATCCACCCTATCAACGACAGTACACCAAATTTAGCGTTGGTTAGACCAGGTTCAACCTGAACCACTGCTACCATCGACCATGGTCGAGTTATTTGATGACGAGCTACCAGGCAACGGTCATCGTATCCAGAAAACAAACTCAGATTTTGCGCTATTTACAGAACGTTCCCTGCTCAGTACCATGAGTTCGATCGTAGAGCAGTATTTCCAGGCAGAATAAGCAAAAAGTGGATCTACGGGCGTGGTGGCAACATATCGGATTAGGCCTGCCTATCTTGCAAAACCAATGTTGACTAAGGGTGGTACGACCTGCTATGCTAGACTCATTAGACAAAAGTAAGAAGTTACCGTCAAGTAACATATAGTCAAGGAGTGAATACTATGTCTCAGCAAGCCACCCATTGGATTGAGCCAGCCAAATGTGTCGTATGTGATGCCTGTCGCCCAGTGTGCCCGCGCAATGCCATCAGTGCCCATGCGACAGATGCCACGTATGTCATCGATCCCGCGCTGTGCAACAATTGCCAGAATGTCTCAGCGGTACGCTGTATTCCCCAGTGCCCTACCAACGCAATTTTCCCGCCCCAGACGGCATAATCCCTTCATTTCATACGCGTGCCGACGCTTCGCGTCGGCACGCGCACACATGGGAAGTTTTACGTTTTGCACGTCAAACGGCCAGGTTTTTGGAGGACGTTCCGGTCGAATAATAAAGATTCGCCCATCACGACTTCTTAATTTGACTTGACCTTCTCATAATGCTCTTTCCAGCAAAACCGAAAGTCGTTCACGAGCTTCAGAATAAGAGTAAGTAGTCATGGCTACACCTTATAGCGAAGAGCAACACCATTGATCCATATCGGGAAGAAAGTGATAGCCACAATGCTTGAAAAAGGCACGCGCATCAGCGGGCGTACTATCCGACAACGCGACGGCGATGGCGATCTCCAACGTATCACGGCGGCGAGCGGCCGCCCGCCGCAATGCCGCTTTCATCTTGGCACATGCCAACTCAATTGGCGACAAATCCGGCGAGTAGGTTGGCAGGTACCGTAAGGAGCTGAGCCGCTGAGGCGCATTCTGCACGGCAGGTCAGTGCCCTTTGAATCGCTGACCCGCTGAAGGAGCTGAGCCGCTGAGGCGCATTCTGCACAGCGGGTGGCGACCCAGAAGAAGTTGTCGCCAGTCAGCGTCATCAACGCCGCAGCGCTTCAATCTCACGCCCTGGCGCTTCAAGACCGCGTCGTTCCCCTCAGCGCCTTCAGTACTATCAGCGCCTCAGCGATTCAATCCCACTCATCAGCGCCTCAGTGCCTTTGAATCACTGACCCGCTGAAGGAGCTGAAACCGCTGAGGCGCATTCTGCACAGCGGGTGGCGACCTAGAAGGAGTTGTCACCAGTCAGCGTCACCTAGGGCTTGACCCTTTCAGCACGATGGCTTCAGCCTCGCGCCTTTTCGGGAATGGGTCATCTTATGGGTGAAATTGGTGACACTTTTTGCACCTTGAAAAGTTAAGCAGACAATTCCTGCTGCGCGAGCAGGTCAGCGGTTTGTTCGAGGTGTTGCTTCTTCTCGGATTTGTTCCCAAACGTGGATGTTCATATGACTCTTCACAGTACCTGAACAGGTAGCAATTTTAGCGCTATTATACCAGTCTATTCTCAAACAAACAAAGTAATATAGGTAAATGTTCACCTTTGGGGGGAAGCTCTGTCGTACACGTTCCTTTTTCTCCAGGAAACGAGAGCGTCCCGTCCTCCACCGCACATGCGCGGGCAAGATGCCCGCACTCCCAGGCAGGCACGTTCCCCCGAATGTGAACAGGTGCTGGTATAACAATATTCTCATTTGCGCCCCACTCCCCCGGTAGCTATACTAAAGCCACAGGCAGGTCGGTATACAACAATATCGCCACTTCTGGTCTCACTGGTGGCGGTTCCGTGCGCTTCCTCTCCTTGCAATTTCCTAATAGCGCTCCTCTCTGGCATTGTTGTTTGCCGCATTGGTATCGTTATAAGCTCAAGAGGAGAATCCGTGATGCGTAAATCTTTACAACTGGGCACAGCGTTGCAACTGGTCTGGCAGACGACTCCGATTCTACTGGTTCAACTGGGAGTCTACCTGGTCTTCTGGATTGCTACGTTAATCTACCTGGCAGCGGTCATCGGCCTGGCGGTTTTGCTGAATGCCATTCACGGCTTGTTGGCCCTGATCGTCGTCATTGTTGGGTTGGGTGCTATGTCGCCGATCTATAACCTCGCCTACCGCTATGTCTTCTACGTAATTAAGGCCGCGCACCTGGTAGTGATGGGCGAACTGCTGACCCATGGGCAGTTACCTGCCGGTCAGAGTCAACTGGCGTGGGGCAAGCAACAGGTGCAAGAACGCTTTGGCGATGTCAGCGTGATGTTTGTGGCCGATACGCTGGTGAAAGGTGTGTTGTGTTCGTTTACCAGCACCGTCTATTCGATCGCCTCCTGGATCCCCGGCAACGAGATGCGCCAACTGGCAAACGTCGCCAACCGCGTGATCCGCTATGCCACGACCTATATTGATGAGGCGATTCTGGCGCGCGCCTTCTGGCAACGTGATCCGAATCTTTGGAAAAGCGCGAAAGATGGCATTATTCTGTATGCCATGGTCTGGAAACCGCTGCTGATCAATGCAGTGGCGCTTATGCTCCTGAGCTATGTGCCGTTTGTGGTCGTGATGGTACTGATAGCAGCACCGGTGGGCCTGGTGCTATCGGCCGTTTCCACCCCGGTGGCCGCATGGTCGGTGCTGGCGCTCCTGGTGCTGGCCTATCTGATCAAAGTAGCGGTGGGTGAGTCGTTTGCGATGGCGGCGATCATCGCGGCCTATCACCGCGAAATCCAGGGACTACAGCCCGACCCGGCCATCGAGCAGCGCCTCGACAGCATCAGCGCCGATTTCCGTAAGCTCAAAGAACGCATCACTGCTACCCC